>NZ_JBRAHS010000020.1:0-25460 GCF_052743555.1 Desulfosoma sp.
GTTCAGGCCGCTTTGACCATGCAGCGCGACGTGTCTCACCATCAATCCCAGGAGATGAATTTTCTCAAGGACCAGCTGAAGGCCTTGGAACATGAAAAGCAAATTCTCTTGAATTCCACGGCTTGGAAACTGACGGCTCCGCTGCGGTTCGTTTTTGGTTCGTTTCATAAGGCCAAGACTCGGTACCAACAACTGACCGGCAAAACCCCTGTAACAAGCCCATCTTCGGATAAGGAATAAGCTATTGAAACCACAAAGCATTCATGCATTTACCAGTATCACCTGCAACTATCTTCCAAAGGCGCGGGTTCTTGCACGATCCCTCAAATCCGTCTGTCCCGACGTGCACATGCATCTGTGCTTGAATGACGAGCCTCCTTCAGACTTTGATCTGCGCCGGGAACCCTTTGACAACCTCATCGTTTTGGATTCTCTGGATATTCCCAACAAAAAAGGCTGGATCTTTGGGCACAGCCTGGTGGAACTGTGCACCGCCGTGAAGGGATTGGCTTTTCAGAAGATTTTTCGAGAAACGGCGGCCGACAAAGTCTTTTATTTTGATCCGGACATTGTCGTTTTTGGAAGATTTGACGAGTTGGCGGCTCATCTGGAACGAGGCAGCATTTTACTCACCCCGCATCTCACCGACCCCGAAGAGGATCTGGGCGCCGTCGCCGATAATGAAATCGCCAGCCTCAAGCACGGTGTCTTCAACCTGGGGTTTCTCGGCGTTCGACGAACGGGCGAGGGGATGCGGTTTTTGGATTGGTGGAGTGCACGCCTTTATCACTTCTGTCAGGACGATATTCCTGGAGGGCTTTTCACCGACCAGCGCTGGGTGGATCTGGCGCCGTGTTTTTTCGATGAGGTGGTGATCCTGCGGGACCCCGGTTTCAACGTGGCCACCTGGAACCTCAGCCATCGTCACGCGGAAGGCTCGCTCAAAAGCGGCATCTTCATTAACGGCAAGCCTTTGGGGTTCTATCATTTTTCAGGCTTTGACAGCGGTGCCCAGGAAATCATGCTCAAGAAATATGCCGGAGACAAGAGGGTCCTTTTTGAGTTGCGCCAGTGGTACATTGAGGCGTGCAAGCAAGAGGGCCAGGAGCTCCTCGGCCACAGAGACTCTGTGTACGCCAGGTACAGTAACGGGGAGATCATCAGCGCACACCAGCGCGCCGTCTATCGAACCCGCCCTGACGTGCAGAAGGCCTTTCCGAACCCCTTCTCGGCGGAGGATATCAATCACAGCTATTATCATTGGTATAAAGCCCACTATGGAGACGGTGGCACCTCGTCCACCCCTATGGGTTTGGATGTTCCGTACAGGCGGGCACTTTGGGAATTCGCCTCGTATACAAAGAAAAAAATCGTCAGCAGCCCCCGCCTGCCTGGCTTTTGCAAGCCCTGCTTGGTCAAAGCCCTTGAGGCCGCCCTCGCCGTAAGCCGTCCCTTTGTCCGCTGAAACGCCGAGTCTAGCAAAACATGGGCAAGATTTTCTCAACCAACTCCATTAAGAACGAACCATTTGTGTGCCTCTTGGCCGGGCGGGGCGAAGACAAATTCCTTGAGTTGACCCTGCAAAGCCTCCATACTGCCCAAAGCCGAGGAAAACTTATTGTGGCCGCCGAAGAAGGTGTCACCGTTCCAAAGGATTTTCAGGAAGTCTTCGCCCATGTCATTCTTCCTTCGGGACAAGGATCCGCCATCGGTAGAGCGTACCGCGCTCTTCATTTAGAGAACCGAGACGTTATTTTCCTTCGAGCAGGGATTCGCGTCAGTCGTAACTGGGAACATCTTCTGTGCTCCGTCGCCTGCTTGGATGACGTCATTGCGGCCGTCTCTCCGCTTTCCGCTCGAGACCCTTTCTTTTCCCTGACGGCAAAGCCGCCTCGACGCCCTCTCGACCCTGACGCCACGACGCAATGGCTGCAGTCCGCGTGTCGAAAAAAAATCTTCGATGTCCCCGTGTACCTGCGTTCGTGTGTCTTCTTTCGGAGCGCGGCCTTGATGCATCTGGGCGACCACATTTTAAATCTTTCCGACGATGCCTTGGCTCAGGCCCTTTGGGCCGCGGGCTGGACTCTTGTGGGCTTTGAGGCGCTTTATGTGGATGATTCCAGAATTCCATGGGAGAATCGCGATCCCCTTCTCATGCGTCGGGAAGACATCCAGGACTTCCTCCGGCAGCACCCGCTCACAGGCCTTCGATGGGCTTTTGCCAACCGGTCTGCAGAGGGGCCGAACGAAGCCGGCACGAAACCCATTCGACCGACACAACTTCACGTGGCCCACAGTTGGGGAGGAGGATTGGGCCAATGGGTTGAGGATTTTCTCGAGGCAGACAAGGAGCGCCACAATCTGGTGCTTCGGTCCATCGGTACTTGGGGCCGCTTCGGGCAACGGCTTGCTCTTTACGCGCAGGATTCCCCCATTCCAATCCGCGAGTGGAACCTTTCTTTACCCATTCGAGCGACGGCGGTTTCTCACTATGAATACAAACACGTTTTGAGAGAAATTCTAGAAACTTTTGGAGTCGAAGTCATTTTGGTTTCGTCGGTCATCGGGCATTCTCTGGATGTTTATCGAACGGGATTAAAAACAATTGGTATCTTTCACGATTTTTACCCCATCTGCCCCTATTTATATCTTTACTTTTTTGGAGAGTGCGTGCAATGCACGGAAAATATCATTCAATCCTGCTTTGCACACAACCCATTGCCCCAAATTTTTCGCAATGTCACGCCATCGGACTTTCTGCTGTTAAGAAAGAATTTTGTCGATACACTCATAGCCGAAAAAATTCCGCTCGTTGCGCCCTCCCCTTCCGTGTTTCGAAACCTGTTGCGGATCGAACCGCGCCTGGCCCACCTCGAGCGTCACGTCATCCCGCACGGGATTCCCACTGATTTTGCCTCCGAGCAGACCGGGCTTTCCACGCGACGGTCGGACGGTGGACAAGGCAAGGGGCTGCACGTTTTGGTCCCCGGGCGCCTCTCAAAGGAGAAGGGGCAGTCTATCCTTCTGGAGGTCATCGGCAGACTGGCACATCCGTTCACATTCACCCTGCTTGGATGCGGTGAAGACGGGGCCCTTTTCAAAACCTTTCCCAACGTGACCATTGTTTCCCATTACCGCAGGAAGGATCTTCCCATGATTGCTAAGCAGCTCAACCCCGATGTCGGTCTTCTTGCCTCCATCGTCCCGGAAACTTTTAGTTACACTCTCAGTGAACTGTGGGCGCTCCGTATTCCCCCTGTTGTCACGACCGTGGGAAGTTTCTTGGATCGGGTTCAAGACGGCGTCTCCGGATGGGTATGCGAACCGCGGGCAGATGCCATTGTTCAGACGCTGCGCCAGCTTGAGGCGTCGCCCCATTCTATTGATCAAGTTGCGCGGCATCTTAAGGATATGCCCTTTCGAACAAACGTGGATATGGTGAGGGACTACCATGACCTGGTGCCTGTCGCCTTTTGGGATAGAAAAAGGCGGGTTTTCCTTTGCGCTGAAGGCTCTCAAGCCGAGCCTCACACGCCTTCCCCCAAGCGGGCCCTTTACATCGACCCCCAGGTCCCTTTCCGTTCTGTGCTTGTCCAATTTTTGGATTACGTGGAGATGAAAATGCACAATACGCCTCGGTGGCGTCCCATTTTTCGAATAATGGCCCTCTTCCCTCTGCGGCTTTTCAAATTTCTTGTCAGAGCGCCCTTAAAAGGCGGTGGGAGCAGGTCCGGCTGAAAATTTGACTTTTACGGGGCAGCAAAGACGCCCCGAGCGGCCCCCCGAGAGAGCGCCCGGGACGTCTTCGTGGATGGGAATCAGCCCGCCATAATTCTCGACTAGAAAAAGACCACTGGAGGCCACGCTGTGACGATGGCGCCTTTTTCAAGCAACAAGAGTCCCGCGCCGAACAGATTCGAAGATCCGCAGAAAATATCATAGACTTCGTCCTTAGATCCCAACTCATCTTCTAAAAAGAAAATCTTCTTTTCAAACTGACCCAAACTATATGGTTTTACAGTCTGGGTTCGGGCGAAAGATGTGAACCAGCATTGAACTTGTATCGGAATGTTAGCGGCATTGGAGAGAATGAGAATGTTTTGCCAGCCCGGTGTTTTGAGCTGTGGAGCTACAGGAAACCAAATGAAAAACGCCGCCTTTGCGCCGGTTTCTTGCTCGTATTGGGCCTGAAATTCCTGCGGCACTCTAGCGTCTTCCGCATAAGCCATTCCAATGCCCAAAACCAATGCCAAGGTCATGGCAACACAGAGCAGTCTTTTCATGATCATTTCTCCTTCATTCTTGTTGACGCCTCGTGCCTTCGGATCAAACCAACACGTCCATCCTTTTTCTCGTCACGAAAAAATGCCACCTCCTTTCATCCTCCCGGCTTCGACCTCTCAGGCTTTTTTTGCAGCCGCCGCAAGAAGTCCTCCATGTTGGGGGGGGTAATGACGACATACCACAACCCGTTTCGTTGCACCCAATGGTCTTCCACCGTTTGGTGCAACGGATACGGCTTACCAAGAAGGGGATGCACGAGAAGAAAGGAAACCGCCGTCACGGTGTGGCCTCTATCCCCTTCCACCACAAGTTTTTGAATCTCAAATGAAACGATGGTCGAAAGGTCTTTGGACTCATCATGTTTCCTGAAATAATCCTGGAGACTTGGAAGGACCTTTGGGTCCACGAAAGTTTGCACCGTTTTCCAATCTTTTGCTTTTTTAGCGCTCCAATAGGACTCCGCCCTTTGACGCAACGCCTCGTGCGGCGACAGCGAGGGGGACCTCACCCCGGCCATTTCACAGGCTGTCAGGGACAGCATCACGACCAAACCAACAAGAACTCGCTTCATCGAGGACTCACCCCTCCAAGATCGGCTGCTTTTCCTATAATGGGCGGCATTGCCACGACTTTTGACAAATCCGGGCTCAGACTGACCACGGCAGCACTCACAGGGCTGAAGGACTGACATGTGACGGTGAGAGACTGCACTGCACGCCGATTGTAGAAATAACTCAAATCTTCAATGTACTTTTCCAATCCCTCCAACTGAATGATCATCGTGGTCCGTGTTCTATTGGGCGCCTCAATGATCTGCACGTACGCAGTGGCTGGTTCTTTAGAAAAATTCGACACCACCAAAATGGGAATATGGGAGGGGGCAGCCCGAACTTCAGGAAAGACGATCTGCAGCCCGGATGCGAATTCAATGGAAACCTCGAAAAATACACCATTGCTGGTGCCGGTCGCCGTTTGAACGAAAACCTCACCGGAAAGAGCCCCCTTCGGTACCTTAACAATGATTTTTTCATCCGTCCACGAAACCACCTGCCCGGTGACATTGCCTGCGAAAATGACCACACCGGGGACATATCCGAACCCAGCACCTCTAAGAATAACTTGGGCTCCAACCCTTTCCCTCTGAGGAATAATTCTGAAAACGTATGGTCCACTTATGGATTCGCTCAGCGCTCGATAGGCATTGATGCGCCCCTTGGTCAGGATAGGCTGCAGCGCGTCCGACAGGTCCACGGTTCGCAAAATGCGGGCTTTGACTTGGGCCGGAGTCGCCGTGGGATATTTGGAAAAGACCAAGGCGGCTAAGCCGCTCACCAAGGCCGTGGCCATGGAGGTGCCTGTAAGGTTGTGGTAGCCGTTGCCGGGTAGGGTCCCGAGAATGTTTTCCCCGGGAGCGGCCACATGGACGGTTTGCACACCGTAGTTGGAAAAACCGGACAACATGTCTGACGTGTTGCTGGAAGCGACGGAAATGAGGTTGGGCAGGTCGTAACTGGCGGGATACAAAGGATGAAAATCGTTGTCGTAGCGCTCGTTGCCCGCCGCGGCCACAAACAGAATGTTGGGTGCTCCGGCGATGGCCTGCTTTTCTGCCTCGGAATAGGAATAGGCGCCAAAGCTCATGTTGATGACGCGAACGCCGCGGGCCTTGGCAAAAGCCACCGCTTCCAGAAAGTCCGCGACGTTCCCGCCCCCTTCCCCCAAAAATTTCATGGGTAAAATCCTCGCACGCCAGTCCACGCCGGCCATGCCGCGCCCGTTGTTGCCCACGGCGGCGGCGGTCCCGGCAATGTGTGTTCCATGGCCGTCGCTGTCGATCGGATCACCAAAGCCCGTGATCACGTTGATGCCATGGCAATTGTCCACAAAGCCATCCCCGTCATCATCCCAGCGGTTTCCACACACCTCCCTGGGATTCTTCCAGATCTTTTGCGCAAGATCTTCGTGCTGCAGATCGATGCCACTGTCCACGACACCGAGAAGAACTCCGGCACTGCCTGTGCTCTCGGACCACGCCTTTGGCATCCCGATTTTTTCCAGAGCCCACTGTTCGGCGTAATAGGGATCGTTGGGAACGATTTCCAGCTTATGGCGAAGGTAGTTTGGTTCCGCAAATTCCACGTCGTCGCGGGCTCGAAGATTTTGCAAGACCTCTGCCAGCCGAGCCGGATCTTCGAGGCGAGCCCGATGCACACCCCATTCCGGCCAATGCCGATCCACATGCACGCCTAAGGACTGCAGCACCCGGCGTTCTTCCATGGCCGCCTGGGTTCGGCGTGCCTCAACCGCACCGACAGATCCCTCCTTAAATTTGACAAGAATCTCGCCGGGAACGGAATCAGCTCCGCCCTGAGCAAAGGCTGGGCTCACCCACCCAAGGCCACATAGCGTAAAAACCAGAACAAGCACGCCCAAAAGCACTCTGAATGGGATCCTCATTTTCGAGATGCGGCGCAGCAAAGGTGGCTCCTTGAAAGGGGAAATGTTCAATACGCAAGCCTCACAATAGCGGCTGAGATCATCCGTGGATATTGGGCTCTTGGAAAGACAAAGCTTTTGGGGTTCGGTGCCGTCGGAAATGGTTCGTTAATTCTTTGTGCTTCCTTAAAAACGCTCAGTCAAGGGATGGAAAAAGGGATCGGCAGGCTCAGACCTGCCGATCCCTTGCCGTGTCGTGGTTCAGTCCATCGTTCGGGCGACCGGTGGGCCTACATGAATGGTGCCGTAACGGGTGCGGTCGGGAGCGAGAATGCCCCCCGCCGGGGTCACATAAAAAGTGCCGTCCACGCGGCTGCGAAGGACTTCGCGGCCCGTCAGGCTGGCCACAAAGTTGTCCACGAGCCGACCCACAGCGTGCTGAAGGGCTTCGCTGGTGAGAATATCCACGTCCTTTTCACCGAACACGGTTTTCGGAAGGACTTTGACTTCGGCACGGTTGACCCACACGATCTGCCCTGTGCGGGCGTCTTGAGCGATCATACGCAACTGCACCCACCCATGGTCCACTCGGCCTCCTTTGTGGGCCAGAAAGGCAAGCCCTGCGCCTGCCGCTCCCCAGATGGCCGTATTCAAACTGGCATAGTCCTCTTCGCCCACCAACCCGCCGCCGAACCGAGGATGGCCCACAAACTTTTTGTCATTGTCCTCCAGAGGCCAGTTGTCTTTGGCCAAAGCCGCCCCCACGAGGCCGCCGATGGCCATCTTGTCGATCATTTCATAAGTATCGCTTGGCGCTACGCCAAAAACCGTGCGCGACCCCACTTTAAAGAAAAACGGCAGCAGTCCCGTTTGCAGAGGATTGAAACTGTCCTCCTGTCCGGACCGAAACACCAGAACGCGGCCCCGGAGCACGTAGTCGGCTTGAAACCGGCCTCCAAGTTCTCGAACCGCCTCGCTGTCCAGTGTGATCAGCCGTTCCTGGTTCCAGTAAGGCTCGGCCGCACGGCGCTGGGCTTCGTTGCGATAGATGGCACTGAGAATTTCCGCCTTCATGCCTGGGGACCAATCTTTGGCCAGTTCCTTTTCCAAGGCCAGCGTCGCCGTGCTCTTGCCCTCCTCCGGCGTGGTATCGCGAATAATGCCCTTTTCAAGAAGATAGGCCATCACGTCCTCGTAGACCACCGGAGAAAAGCCATAACGCAGAAACTCATCCGTCAAGGCTTCGTTGATTAAAACATTGCGCTTCCAATATCCGTAGAGGGACTCTTCCGCCGTGTAGTCGGAAAACGGCAGCACGACCACCCTTCTGGCCTCCCCGACCGAAGACTCACGGGTGACGGGAGTCTTCAGCTCCATCACCGACGTGCCACACCCGGAGAGCATCCACAGGCCCAGCCCTATCGCCAAGCATGTCCTGATCATCGCTCACTCCCTCAGACCGCCCCAAGCCATCCCTCGTGCCTCGAAGACCTAAGGGTTCTCCGCTCTATCGAAATGCCACTCGAGTCGCCTCAAAGGCCTCCCACGACCTTCCATACGCAAAGGTCCACCGTCCAGCCATCTTTTGCCACGTTAACGACGTGATTTCATACCTGTATGCCACACCTCTTTCCCAAAACTCCAGCACATAAAGCCTGCCCATTCCATCACCAGGCCGGCAGATCACCGGCGTGTCGCCCCACGTGCCCACAAAGTCGTAGCTTTCCGAATCCCGCTGCAACCGTAACGCTCGATCGGTACCGTAATCATAGACGGCTCCCCGATAGGTTTCGCTGACCAGCCAGGTGCCCTCAGGGGTTCGCACATTGATCTGCGCCCGTTGCACTTCCGCGGCGTCGGCCAAGCTTTTGCCCACTCGAGAACTCACGATGATGCGGCCTTGCAGACCCAAAAGGCGCACAGGACCCAAGGGTATGGATCCAATGGGACCCGCTGCGTAATAGAAGTCGTCGGCTCCCGGTTGCTTGACGCCGCTTTGAAACGCCACAGCGAACCCGTTGGGATGCTGTGCCGAAAGGGTATAGACCGTGCCAGGCTGGGCGTCGGGAAAGGAAAGAAGGACATAGATCTTTTCGTCCAAGCTGCAGGTCTCATCCAGGCTTCCGGGCATCCCGTCCGGATCCATCCAGCGCCCTTGGGCCTGTGCGCAGGCGGCCTGTGTCGGATAGCGCGCCACAATCCTAGGCGCGGCTAGGATCAGTTCCAACCAGGCCGAATCTACGGTTTCCACCATAAGGAATCCCGCCGTGGCCTGAGAAATGACGGGCATGACGGGAGGTCCGCTGATGGGTTCCCCGGGACGCCGCACATCCACCGTGACCGGAATCACGCGGAAAGCGTCTCCCGTGACGTTGGAGACTGTAATCCGTCCCGTAAAACGGCCATAGCCCATGACCTGAAGAGCCTCGGCAACGGGCGTCACCTGAATGGAGCCGGATCTGCCCGTGGACCCCGGCACTTCGAGGTCGGGATTCACCGAGACATTCAAAAACGGCACATCCACCGTGGCAAACCAGCCGGCTTCCTGAGCAATCACAAAAAGGGTCTGCGCGAAAGCCGCGTCCAAAGAGCCCTCCGCCGTGCGCTCCAGGCTCCAAAAGAGATAGCCCGGATACACGCTTAATCGCTCCCGCGCCACGCGAATGACCCGCGCTTTAACCACCAGTTCCACCGGCTCCGTGGATAGGCTGGAAGAAAAGACCACCTTGCCTTCCACGTAGGAGTCGTCATCGAGAACGGGAATTTTTGTGGGATCCACGGTCAGGGTGGCCGTCGTGTTTCCGGTGCCGCTGGACGGCGAAAGGATCAACCAAGGCACGGCGCTGGCAGCCGACCACAAAAAGGTCGTGTCCGACGGATCCGCATTGCGCACCAGCACGGGAAAGGCCCGCGCCGAGAGGTCGGCCGTGGTAAAATCCAGCTGTATCTGCGCGGGTGAGACCGTCAGAAGATTGCCCGGCGTGCGCACGACGGTCAAGGAAACGGTGACCTCGGCCGTTTTGGACGGATCTAAGCCCGAAACCACGGTGATGGTTCCCGTAAAGCTCCCTTCCATGATTTTGGAAATGGACACGGTCACCGTAAAGGAGCCTGGAATATTCCCCGTGGTCGGCACCACCTTGAGCCAAACAGCATCACAGGAGACGAAGAAGGTGGACGTCTGATTATCAGCGGCTTTGGGCCCTCCGGTCACCGTCACCGTAAAAGAGCCCGGCTCCAGGCTTTGGCCCGGAAGCAGCCGAAACGTTCCCAGATTCACAGAGCGTGGCGCCACCACCAGCGTTGCATTGTCTGATCCCTTTTCGTCCTGAGCCCACACGGCCCAGGGCGCCACGACAAAAACACACAGCAGCGCACACCCCAGGGAACGCCACATCCACTTGGCCCGAACCTTCATGGAAGACCCTCCTCGATCAGGCTCTTCTTCGTGCACCCCGGCCTGAGGCGCTGACATGACCACCTTTCCCTGCACGCTTTCAAGAATCACCGGCAGGCGAGCTGGCGCCTCTTTATGTCTTATCGTCCCTCCGGTTCGGAAACTTTAAAGTTTTCCTCCACCACAGCGCCTCGAGACTGCAGCATTTCTCTAAGCCCCTGGACTTTTCTTGAAAACTCCTGGGTCACCACTTCCGCTTCCTTGCGATCTCGAACCACTCGAGGCGTGATGAGGATGATGAGTTCAGTTTTGGTGTTTTCTTTGCCTTCGCTGCCGAAAACATATTTGAGAAGAGGCAGGTTGCGCAAGCCCGGAATGCCTGAGCGGCTCACGGCATCGCGGTTTCGCATCAAACCGCCGATGACGATCATCTGCCCATCCTGCACCACCAGAGACGTTTCCGCCACCCGGCTCACAATGGATGTGGTCTTCAGATCCGGATCCTTTTCCCCGCGTTCACTGACTTCCTGCGAAATGTCCATCTTGACCAAGCCGCTGGTGTTGATGTGCGGCGTCACCTTCAAAATGATGCCGGTCTTGCGGTACTGAATCGTGCGAGACGTCGCCGTGGTCTCCTGACTGGTCACTTCCCCCGTCACAATGGGAATTTCTTCAGCCACTTCGATATAGGCCTCCTTGTTGTCGGAAGCCATGATATTGGGCGACGAGAGAATGTTCAATGAGGTGTCCTTGCCCAGGGCGCTGATGAGACTTCGAAGAAAATCGGTGCTGTCAAAGACGGCGGCGGCAAACCCGGTTCCGGCCCCCAGAGCTGTGTTGACGGCTCGCGATCGAGCATTGTCCAGCACGAACTGGCCTGTATAGTCCTTGTAATGTCCCTGAAGAAACCATTCAATGCCGTATTCGGCGGAACCCGAAAGGGACAGTTCCGCAATGATGACGTTGATGAGCACCTGGCGCGGTATTTGATCCAGCTTTTCCAGAACGTTTCGAATGATGCGGTAATCTTTTTCCCTGGCCTTGATGACGATGCTGTTGGTGGCTTCATCCGGTATGAAGGCCACTTCCGCCTCCAAAGACCCGGCACCTGATCCCAGTGTCGTCCTTTCTGGCGCTGTGGAAGCGGCGCCGGCAGCGGACGGCCTTTCCGTGGAAAGGCCGGTCCCCGTAGGGCCAGTGAGGGGTGCAGAGGACGATGACGTCAAGCGGGATCTGGAAGTTCTGGCGCTGACCGCCGATGAAGTCTTTGCCGCGGTTCTCAAGGTCCGCGACGTGCTCGTGGGCAGCCCATAGACCCGGGACAACACATCGGCCAGTTCCACCGCCGAGCCGTTTTCCACAAAATACACGTAGACCCCTTGGCCGGCTTCGCCCGGCCGATCGATGACGGCCAGCCAGCGGGCCGCCTGGTCGATGAGCGCCGGCCATCGCGTGGCCAAAAACACCGCATTCAGGCTTCTAATGGCAAAAAGCTGAAAGCCGCCGGAATCCGCGCCGGGGCGCATGAAAAGTCCTTCTTTGCTCAAAATCTCCGTCAACTCCTGGGCCACCTGGTCCGCCTCCGCATGGAGCAAAGGAAAAATCCTCCAGGACACCTCCTGAATGCGATCCACGTCCATGAGCGAAAGCACTCCGGCCACCTTTTCGATGTTGGTCAGCGTGTCCGTCAGGATCAAGGCGTTACTGGTCTTGTCCGGCACCACCACGGCGTTGGGAGACAGAAAGGGCTTGATATTGGCGGCGGCGGTTTCGGCGCTGAGATACCGCAAACGGATCAGGCGCGTCACATCCGTAAAGCCCGCTTCAGCCGAAAAGCCGTCAATCCCCGTACCGCTCAGCCCTCCACCCAGATCCTTGCGCACCACCTTGACCATGTCCCCCGGCCCGGCCACCAAGGCCAGACCGCTGACTTGAAGCACATCGTTGAGCAGCTTCAGAAAAGCCGGCTTTGTGTAAGACCCTTTGGCCCGAAAGGTCACCTTGGCCTTGATGCTGGGATCCACAATGTAGTTGACGCCAAAGAGCTGGTAAAGGGTGGCGTCCAGGACCTGGTAGAGATCCGCCGCATCAAAAGCCATGTCCACTTCCACGGTCTGGTCGGCGGCGGTGAGTTTGGCCGCTTCTCGGCGGGCCTGCTGAGCGACGGCCGCGGGGGTGGCTTCCATCGTGGATCGCCCGCGATAGGAAAGGTCCCGCTCGGGAAGTTTTGCTAAAGACCCCTCAGTGGGAGCGACAATCACCGCTTCCGATTTTTTTTCCGAACGCGCCTCGGTTTCTAAAGGCGCCTGGAGCGGCGGTGGCGTCAGGGCCGGTGTGGGCCCGCCCAAAGGGCCTTCACGGGAGCCGCCCTGAAAGGGGGCCGTCGCGCAGCCCGCCACCCCCAAGGTCAGGCACAGCACAGCGCATCGCATGAGCATTTTCCATGAGGCGCTTCGAACCCCCATCGTCACGTCTCCTTCGGCGTTTTACTCTTTGGATGCCTGATTCAGAATCGTCTTCACGCTTTTGGTGTCGACAAACAACGTGCCCACACGCAGCGAGACGGAAAGCGGAAAATCCTTGGCTGGTTGATAAGCCACACGCATGGATTCCACGCGAATCAGCTTTTCATCATCTTCCAAAGCCTTGAGCAAGCCGGCCAGAGCCGGCGCGTCCGCGCGCAGCCGGAATTCCACCTGAGCCATGGGAATCTCCTGCCAAGCGCTTGGCCCCAACACATTGTAAGCCTGCACTTGAATGCCGGTCTTTTCAAAGGATTCCTGAAGACGCTGCTGCATTTTGGAGGCCGCATCGTCGAGGCTTTTCGCCTCCAGCAGCAACTGCTCCACGCGACCCAATTCTTCTGCCAGCTGCGCCTGATGGGAAAGCTCCTTCCGAATTTGATCAATGCGCCGGCGCAGCTTTTCCTGCTTGCTTCTTTCCATCTCCTCGGACGCTTGCGCCGACGAGGCGGCTTCCCTTTTCGGGGCACACTCCACAACGTACCAGACCACCCACAGAACAACGGCCAAGGCCGCGATGCCCGCCCAGCGCCGCGCTCGGCGCCCCCATATCGCCATCATTTGAACTCCAGGACCAGAGTGAAGGTATCTTTACCGTCTCGACCTCGATTCACTGATCCTTGCAGTTTCACGTCCTGCAGCAAGGGGAGCTCCCTAAGGCTTTCAATGGTTTTCAAAGAATCGGGGCTTTGAAAGGAAGCGGTGATTTTACCCGCCGAATAGTTGAACTGGGAAATCCAGGTTCCCTGAGGAACCCTTTGAGCGATGTCGTTGAGAAGTGCGTAGAATCGCGGCCGCGCTTTGAGGTACGCATCCGCTTCCTTGACGAGCTTTTTCAGCTGCTCTATTTCCTGAGCATTTTTTTCCAAAGGCTTGAGTTCCGCTTCCAGCTTACGAGTCTGCTCGGCCAGGCGGGCCGCGCTCCGTTCCAGCGCGGCTGTGCGGCGATCCACATGCACGCCAAGTCCCCAGGCCGTCAAGGCCAAAAACACGAGGAAAGGAAGAACCATTTTGGCGGGGTGCATGCCGGGAATGCCGGGGGCTCTGCCGTCCAGACAGAGGGCCGCGCGTCTGTCAAGAAGCGCCACAGCAGCGGCCGTCGCCAGGTTGGCGCTGGGGTGCGGCCAATGGGAAAAAGAGGCGCGAGGCACCCCAGCGTCCGGTGCCACAGACTCGGTCCAGTCGTGCACTTTTTCTGCCACAACGCCGCCTTGCGCAAGACACCACGCCCGAATCTGTTCGCGGTTCCACATCCCTTCCGAAGGGTTTACAAGGCGGGAGCACACAACGCCGCTCGCATTCACGACGAGGACTTCCTGCAGCCCGTCTTCTCGGCGCACCAAACCCATCGGCACAGAGGACTGCGCTCGAAGCCAGGCGGCCAGTCCAAATGAAATGGGAAACAATCCTTTCAACTGCTCACGGTGTCCCGTGTCCGTCAGGACCGCCAGCACAGGGTCGATGGATTTTTTCTCCACGTAAACCAAGGTCGCCGAAATCGTTTTGTCCGGGCACCGCACAAGGTCCACAGTCCAGTAAATGTCTTCTATGGGCAGATGCACGTGAATGGACAGGGCGTTGCGCACCACATCCAGAGCATCCTCCATGGGTACCGGAGGCACATGGATTTCGCGAACGAAAAAGAGACTGCGCGGAAGACCGATGGCCATGCGCCTGTCGGCCCGAGGTGAAAGATCGCGCAAAAAAGCTTCCAGACCTTTGGTGCCCCCCGAAAGGTGGGTTCTGTGAGCCGGGATGCCGTCTTGAAGCGGTTCGAGCCGAACCTGCCCCAGATGCTTCACCGCATGGACATAATCCAGCCTGTTTTCATCCAGGTAAATGCCGAGTATGCGCTTGCCCTTTCGCACCACCTGCCTCGTTCCAAGCGTTTCCAGCACGCCCCCAGTCCTAAGGCGACCTTTTACGGAAAAGAATAGTGCGTCCGCACAAATCCATGACAGCGATCAGCCACCGCCCAACCGTGAGGTTCGGCTTTACCCACCACAATGGCCACCTCATAGGTCCACACACTCAAAGGGAGAAAAACCGTCAAGCGATCGGCGTCGGACGCCGCAACCGTCAAAAGACTCACCAAGGAACGCCGTTCCGGCTCCCATGGTTCCGTTCTGCCGTGCACATCCAGCTGCTCCCAGGTTCTGACGGCTTTTTCCAAAGGATCCCCCCAGAACAGCTCCGGCCGAACCCCTCGAACTTTTTGCATCTCACATAAACTCGAAAAAGGACGATTCGTCGGCGGTGGGAGCCCTCTTTGCACGTACCACGCCGCTTCCGCCCCTTGAAGCCGCACCAAATCGTCCGCATCTTGCCAATCCAGCAGGGCGTCCACCAGTTCGTCCGCCTCTCGAGCTTCCGCAAGCGGCAGATAAGCCGCAAAGGCCTGCCGCATTTTAGCGTCGTTGGCTTCTGTGGGTTGCAGTTTGGAAGATTCCTTTTCGTAGGATACCCACACTTCCTGATCGCCCACGAGCCATCGGTACCATAATCCAGGCTGCATGGTCTTGTTGCTTTTCCCCGAAACCGCGACATAGCGCATCACGGAACGCACGGCTTCCTCCCTTTGCAACCGCTGCCACGCTGCAAGGGCTTCGGAAGCCCGAAGCCGGGAAGCCAGAGCCGTTTGCAGCCCCAAAAAAGCCAGGAGCGCCAGAGCCCACAGGACAAAGACCAACACCGCCCCCGACTCTTGAGTGCCTGCGCCCGGCCGAAAAAAACCCTTTACGGCATTCCCGTAGGAAAAACCCATGTGGTCGTCTTTTCCCCGAATCCGGCTTCGACGCCGAAAAGCAGTCGAACCCTTTTCGGAGGCTGCAAATTTTGTTCGCACGCCCATGCGTCTTTCCACCGAAGTGCCTGGTGCGAAGGCTCCGAAGGATCCTCCTCCCCATAGGCCAATTGAAAGGCCGTCACGTTCCCGTAGCGGCTCAAAGGGGCTCCCACGTCCTGTCGGCCGGTCAAGAGCCCTTCAGCCAGGCTCACCCATTCCACGATTTGTCCCTCTTTTTCAAAAATATCCACGTCATAGACTTCCAGGACTTTTTGAGACGGATCGTACAGGTAGCCGATGAGCCGCAGCCCTTGTCGGCTGGAACCTGGAGGACCGTAGGTGCTGTAAAAAGCGATGCCGTTGGCGGTGCCGCACAGAGGAAACAAATCCCCTTGTCGTCCTTTCCAGGGGGTGGCTTCCGTCGCCGAATATGCCAAGTATCGGCCCAGAGAAACCGGCACGGCGTAGGAAAAAATGTCCGTGCGGCTTTCCGGCCCCAGCTGGCGCCATGATAGAAGACCAAACCTGACGGCCGTCGCCATCAGGGTGACAGCCATGGCCGTCAACACCATGGCCACCAGCACTTCCACAAGAGTAAACCCAGAGGCCGTGCGCAAAATACCGCCGTCACCCTCGTCAAAGCCATCCCAATGATCCCGGCGGGCCATGCGACCCGCAGGGAAAACGCTCCCGTGGAGCAACTTTACCCTCTCCTTTCGTACCAGCTCACCAAACACCTCGGCGCCCCGGGTGCTTGCGCCTCGAAAAACACGCACAGGGTCAGTTCCACCATTCGAGGATCTTCGTACGCTTCGGCCTGCCTATCCAAAGGAATCACCAAAGGCCGGGCTTCCAACCTGAAAAACCATCCGGGCTCCCCATCCACCGGCCCTTTCATGACGCCTCGGCGAGCCGCTTCGTCCATGAGTGCGGTGTCCGCCAAAATCATTTGAGCGACCCTGGCGGATTCCCACACTCCCTGCGCCCGCCACCTCAGTTGCGCGGATTGGGAAAAGCCGTAAAAGAGCACGGCCACCGTGATGCCCATGATCGTCAAAGCGACCAGGACCTCAAGGAGGCTGAATCCCTGAGCTTTTGCACCGAAAACGTCGGTCCGTTCCGTGCCTTTTTCGTCTTTTCGAATGCCTCGCCGGCTTTTTCGCATGGGGAACCTCAAACGCCGGTGCCGCCCCTCATCCCCCCTCGGCCGCCACCCTCAGAACCAGTCCCGTCAGGGGATCCAAGCGAAAACGGTCGAGAACCACACCACGACGAACAACCGCCAATTCCGCACCGCTGCAGGCCCCGTCGGGGTAAAAGAGCACATACATGCCTTCGTCAGCCCGAAGCATGCCCAGGGTTTCCAGCTCAAGGTCTTTGGGAACACTGAGAGCTTGGTCTTTGGCGTCGGCGATCCAACACTGGCGTTCCGCGTCGGAACACACCACGGCCACTGCCGAACCGCCCGCCACTGCCTGGAGCCTGGCTTTTCGAAAAAGCCCTTCCCACTCTATTACAAAGCGGCGCTCCTGTTTTCGACCCAGCCCGCCTCCGACGGTAGCGAAAACCACCGTGAGCGACACGGCCACGATGGCCAGCACCACCAACAACTCCAGAAGGGTAAAGCCGCATTTTTTAAAAGGATATTTCATGGATGCCGAAGATGGCCAGAAGCATGGAAATGACCATGCCCCCGATGAGAATGCCCATAAACACGATGACCACGGGCTCCAAAAGGGCTAAAGCCGCCTTGGTCTTGGCTTGAATCTCTTTTTCCAGATTGTCGGCCACACTGGTGAAAATCCGCCCCAGATCGCCGGTTTCTTCCCCGATGGAAGTCATGTGCACCACCATGGGTGGAAAAAGTGGGGACGCGCGCATGAGCAGGCTCATGGCCATGCCCTGTTGCACTTTTTCGTAGATTTCCTGAAGAGCTTCTTTAAGGAGCACGTTGCGGGCGACAGCCTGAGCGATGGCCAAAGACTTAAGAAGGGGCACACCGCTTTGCAGCAACGTGCCCAGCGTGCGCGTCAGGCGGGCCAGTTCCACTTCCAGGGTGAGCCGCCCCAGGAAGGGCAGTTTAAGAAACACCGCGTGCAGGCGACGGCGGTTTTGGGGTTTTCGAGCATAGGCGACCAGCACCAGAACAAGACATAAGGGGAGAAGCACCAAAAGCCACCAAAAGGCGCGAAACGCGCCGCTCACGGCAATCAAGGCGCGAGTGGCTGTCGGAATGTTCGGTCCCAAATCCTCCAAAATGACGGCGAATTTAGGAATGACAAAACCCAGAATGGAAGCCACGGACGCGATACCTACAAAGAGCAGCGCCACAGGATAGATGGAAGAGGAAAGGATGAATCTTTTGATCTCTGCCGTCCGGGCCAGAAACCCCGCCAGTTTCTCCAATGAATCATCCAAGACGCCGCCCGCTTCACCAACCCGTATCATGCTGACGGTCAGCTCACCAAATTCGGGGGCTTTTTGCGCCACGGCCTCGGAAAGACTTTGGCCGCCGCGAAGCCCTTCGCGAAGGCTCAAGGCCAACCGACGCACCCGGTCCGTCGTGGCGGCATCGGCAAGGATCTGCAAGCACCGGTCCAGGGGGACTCCGGAACGCACCAAGTGGGCCAGTTCCGAAATGAATTCCAGCCGCTGTCGGGCACTAAGGCGACTCGTGCGCCATAGGGAAAGGCCCAGCCGGCCTGCGGGCCCATCGGACCAGCGCAGCACATGCACGCCCCGGGCAGTGAGGCTCACCAAGAGACTTTCCCGATCCGAAGCCTCTTCGGTCCCTCGCACTCTGCGCCCCTGAAGGTCGACACCTTCGTAAAAAAATTTTCGCATCACCTTGTGACTCGAATGACTTCCTCAAAAGTCGTCATGCCCGCCGCCACTTTTTCCAAGCCGTCCCGGCGCAGTGTGCGCATGCCTAGGCTCACCGCCTTGGCCACGATGGCATTGCGGTCGGCCCCTTTAAGAATCTCCCGCTGGATCGGCTCATCCAAAGGCAGAAATTCAAAGAGGCCAATGCGCCCTCGGTACCCCGTGCCGCCGCATCGGTCGCACCCTTGGCCCTTGCGGTACGAGGTGGGTAGTCTTTCCAAAGGGACCACAAACTCCTGACTCAAAATCCGCCGCTCTTCCTCGCCCAATCGCACCTCATCCCAGCACGCCGAACACACCCTTCGAACGAGCCTCTGCGCCAGGACCGCCACCACGGCCGAAGTGATCATAAAAGGTTCTACGCCCATGTCTTCCAATCGCGTAATGGCGCCGGCCGCGTCATTGGTGTGCAGGGTGGAAAAGACCATGTGGCCGGTGAGGGCCGCCTGAATGGCGATTTCGGCCGTTTCCAGGTCACGGATTTCCCCCACCAGCATGACGTCGGGGTCCTGGCGCAGGAAGGACCGCAAGCAATGGGCAAAGGTCAGGCCGATCTTGGGCTGCACCTGCACCTGATTCACGCCGTCCAATTGGTATTCTACAGGATCTTCCACGGTGACGATCTTGCGGTCCGGGGTGTTGATTTCGTTGATGGCGGCGTAAAGGGTGGTGGTTTTTCCGGATCCGGTAGGGCCTGTCACGAGCACAATGCCATAAGGCAGGGCAATGATCTGCTTGAATCGGCTCAAGAGATCCTTGGGAAAGCCCAGAGCGTTCAGATCCAGCAAGATGTCTTCCTTTTGCAGCAGGCGCAGGACCAGGCTTTCCCCAAACACCGTGGGAAGGCTGGAGACGCGAATGTCAATTTCTTTTTTGGTGAGCTTAAACTTGATGCGGCCGTCCTGAGGCAGGCGCATTTCGGCGATGTTCATGCGGGCCATCAGTTTGATTCGCGAAGCGATGGCCGCTTGAAACTTTTTGGGAAGGTCATCCTGATTATGCAGCACGCCGTCGATACGGTAGCGCACCTTGACCAGTTTCTTGAGCGGCTCGATGTGAATGTCTGAAGCCCCCACATCCACGGCTCGCGTAATGAGATGGTTGACGAGACGGACAATGGGGGCTTCGGAGGCCATGTCCCGCAGATGCTCGGGGTTGTCCCACAGATGAGCGTCCAGATCCGGATTCTCTTCCCCTTCCGCTTCCGTTGCCTGCAAAGCCGTGTCCGCCTCATACCATTGATAGATAAATTGCGCCACGGCTTCCGCTGTGGATCGATAGACCTTGAGAGGCTTTCCGTAGGCTCGGCGCACCACTTCCTGCGTCGCCAGATCCATGGGATCCACCATGACGACCACCACACCGTCGTCG
This sequence comes from Desulfosoma sp., assembly GCF_052743555.1. Lineage (NCBI taxonomy): Bacteria > Pseudomonadati > Thermodesulfobacteriota > Syntrophobacteria > Syntrophobacterales > Syntrophobacteraceae > Desulfosoma > Desulfosoma sp. The sequence goes on from NZ_JBRAHS010000020.1 coordinate 19,679, forward strand.
GTTTCTTCCACGGGCAAGACCTTGAAGCGTTTGAGCCACGCTACGGGCAAGGGATTGTAGCGGGGGGGTGTGTCGGGAAAATCGACTTCGTCCATGAAGGCAAAATCCGGAAGGTCGGCCACGGGCTTCACCCCTTCGGGGTCCGGCGTCGACCCCGCGGCTGGTCCGGATTCCGGGCGAAATTTCCGTATCACCGTTTGCAGCATTTCCAGCATGAAATCATGGGCTCCATGGCTTCAGTGAGGTTTCCTCAACCCTTGACGAGGCACAGCATAGCACATAAAGGGCCGATGTGGTCAATAATCCCGGTTTCTTAACCTTCATGGGGTTGCAACGCAACAAGAACGGCTTTGACTTAGGCGGCCGCATCTGTTAGCGAAAGAACCTCACTGCGCTCGAGGAGAAAAGTCGTCCCATGAAAGCCCGCTTGATGGCGAATCTTTCACGTCGAAGTTTTTCGGCTCATCATGCCCGGCCCATTCGACGCCTTGTCGCCGTGGTTGTGAACTATCATAGTGCCGAGCTGACCGTCCGTGCGGTCCACTCCATTTTGACCTCCGATGATGCAGTCTCCGTGGATGTGGTGGTCGTGGACAACAGCACCTCCTCTCAAGAAGCGGCCCTCTTGAAAAAGACTCTTCCCGATTCGGTTCACCTCATGATCTCGCCGCACAATCTGGGGTTCGGGCAGGCCTGCAACATGGCCTGGGAAAAACGGCCCGCCGACGCGCTTCTTCTGCTGAACCCCGACGCCTACCTCACAGAGCAATGTCTGCAGCATCTGGTCCGCGCTCTGAACATGGATCCGCGCGTCGGCGCCGTTGGCCCCAAAATCTATTGGGATCCGAAAAAACAATTCCTCCTGCCTCCGTCGGTTCCCCCGTCCTGGATTTTGATGCTCTCTGCGGCGGATAGACTCGGTGATCCAGCCATCCCCTTTCTGCGGTTTCTGGGAAAAAAATGGCGCCGTGACGCCCTTGGCGCATGGCAAGCCGGCGCCCCGTTCCCGGTAAAAAACCTTTCCGGAGGCTCCGTCCTGATCCGTTCCGATGCCATTCGAGATGTGGGCGGTCTTTTTGACCCCGGATTTTTTCTCTATTTTGAAGACACCGATCTGTTTCGGCGCATGACCCGCCGAGGGTGGCGCCTTTTGGTGGAGCCGCGGGCGGCCGTGGTGCACGAATTCGACCAATGCGGCATGGAAAGTCTGCCGAACAAACGCCAATTCATGGCGGATTCCCATGCGATCTTTCTTCGAAAACATTTTTCATGGTATAGGTGCTGCCTGCGATGGATACCGCAAGGGCCGCGCAATCGATTGGAAAGGCTGACACATGGTGCATCGAATCGAACGTACCGCAGGCCGTTCCGCATCCGCGTTCCTGAAGAAATGCCCAGGCCGTGGCTTTTCGAATGGAGCCCCAGTGTGCATTTCATCCCTGCGGCTGCAGCCTTTGGAACCGGAGCCTATGCGGAATTCTCCGAGGACGCTTTTCGGCGGCTGGCTCCCGGGCGCTACTTTGGGCGCATCGGTCCGGCGGCGGGTTTCAAGCCCTTTAACAGCCTCTCTTTTTCCTTCATTGTCACGGAGCGCACCAGCTTTGTCTAAAGAAAACCAGGCCGCATGAGGGGTGCCGTGAAAGAGCTCTCCTTTCCTTTTTCCATCTACCGCGACATCGTGAGGGGGCACGATCTGCATTTCGGCTATTGGGATGACACCACGCCGACTCTGGAAGATGCGCAAAACAAACTCACGCAGCTCATGCTGGACCACATTCGAGGAGAAGGTCTCAACATCTTGGACGTGGGCTGCGGCTTCGGCCGCTTCGCCTACCTTCTGGCCCGTCAAGGTCACCGCGTCACGGCCCTGGCTCCCGACGCGGCCATGATTCGGTATGCAGAGGAGCATTTTCCCCACCCTCATTTGCGATTCCTGTGCGAAGCCTTTGAAGACAGGAACCCCTCTTGGTGGAAGCCGGAGTCCTACGACCTGGTGGTGTTTTTTGAGTCGTCTCAGCATTTCCCTTGCCTGGGCGACCTTTTTGAAGCATGCCGCGCGGTGCTGCGCCCTCAGGGCCGAATGCTTGTGTGCGATGAGATGATCTACGACGAAAGCACGGCCCACGAAACGGCCGTCAAGCCCAGGCGTCTCTACCTTATGGCTTTGGCCGAAGCGGGGTTCAAAATCCGTTCCCAAAAGGCTATTGGCGCGCACACCGCCCCAACCTGCGCAGCGGTTCTGGAACGCTTGAAGACATATCCCATGAGTGAAGGATTGGATGCCCTGGCGGCTGGTTGGCAAAGGCAAAAACAAAGGCACGAAGAGGGCGCATGGGGCTACGAAATCCTTGAAGCGGAAAAGGACGACTACCGCATCATGGCCTCTCCACAAGAGGACGACCCGAGGCTGGTGGAGCTTTTCCAGCAGGTCTTTGCCGCTTCCCGTTCCCTTGAGCACTGGCGCTGGAAATACCGCGCCTGCCCTTTCGGCCGGGACGCCGTGGCCGTGTGCCGGGATGCTCAGAACCATGTGGTGGCCAATTTTTCCGGCTACTACGTGCCCATAGAAGACACAAAAACCACAACCACGGCCATGGTCTTGCACGTCGGCGACACCATGACCCATCCCCGTGTGCGCCAGGTGGGCTTTGGAAAAACGTCGCTTCTGGTGCGGACGGCCCGCTATTTTTTTGCGCGCTGGTGTGAAACCCAAGTCCCTTTTGTCTATGGGTTCAATACCGGCAGCCATCAAAAAATGGGTAAAATGTTTCTCGGCTACCGTCCTGTCTATCCGCTGGATGAATACACACTGAATCTGCAGTGTCTGGCACCGTCTGTGTGGAACAGGCTTCATTACACGTGCCGAAGCCTTCGTGCCTTCGGCGCGGAACACGACGCGCTTTACGAAAGAGTCAAAAACGCCTACGGCAGATTCCTTGTGGTCAGAAACAGCCGTTACCTCAACTGGCGCTTTGCGGATCCGGACAGAAACTACACCCTCCTCGAAGTGCGCAGGCGCTTCGGTCCGGTGGCGGCCTATCTAGTGGCGGAGAAAAAAAACGGCACCGCCGTGATCGGAGACCTCTTCCTGGACCCGGCGCATCCTGGTGCCCTTGAGCGGGCTCTGCATCAGCTGGGGCGGACCTTGGGGGTTCAAACCGTGAGCCTGTGGATGTCCCAAACCCCTTCCTGGCTCACCGCCCTTCTGTCTCGACTGGGGTTTGACCGTCAGCCTGAACGTCAAGGCCTGTGGTTCGTCTACGTGCCCTTTCAAAGCCCTCTGGATCCGAAAGACATGGAGGGTTTTTACTTCACCCGGGCGGATTCCGACCTTTTTTGAGAAAACCCGGGTCCCAATGGAAACGCTGCGTTCTGGGCTCAAGGGTCGCTTCCCTGACAAAGAAGATCAAAGGAATCGAGGACCTTGACCGCACCCTGGATCCATGCGAGGGGTCGTCCTGTCCAAAAATTACGAATGTTCAGTAAGATAGATGAAAAAATGTCGCTACGGGCCAGGTCTTCGTTCTCTTTGGTATGGCACCACGTGGGCAGCGCCTTGTCATCGGGCAGCATTGCACGAATGTGACCATGCGCTGCAAGATCTTTGCATGCCGGGAAACGTGGTTTCGGTCCCTGCTCACGGTTGGAACTGTTGAGGGCCGACGGTGAGGATTGTGGTGGACGCCCTACCCCTCTTGGGGTTGGCTACCGGCATATCGCGATACCTCAGGAATCTCTACGGGGCGATGAAAGCGCTGAACGGCCCGTCGGACATGGACCTGGTCTATTTTGACGGCGCTCGAGCCCATCAGTTCATGCCCCGGGCAGCCAAGCCAGCTTTATGGTCTAAAATCCCTGCCGCGCTCTGGAGCCTTCCCGACCCGCTGGTTTTTGCCCTCCGATGTGTTCACTGGCTGATCTAGGAACATCGTCTTCGGCAAATCACAAAAGCGGGTCACTTCGACCTTTATCATGCAACCTCCTTCGTACCGGCCGCGCTGTCCAACACACCTCAAGTTTTCAGCCTCTATGACCTGTCTCTGATTCGATACCCGCACACCCATCCACGAGAACGCGTTTGGTTTTTTCGATTTTGGAAACGACGCCGAATGTCCTGCGCCAGCCACATCTTGACCCTTTCCGAATTTATGCGCCGCGAAATCTGCCGCGTTCTGCAATGGGCTCAGGATAGGGTGACCGCGGTGCCCCTGGCGCCCGCCGAGCACTTTGCACCCAGGAACCCCGAAGCGGTGGCGTCGGTTCGAAAACGCCTTGGTCTTCCCAACCATTACCTTCTTTTTGTGGGGTCCCTGGAACCCCGCAAAAACATCGGCCTGGCGGTGAAGGCTCTTCATCGATGCCGATCCGATATTCCCCTTGTGTTGGCAGGTTGGGAGGCGTGGGGGGACAAAACATGGCTGGAGACCGTTCCAACGGGTCGCCGACAACCCCAAATCTTTCGTCTCGGTTATGTGGACGATGAGACTCTGGCCTGCCTTTACAGCGGCGCCACAGCCCTGATCTATCCCAGCTTGTACGATGGATTCGGCCTTCCCATTTTGGAGGCCATGGCTTGCGGTTGTCCCGTGATCTGTTCCAACACCTCCAGCATGCCCGAGGTGGCGGGGGACGCGGCCCGGTTGATCGATCCCGGAAACCGGGATGACTTGGCCGCGGCCATCGATGAGGTAACTGGTTCCACGGAGTACCGTCAGAATTTGATTCACAGAGGGCACGCGAGAGCGGCGGCCTTCAGCTGGACGCGTACAGCGCGGGAAACACAGGCTGTATTCAATGCTGTCATCGCGAAAAACCATTTTCCATGAACTAGCAGCCAGTTGTGAGGAAGTCTAAGGCAACGGTAAGGCCGATATCGAAGCCTGCTGGCTTGTGGATGTCCGTGGCTGGCGGATCAACGTCGTTGACTCTGGTGTTCCATTCCGTTGGTGTGACCGCGTTCGCTTTCACGAAGCCGTTTGCGAGCCCATCTTCGCCATGATGCTGAAAACGCGCGAAGGTAAGGCCGTTAATGGCGTAGACTTAAAGGAGTTGCATGTCGCACCCAGAAACTTCCAACAAGGCGAGACAATGGAAATCTCGTTCCTTTTAACCAACCCTTTGGCTCCAGGTACGTATTATTAAGACTGCGGCGTGCGACTGGATACAGAAAGCGGTGGAGAATTCCTCTCACGCCGCGTTGACGCAGCCATCCTGCGAGTCACGACTGGATCAAATAGTACCGTTGCGGTAGGATTGGTGGAAATGCAAGCTCAATGGGCCGTCACACCCGTATTGGATCGTGGAGAGTAGAAATATGGAAAAGTCGCCTATATTTATACACTCCCTTTTTCACTCGGGCAGTACATATCTCTCTCATGTCTTTCGACGCTCGCCGTGTGGGTACTGGTGTTACCAAGAACCGCTTCACGAAGCGGTGTATTTTGCCAAAAACGACCCGACAATACTGTTGCGGGGTTTCGGAGAGGAAGATTTAAATCTTTATCGTCACCCACGGTTAGACAAGCCGTATTTTCAAGAGCTATTGGATGTCTGGCCTGCATGGAAAGATACATTGGACCAGTCAGCCATTTACGATGCATATTTTCCTGCCCCAGGACAAGATTTCGGGATTGGTTACTGGCAAGCCCTTGTGAATGCTGCCCAAGGGCGACCGGTTTTTCAGGAGTGCCGAACATCCGGCCGCATCGGTGCCATAAAAGCGCGTCTCGGCGGCTATCACATTTATCTTTGGCGTAATCCGTGGGACCAATGGTGGTCGTAT
>NZ_JBRAHS010000020.1:25560-47243 GCF_052743555.1 Desulfosoma sp.
ATGAAGTTCAGTTAGTCCGACAACGGCACCAGCCTGCGTCATGGAGTGTCCCCATCCACAGCATTAGTGCGGCCGAGATGGCCAAACAAGCCGCTTGGGCGAGGGAACTCGCACGCCGCTTCGAAACAAATAGGGCGAACGCCGAAGCCCGGGCTGCAGAGGCAGAAGCCCGGGCCGTACAGGCAGAAGCATCATGGGAAAGAATACGCAAAGAGCTCCATCACGTCCACCAAGCCAATCACTATCATTGGCAACTGGCCGAAGCCCGTCGTCAGCAAATCGAGGCATTGCTGAACAGCAAGTCCTGGCGGATTACCCAGCCACTGCGAGCGCTGTTCGCTCTGGCGCTGTACGGGCGCGACACCTTTCAGCGGCAGGCAGAACGCATCACCGCATCTCTCCTGAGCGGCCTGATCCGTTTTGCGGTTTCCAGCCCACGGGTAAAGCGGTTGGCACTAGCGTGGATCGGAAGGTATCCAGGACTAGAGGCGTCGCTGACCCGGTTTGCGGTCCAGCGAGGTCTGACAGGCTCTCAGGCCGCCCAAGGCTCGGCAGTCAGTCTCTCCCCGGAAATGCCCTACAACATCGCGAATCTGCCCCCCCGTGCCCGCCAAATCTATTTCCAGCTTAAGGCCGCCATTGAACACAACCAAAAGGAAAATGGCTGATGCGCATCGTCATCGATATGCAAGGTGCTCACACGGAAAGCCGTTTTCGCGGTATCGGCCGCTATACTATGTCCTTCGCCCATGCGGTGGTGCGCAACCGCGGGGAACACGAAGTCATTCTTGCCCTGAATGGCCTGTTCCCCGAGACCATAGAACCGATCCGCGTCGCCTTTGACGGCCTGTTGCCGCAGGAAAACATCCGGGTCTGGCACGCCCCCGGCCCGGTTTGTGAGATGCAGCCTGGCAACGACGCTCGGCGTGAGGCCGCGGAACTCACGGAAGCCCTATCCTCGCTTCGAGCAGCATTACTTAAGCAAAATCGATCATTTACGGCGTTCGGCGCTCTGTCTATCCATATCCGAGTTCATCCGGAAAACCGGAAAGAGGGCATGGATGTCCTCAATATAGAGGGTGACAAGATCGTCAACGTATCTACGGCCATTGTCGGCCACTTCCAACCCTGGGCCACCGACAACGCTGCCGCTGAGCGAATCCTGAAAAAATTCCATATCAATGGAGCCTTTGTGCTTCACAGCGGCAGCGCCGACGAGCGCAAAAACCTGGTTCGGCTCATCCAGGCTTACGCCGCACTGCCAGCAAGCCTGCGCGTCCATCAACTGGTGCTCGCCAGCAAGATGCCGGAGTATAACTTCGGTTTTCAGCTTTTTGACTATCAATTGAAGAGGATGGGTGTAAAATGCTCGGTTGAGGAATGTGACGGGCCGATGTGCAACTATAGCCAAAATCTTCTCGAGCAGAGTTTGGGTGTTTATCCGTGGAGGCTGTCTCCACATGGTGGCCCGTGCTTTGGATGAAAGGTTCACCGCCGGAAAACAAACTGTACCCAAGCAATGTAGCGGAGCGTTCTGGTGCCCTGGCCCTTGTACTCGGCCCAGGCTGGCACGACCTCGAGCGTACTCACGTTTGGTCCAGCTCAAAGGCGCTGTTGCGCTCTCCCGTTCCAACTCATTGTCGTTCCAGTGGATGCCGTGTTAAACTGGAACACTCTGTTTTCGGAGCCTCTCAAGAAAGGCCAGTGCATATTATTCTACGAGGAGTCGATCCAAAGCAAACGCCTGCTCAATTATTGACTATTCAAACACCTGCTCGTCAGGAGGTGACTTTACCTTTGAATCCCCCTGTAAGCATCCACTCTATATCCATAGAAGTCCCCGATGCCGTATCGCCAAAGGCGCTATACAACAGTAAGGACAGCCGTATTTTGGGGGTGGCCCTATACTCCATAGATCTCATTCCTCTCTTTATAGATTGAAGCAAACTGTAATGCTTCAGACGGAATTGCATTTTCCTCTCAAGCCAATCCGTAGAGAAAGGGGAACGGCCAGTCGTAAAAGGGACCTCTTGCATGCCGCGCCGGTGCATGGACTTGCAGGGTCTGTGCCCTGAGTCCATCATCCCTTACAGTCCGCAACAAAACGGGGGGATCGAACGGTTCACGAGAACGCTTAAAGAGGAGTGTTTCTGGTTGCCCCTGTTTTCGTCTTTCGCTGAGGCACAGGCGATCATTGAAACCGGGATCCAGGCGTATAACACCGAGCGGTCACACCACGAGCTGGGATACGTCTCTTCGGTTGAGTCCCGCTATGAGCACGCTGCTCAGTCGCCATGAAGAACGCGGTGGGGCTGTGGCTTTTTCCTGAGGAAACCGCCCCGCTAAAGGCTCAGAGGGCGCGATCCTTTGTTCTTGCCACCAAGAGACAAGAGCGGTGCGTTTCCAATCACGCGAATTTTGGTTTTGACGGATAGGGGTCATTACAGCCTCTTGCCCCCAACGCCCCCCTGCCAAACTCCTGTTGCGCCTCTCAAGGACTTTGGGATACTTTATAATTGTTTCGACATCGGCTGCTTTTGGCGCTTACCCTCCCAAAGAACCCAGCGCCGAAGGACAGGAATGTGAGCCCGTTCCAATGGCGCAAAGGAAAAGGCTGGTCGGGACGCGCTGGAAAAGGAGATCTCGGTGCAATGGATTGCTCGGTTCGGTTGGACCGTTGGCACGGCAGCGCTCTGGATCCTGACGTCGGCGGCTTTTGCTGACTCTGTGCCTTTGGGCATCGTGACCGGAACGCCAAAAGGGACCGACTATCGGCTCGGCCTTGACCTGCAGGACATCCTGAAGTCTCAGGGCATCGATCTGGCCGTGCACACTTCTGCCGGGTCGGTGGAAAACATTTATGCGGTCTATAAAAGACCCGGTGTGCATCTGGCCGTCGTGCAGTCGGACGTTCTGGCCCTCCTGGCCAAAGTGCGCACGCATTCGACACTGCGGCGCATGGCGCAAAAGATCAAATTGGTCGCCCCCCTTTACAACGCCGAGGTGCACCTGCTGGGTCAGCATTTTTTGCGGGACTTGGGAGATCTTGAAGGGAAACGGGTCGCCGTCGACCGCGAAGACAGCGGCACCTATCTTACGGCCCGGCTGCTTCTGGAAATTTCCCAGGTCAAGCCTGCGGAAATCCTGCCCATGGGGCCCGAAGAGGCTTTGGACCGTTTGCGCTCGGGCACGGTGGACGCCGTGTTCTATGCGGCGGGCGCTCCAGTGCCGCTTTTTCAAGAAAAGGTGCGGCCTGAAGACCACCTACGGCTTATTCCCGTCACTGACAAATACGCCAAAGGGTTTTACCCTCAGACCGTCATTCCCGCAGGCACTTACCTGTGGCAGCATGAAAACGTTGCGACCATTTCCGTGAGAGCGGTCTTGGTAACCTATGATTACCGAATGGGATGGTGCGACGAAGTGGCCCGGTTCGCTCAAGCGCTGGAACAAAACCTGGAATGGCTGAAAAAAAATGGACATCCCAAATGGAAGGAGCTGGATCTTGACGGAAAAGTCGCCGGCTGGGAGCCGTCCTCTTGTGTGCGGAAAGCATCGAGCCTTCGAGGGCTGGTCCCCGACGCAACGACAGAGGAAGTAAACCCCGTTGTGGAAACCCTTCGGCAACTGTTTCCATCCAACTCAGATTAACACCGCCCTATGTCACTGTGGGCGCGGACCACTATCGAGCTGTTTTCGACTTCGTCTCCATCCCTCAAGATCCTTCGGGGGCCTATTGGAAACACGTTGATATCTCAAGATCCCTCGGACGCCTATTGGAAACTGTCTCGCTTGCAGGGGCTGCCCGTGCGCCTTGACAGCGTGGGCGGTGGGGATGAAAGCTGCTTCAATGACAGTGCTTGGGATTCGACCACTATCCAGCAGGTGGTTCAATGCATGCAAAACTGTGGAACAACCTCCGAATGCCTCTTGGCGTGCCTTCCCGAGGACTTGGAGCTCACGTGTCATCTAGCGGTCGCTTTTCTCAATGAATCGACGGAAACCTTGGAATTTAAGCTTCCACCCACTGTATTCCCACACACTGTCTTGCCGCACACCTTTCGGCGCCCTTTGGGGGGGGGAGTGTCTACACGCCGGCGGCCATTACCGGGGTTCAGTGTCTTTACGAAATCGCCGAATTGACTTATGGAGAGACATTGAGTGGCAAGGCTCAGGGCAAACTGCAGGACATGATTTGGGACTGTTCGGAAACGGGAACGCTCTCCGAGGAACAGGGCGCTTACCCCCAAGGGCTTCCCTAGCTGAAGAAGAATCTTTGAGAGGCCGGCTACAGCCTTCAAGCCATGGGAGCTCACGGAGCCCTCAAAACTGTGGGGTTTTCTTTTATGTATTTGGATTTTTATAAGTTTCGAGCGGAACCGTTTCACATCACGCCGGATCCGGATTTTCTGTATCTGAGTCCGAGCCACAAGGAAGCGCTGGCGGCCATTATTTATGGTGTGCAGCAGCGCAAGGGCTTCATCACCATCACAGGGGAGGTGGGCCTGGGCAAAACGACCATCGTGCGCAGCTATCTGGAACGCTATGATCCCAAGAGCACGAAAACGGTCTTGGTGTTCAATGCCAACGTGTCCTTTGAAGGACTTCTCCGCGTCATGTATCGGGAACTGGGGCTCACGCCCCCGGACCTGGATCCTTATGAAATGGTTCAGGAACTGCACACCCTGCTCATCCAGGAGTATCAAAACGGGGTGAATGTGGTGCTCATCATCGATGAAGCCCAAAACATGCCCGTGGAAACTCTGGAAAACCTGCGCATGCTGTCCAATCTGGAAAGCACCAAGGACAAGCTTCTCCAGATCATTCTCATCGGCCAGCCGGAGCTGGAAAACCTCCTGAACCAGCACCGGCTGCGTCAGCTCAAACAACGGATCGCCATTCGCACCAAGCTCAGGCCGCTCACCCCCGACGAAAGCCTGGACTACATTCGTCACAGGCTGTCGCTCGTCCAGACGCAACCCCAGGAGATCTTCACCCGCAAAGCCTTGCATCGCATCGTTCGAGAATCCCAAGGTATTCCCCGCAAGATCAACATCATTTGCGACAACGCTCTGATTACAGGCTTCGGTTATGGTCACAAAACCATTTCGGCCAAAATCATTCAAGAGGTGGTCGACGACCTGGCCGGACGATTTTCTTTAGCATCCAAGAAAAAAAGATACCTTCTTGTGGCGGGGCTCTGCGTCGCACTGCTGATTCCGGCTCTGCTGTGGCGTCAGCACGTCCCGCGCACCGCTTGGGTCTGGGCCAAGGAAAACATCCAACGTCTTCACGCTCTGTGGGTTTCCGTGACAACGACGTCGCCGCCCTCGCAAGAGGTGTCACAGGCGCCGTTCCGGCCCACTTCCGAACGCCAGGCAGGAAAATCCGACGAGAGCGTGCGAGCGAACCAACCGCGTGTCGTGAAACCCTTGCCTCCCTTGGACGCACAGCCTGCGGATAAAAAAGCTGCCGAGCCCCAGGCCCGGCGGCTTCCAAGGCTACCGTCCGGTAAAGAATCGCAGCAGCCCGACGCAGCGCCCATGCTGCGTGAGCGGTCGGCACCATCACGGCCGGCGGCCATGGAAGGCATCTCCTTTGGGGATCATCGAAAGGCCTCTCCGTCCGCCTCGACCAGGACACCAGCCCTTGTGGAAAGGCTCGTTCCCGAATCCCCTGAGAGTTTTTGGCCTGCATTTTCCCCGAGCATCTTCGGCTTTTGGTATCCCGAAACGTTCAGGCTCTCAAACCTGGGCGCCAAGGATCCGTCGCGGGCGGCCGCCGGGCAGGCGCCTTTACAGAAAAACCTTCTCCGCTCCCCACCGCCTCAGGCTTCCAAAGGCCGCCGTTCACCAACTCCGGATGTTCCCCAGCCCGATCCCGGCCGCATCATCGACTGGATTCTCAACAAGCGCAGCAAAAACCCGTGATCCAATCAACGTCTCGAAAGCGTATGACGGCTGCTTGTGGGTTCATTGCTTCTGCTTTCCTCGGGACCAATGCGGTCCAAGCGCACCTTTCACCGCCAAAGCAGCGTGTATGAAGCGCGCCGTCTACTTTTGGCTGCGCGGCCCGTCCCCACGCGCCGATCCGATGCGACGTTACCTTGGCAAGCGCTCCACGTCTTGAGAGGCCCCCATGAGGCTCCGCCACCTGATGACGCCCTGCAGCGCTTGGGCAAACGAGTGGGAACGCTTCCTTACCCCTAAGGCTGGAGCCTCTCACGTCCCCATTTCCCAAGAACCTCGAGAGGCCGTCAAAATACCGTATGAGGGTTTTTGCTTCTGTATTGCGGGTTGACGCGCCTCATGATCCACGGCACGACCTCTCGGCCACTCGCACGGGTGCGGACCAGCAGAAGCCTGTCCCTCCGAATGACCCTCACGGCGAAACTGCGATCCCCAGCGAGAAGGCCCTTCCGGCAAAAAAGGAGGACAGACCCTTCCCATCGGAGGGAGGCGCTCCTGCGCGTTCGCAAAACCTGTGCCCCATTCAAGTCATCACCTCGATGACGTTCGCGCTCCTGCGCGTCCGTAAAACGTGCGGACCGCGAGGGAGCAGTCCCTCCATTGAAAGATCCGGGCCCCTCCGGGCGCCAGAATAGCCGCTCTCGGATAGACTCCCATCAACGGGAGGTCCCACATTTCTCCCAGGACCATGGATAAGCCAGCTCCGTCAAAAAACGAGCTCTTATCGAAGCGACCGGGATCCCATGACGGCACGCTTGCCGCTAAGCGGTCACGGGTGCTAAACAGGTGCCTTAAGCACGGAGCGTTACGGATCGACCCGGAAGAAGCGCTTATGACATCCGGGCTGCCGTCCTGCCAACCCAAGGCACAACCGGAGGTTTACCGCCTTTGAAAAAAGATGCCCAGACTTTGCCACCCACGGCGTCGGCGGAAACCCGAGGGCCCGCCAAGCGGTTGCGCAGGCGGCGTCCTGAACGTTACGTGTGCGCCGTGTGTGGGGAGGAACTGCCTTTTTGCTGGACGTGCCCGTGCGGTTTTATGATCTGCAGCGACTGCATGGAAGAAAACTTTTGGGGCATGACCTGCAACGGCATCACCTGGACATGCCCGGACTGCGGCGCCATTCGTGGTTTCGGCAATCAGTGACAGCGAGGAGCGAGGCATTTATGGCGACACAACGCGTAGTCATTGTCGGAGCGGTGGCTTTGGGACCGAAAGCCGCCTGCCGCATCAAGCGGCTTCGTCCGGATTTTGATGTGGTCATGGTGGATCAAGATCAGTACATCTCCTACGGAGGATGCGGCATTCCCTATTACGTTTCCGGGGATGTGAGCGATCTGTCGGCGCTCATGAGCACCAGCTTTCATATGCTGCGGACACCCGAATTTTTTGAAAAAGCCAAAGGAGTGCGTGTGATGACGCGAACCCGGGCCGAGGCCGTGGATCGCGAACGCAAGACCGTTCGCGTGCGTCACCTGGAAACACAGACGGAACAAGAGCTTCCCTACGACTACCTTGTGCTGGCGACAGGCAGTGTGCCCAACGTCATCCCCGTTCCCGGAATGGACCATCCCGCGGTTGAGCGGGTCAGCAATCTCCATGATGCCGCCGCTATCAAGGACAAGCTTTCCAATGGCGCCGTGGGTCGAGCGGTGATCATCGGTGCGGGCGCCATCGGCTGTGAAATGGCTGAAGCCATGGCCGACATGTGGGGTGTGGAAACGTCCCTGGTGGAAATCGCGCCCCACGTGCTTCCCGGCGTTTTGGACCCCGTCCTGGCCCGAATGGTGGCCGCACACCTGCGAGAACGCGGTGTGGCCGTGTACACCGAAGAAATAGTTCGAGAAATCCGCTCCGGTGGAAACGGTGCCTCGGTGACCGTATGCACCGACAAGAGGGACCTGGAGGCGGATCTGGTCATCACCGCCGTTGGAGTAAGGCCCAATGGGCGGCTGGCCCAACAGGCCGGACTGCTGGTCTCGCCTCGAGGGGCCATTGTGGTCAATCGGCGCCTGCAGACGTCGGATCCATGGATCTACGCCGGGGGGGACTGCATTGAAGTGACGCACCTCATCACGGGAAAGCCTTTCCATTTTCCTCAAGGCTCTTTGGCCAACCGGCAAGGGCGCATCATCGGCACCAACATTGCCGGAGGACATGCCACATTTGAAGGATCCGTCGGCTCCTTTGCCGTCAAGATCTTTGATGTGGCTGTGGCCGCCGCAGGGCTGACGCGAAAGGCGGCTTCTGCGGAAGGCTTTGACGCCGTGCAAGCCCTGGTGATCCAAGCCGACCGAGCCCACTTTTATCCCACTCAGGACCTTATGACCCTGGCCCTGGTCGTGGACCGCAAAACCCGCAGGCTGCTCGGCATTCAAGGGGTCAGCCGAAACGGAGACGCTCTCGTGGGCCGCATCAACGCCGTGGCCGCCCTGCTGGCGCGCCGAGGCACCCTGGAAGACCTGTCCAACCTGGAAGTGGCCTATACGCCGCCCTTTGCCGCGGCCATGGACATTGTCAACGCCCTTGGAAACACCGCGGAAAACATTTTGGACGGCCACAACGTGACCGCCGACCCCGACGACTTTGAACAGTGCTTCCTGCTCGAAGCCCAAGAGGATGCGCTCTGTTTGGATGTGCGCGGTCCTCGCAATGCCGCCCCCTTCGTTAAGGCCTACGGCGACCGATGGATTAATGTGCCTCAGGAAACCCTGGCCCAAAGCCTGGAAGCCATCCCTAAGGACAAGCGCTTGTTTGTGGTGTGTAACTCCGGCGTGCGATCTTATGAAGCCTTGCTGCAGCTTCGAGCCGCTGGCGTGAAAAACGCCGTGAATGTTCAGGGCGGTGTGGCGGCTCTCAAAAAGGCGGGCATCATCCGGTTGGACAAGGAAGAAGCAACCTAGGAGGCGCTTCGAAACGCCGCGTGAAGATTTTTGTGTCCACATCGAGCATGCGCGCGCCCACATTTTCGAAGGGACGCGCTCCTGCGCGTCCGCCAGCTCACACACCCCAAAGAAAAGGCCCCTCTAAGGAAATTGAAGGGGCACGCTCCCTCAACCGAAGGGACGCCCGCCTGCGCGTCCGGAAAATGTGCGGACCGCGAGGACACGGTCCCTCCGCGCTGAAGGATGGGCGGTGCCCGGGCATTGGAGCACACCCTCGCGGCTGTCCGCAGAATATGTGGAGCGGCACGAGCCGATCCCTTCGCAAGAGCCCTCCCGCAAGCAGGGCGGCGGGCCACGTTGATCGAGAAACCCGGTCCCTCCGCAAGAGAGCCCCTCTGGCATTGAAGGGAACGACCTCCAGGTCGTCCGGGCAATGTGCGCACCGATAAAAGCCGCTCCCTTCGAGGGGAATCGGGTGAAAGAATCGCGGCCACGCTTCTGTTGACCCGGCCGCGGTATTGCGGTATGGAAAGCTGACGCCTTATCAAGGGTCGCCGTTCTTTGACACGGCAATGGGAATCAGGTACTCCAACGCGGGTTTAAAAGGGAAGACGGTGCGATTCCGTCGCGGTCCCGCCGCTGTGAACGGGGACGAAGGCCGATGAACCCACTGTTCCATGGGCATGGGACGGGAAGGGCGGCCTGTAGGAAGATCCGTGAGCCAGAAGACCTGCCTGCATTCCGTCACGAAAGAGACCCCGATGGCAAAGGGCTCTTCGACGCTCCAAGACTTCGAGGAAAAGGTCTTTGAGTGATCCTTGGGATGAAGAAAAAGGGTGCAATCCTTGGAACGGTGACGTTTCAAGGATTTTTTTTGTTCACCGTGGAGTAGCGCATGAAAACACAGGAACGTGCCTTCGACGGCGCAGCCACACCGCTTGTTTCGGCGGGAAAGACCATCGAAGAACAGAGTTTTTGCATCATCGACGCGGAAATGGGTCCCCACGACTTTCCTCCGGACCAGTGGTCCATTGTGCGCCGTGTCATTCACACAACGGGCGATTTAGAATTCGCTCGGCTCATTCGCATTCATCCGCTGGCTGTCAAGGCGGGTTGCGCGGCCTTGCGCCAAGGCGCCGCCATTGTTGTGGACACGCGCATGGTCCAGGTAGGCCTATCTCCCACGCGGCTGCAATGGTTCGGCAATGCCGTGGTAGTGCCGGCGTCCCAAGCCGGCGTGCGCGAGACGGCGGAAAAAGAGGGGCTGACGCGATCCGCGGCCGCCTTTCGCCGTTTGGGCACGACCCTGAACGGAATCATCGTCGCCGTGGGTAATGCGCCGACGGCACTTTTGGAAACCCTCAGAATCATGCATGACGAACGGATTCGGCCGGCGCTCGTGGTGGGAGTGCCCGTAGGTTTTGTCCAAGCCGACACCGCCAAGGAAGCCCTGTGGCAGTTTCAGGCCGTGCCATCCATCACGGTGCTGGGCCGAAAAGGCGGCAGCCCCGTGGCTGTGGCTGTTCTGCACGCGCTGCTGGAATTGGCCTATGGCCTGGGGCCTGCATGACCCCACATTACGGCATAGGAAAGGAACAGGTGCATGCTGGGTACGCTCTACGGCATCGGTGTGGGTCCCGGAGATCCGGACTTGCTGACCCTGAAAGCGGTGAAGGTTCTCGGCCGTGTGGGCCATGTGTTCGCCGCCTCTTCATCCTCCAACGATTACAGCCTGGCTTTGGACATCGTCCGGCGCCATCTGCCCAAGGGGATTCCCGTCCACTCGCTGGACTTCCCCATGACCTTTGACAAAAACCGCCTGGAAAGCGCCTGGCGGGCCAATTGCGATACCGTGGCGGCTCGGCTCGAGAGCGGTGTGGACGTGGCTTTTGTCACCCTGGGCGATCCCATGACCTTCAGCACCTTCATTTATCTTTGGCGAACGATTCGACAGCGGCTTTCCGAGGTGCCCGTGGAAATTGTTCCGGGCATCACCTCCTACCAGGCAGCCGCCGCCTGTGCCGGGGTCGTCTTGGCGGAAGCCGAAGAAACTTTGACGGTCATTTCGGGGGCCAAGGGCGGCCGGCGTCTTTCCCAGGTTCTTCCCTTTTCCGACAGTGTGGTGTTGATGAAAGCGTACAAGCATTTTCCGGAGATTCTGGACCAGATTCGGCGATCAGGCCTTCAGGATTCCGTCTGTTTTGTGAGCCGCTGCGGCCTGGAAGGCCAGGTGGTGGAAAAGGATTTCGCTGCTCTTGAAAACCTCAAACCCCATTACCTTTCACTGCTCATTGTCAAAAAGGGCGGTGGTTCCACGTAAGGCATCGAGGACAGCCTGTGGATTTTGTGGAAGCCCCTGACGCAGCACACCCTTTCCCCCCCGAAAATTCGGCGAAGACGCCGCCGGCCCGATCCAGGCCTTCGGGGCCAGGAGAGCGCTCGCGTCTCTTTTGGATTTTGGCCGTCCTTTCCGTTCTGGCTCTGGCCGTCTATTGCCTCACCTTGGGACCCTATGCCATCGATTCCGGCACCCTCTGGCACCTCCTCGCTTCGATCTTTTCCACAACATCCGCACCGGCGGCACAGGATGCCGTCACGGCCCACTACATCGTTTTTCATTTGCGCTTGGCGCGCATCGTTTTGGCTTTGGTGGTGGGCGCCGCCCTAGCCCTCTCGGGCACCGTCTATCAAGGCATTTTGCTGAACCCTTTGGCGGATCCCTTCACATTGGGCGTTTCCACCGGGGCGGCTTTCGGAGCGTCTCTGACCATTCTCGGCGGATGGGCGTCGTGGAAGCTGGCGGGCATGAGCCTGCTGCCCGCCGCCGCTTTTGCCGGCGCCGTGGGGGCTCTGAGCCTCGCCATGGTTCTGGGGCGTCTGCAAGGCCGAATGCATCCCACGACGCTGGTGCTGGCGGGGATTATCGTGTCCACGTTTCTTTCAGCCGGCATCAGTCTTTTGAAAAGCCTTCACGAGGAATCCCTTTCCGCCATTGTGTTTTGGATCATGGGGAGTCTCTCGGGGCGAAGCTGGCGCCATGTGCTGGCGGTGCTTCCCTACATGGGGGCAGGTTCCTGGGTTGTTTTCGCTTATGCTCGAGAAATGGATCTTCTGGCTCTCGGGGACACGGCGGCGTATCACAGCGGTGTGGACACGCAGAAGGTGCGTCGGCGCGTGCTGGGCGCGGCGTCCCTTGTGGCGGCTGCCGCCGTGGCCGTGAGCGGCGTGGTGGGATTCATCGGATTGGTGGTCCCGCATGTGGCTCGCCTGTGCCTGGGACCGTCCCACCGTCGGCTTCTTCCCGCGTCCATGATTCTCGGAGCCGTTCTGACGCTGGTTTCCGATACGCTGGCGCGAACCGTTCTTTCCGACGGTCGAGAAATCCCGCTGGGCGTGGTCACAGCCCTTTTGGGCGCTCCTTTTTTCGCCTACCTGCTTGTGCACAAGAAAAGGTCCGTCGTGCTGTGATTCAGGTCGAACACCTTCACTGCGGGTATCCAGGCCGAAAGGTTCTCACGGAGGTGAATCTCACCATAAAAATGGGGGAGTTTGTGGGGATTTTGGGACCCAACGGATCCGGAAAAACCACGCTCGTCCTGGCCCTCACCGGCGTGTTGCCCATCAGATCGGGAATTGTTCATTTGAACGGAAAGGACGTGGCCGCGATACCACACCGCGAAAGGGCCCGCCTTGTGGCCGTGGTGCCTCAGGATCTTCAAGTGGCCTATCCCTTTACGTGCCGCGAGGTGGTGGCCATGGGACGATACCCTCATCAACGGGGCGGCGGCCGGGAAACCGCTGAAGACGCCGAGCGTATTGAGCAGGCCATGGTCTGGACCGACACGTTGGATCTTGCCGATCGCCCCATCACGGAACTCAGTGGCGGCGAACGCCAGCGGGTTTTCGTGGCCAAGGCGCTGGCCCAGGACACGCCGGTTCTGGTGCTGGATGAGGCCGTTTCCGCCATGGATGTGCACCGAAAGCTGCACATTTTTCATCTGCTCAAAGCCTTGCAGGAAAAGGAGCGGCGCACCGTGGTCTTTGTCCTGCACGACATCAACACCGCCGCCGTCTTTTGTCAGCGACTGGTCTTTTTGCAACGCGGCCGCATTGTGGCCGACGGCCCGACGTGCGACGTGCTGCAGCCCGAAATTCTGGAAAAGGTCTACGAAACTTCGGCTTTTGTGTACTCGGTGCCGGGGCGGAACGGGGTGCGGCAGGTTTTTTTTGCGCGCAGCTCTGCGGCCGGTGAGCCGCACGAGCCATGAAGTCCGCGCAATCATGAACACAAAGGAGAACGTCGAAGGAGGGTGCCGTATGGCCGATCAAGTTCGAAGGCGGCTGTGGCTGTATTTTTTGGTGGCAATTCTGTGGGCCGTGCGTGGGGCATGCGACGCAGCCCCCGTTCAGGTGGTGGATGATGCGGGCCGAACCGTGCGTCTGGAAGCTCCGGCGCAACGAGTCATTGTGCTTTATGGAGCCTTTACGGAAATGCTTTACGCCATGGAAGCCCAAGACGTCCTGGCGGCGCGGACGCAGGCCGACACCTTTCCGCCGGACATTCTAAGGCTGCCTTCTGTGGGCACGCACATGCGCCCCAACGTGGAAATGATCCTGGGGCTGAAACCCGATCTGGTGGTCCAGAGCGCCAGCCGCCGAAGCGCCATACCGGAATCGGCCCGTCTGGAAGAAGCGGGGATTCCCATAGTGATTTTAGGTCCCAAGGATTTTGAAGGGGTTTTTTCGGCCATGGAGCGGCTCGGCCTGCTGATCGGCCGAGAGGAACAAGCTCGAAGGACCGTGGACGCCTTACGGCGTCGCCTTGAAGCGGTTCGATCCGCGTGTCGGGGCACGTCGCAGCACCCGAGGCTCGTTTTTGAAATCCGCGCTGATCCTCTGGCCGTGGCCGGCCGCGGCGGCATGCCTCAGGCCGTCATGGAAGCAGTGGGGGCCATCAATGCGGTTTCCTTTCCCGACCCCATTGTGCAGATGTCTGTGGAAAATCTTCTGGTCCTGGATCCCGATGTGTACATCGTGCAAAAGGGGCCCATGAATCCCAATCCCGAGCCTCCGCACAACCGCGCGCATTTCGACAGATTGCGCGCCGTGCGTTTGGGGCAGGTTCTTGAAGTGGAAGAGGCCTTGTATTCACGCCCCGGGCCTCGAGCCGTGCAGGCGGCAGAAGATCTGGCCCGTCGGCTCTGCTCGGGCCACCTTCCCTGATTCCGGCCGGCTTTCGGCATGCAACGGCTTGCCAAAAATCCATGCGAGCGTCCCTTTGAACGGATGAAAAGCATCCTTGGGCGTCGGCCAAGGGGTGGATCGGCTGGAGCCGGTCCCTTCAGGGTCGATGGAAAGGGCGTGCCCCTTTCTATCGGAGGGATGGCCTCCCGGCCGTCCGCGAATCTGCGAACCGCCAGGGCGCGCGACCTCTACAAGGAGCGATCCATAGGGAACGGGAGGATCCGTGAGCCCTTGAAAATCAGCGGCGGCCGTTCCGAGGTGGAATCCGTTTTACCGCGTCGTGGTTTCCACCTCGTAGGTCAACTGCACCTGGCCCTGAGCGGGTGCATCCACAGCAAAACGCACCAACCCCGCGTGCACCTTTTCATAGGGCTGGCTCGATTGAAGGATCTTCCAATCTCCCGACAGATTCTCTTCCAAGATGACGCGTTGCGCCTGCGCCTTAGCGTTTTTCACCACCAGCGTCCACCGCAGGCGCTGGACGTTTTGACCGACCTTCTTGATATCCTCCAGAGTCCGCTCCACCTGCACGTCAAAGGAACGACCGAATTCCAGATGGAGCGTCCCGTGAACGGGGGTATGACCAATGGCCTCTTCGCCCAGAGGAATCACTTCGCCCTGACCGGTGATCATACGGGCGGCAATGACACCGGCCGGCAATGGTATCCCCAAGCCCGAAGCCACTTCATTTTGAATATCGATCAGAGCCCGTACCGGCTGGTTCCGACTCTCTTTTCGTTCAAAGCCCCAATCCGCGCCGGATCCGTTTCCCGTGCTCACCACACGCTTTTCTATGGGGACGGCCGAAGCTTTCACCCAAGGAATCTGCAGGGGATCCCCCGCCGGCAGATGCACGGGGTCGGCAAGTCGATACAGATGGTACTCAAAGGCGGCAGCCTCCTCCACAGCACCGGGCTTGTCCATGAGAGCTTGCTGAGGAGCCGCCATGGCGGCCCTCATGACCCGGTCCCGTCGAAGCACGCGCTGTAGGTCTCCCGCCAGAAGCACCACCCGCACCCCGGGAAATTCCATATCCGTGGTGTTGTGCACGACAATGCGCCCGTCCAGAACCGCCTGGGATGCTTCTTCGTTCAGGTAAAGCCCGTACAGAGCCTTCCATTGCAGTCCGCCGGCTTCATAGAGGCGTTCCGCCCGCACTTCCAACGGAGCCTTGCTCTTATTTTCCACATTCCAAAAAACTTTGGGCCCAAGAGATAACTCCTCAGGAAGCGAAGGGAAAAAGATGCCGTGATATTCCCCGGTGTAGACGCCTTCGTCCGTCAGAAACACCGGCGATCCGCCTTCACCGCCGTCGGAGACCAGTTGCACGCGCCGCACCATTCGGGCGTCCAGGCTTCCTTTGGGGTTGGTGATCACCACATCCAGCGGTTTGCCCACATAACTTTTGAGCAACTGATTTTCAGTAATGGGTCGAAAATGGCTCACCACATCGTAGGAAACCACGGTTTCCACGTCGGTCAACGGCCGCACGGAAAGGCTTTCCAGATCCATGGTCCGTGGAAAATTTTCCAACACCACGGTGTGACGTCCCGGGGGGAGCGCCACCGTGTCCACTTCTCGGACCAGAGCGAGACCGCCTTGGCTGATAGTCACGGTGCGTTCCTGAACGACCGCCGTCGCTGCGGTCGGCCACGCAAGGCACCACGCGCTCAAGACCGTCCACAGAAGGATTCCGCGGCATGCTTTCATGGTTCCCTCCTCGTCTCAGTCCTTTCGTGTTGCGTGCCTCTTTGAGCGTTCACCGGTACACCTTTCGGCGCGCAACTTTCCCTGCGGCCCACGAGCCTTTTTCATCACCAATGGCATGGCCGCAGACTCCCGTCGCGGGGCACGCCTTCAGCGGACCCCTTGATGGCGCCGCCTCGCCATCACCCAAACACTCCATGGCCCAATGAGTTGAGCCAATTGTGGCGGCAGTGCCTTGGTTTTGGGCGTTCATGCCGGTGTTTCGCCTTTGAATTCATGGGCGCTGCGTTCCAGAGCCTGCCGGCGTTCTTGGATCAGGTGCGCCGCCAGCTCGCTGAAAGGCCAGTTGATGGAATGTTCGGTGACCACAGCAAAGATGGGCCTGGGAAGGTCGGCGTCCTTAAACTTTTGGATCAGAAAAAAAATGCCTTTTTGGGGAATGTTGTAAAAAAGGACGATCTTTTCATCGCACACAAAGGGTTCGCTGTCCCGTCGACCGCCCTGCACAATCTCCCGAACCAGCAGATGGCCTTGCTCGGGCAAGATACTGAAGGCCGGAGGCGCCTTGACCAGGTCCAGCACGCGATCCAGTTTTTTCTTTTTCTTCGCGGGTGAAGTTCCACACAAGCAACCGAGGTTTTTGGTTCATAGCCCTTCCTTCGTTGAGGTCGCAGTACCCGGCCGGGACCATCTTCACACCCGTCCTACAAGGCGTAGGAACCGACGCAACGTTTCATAAAGCTGCACCAGACTATCGATGATGACATGTTCGTCTTCCGCGTGCTGGCTGTGCTCTCCATCGGCGCCCCAGACAATACCGGGAATGCCGAATTGGGAAAGAAAGCGGGCATCGGAGGCCCCGTGGGCTCGCCCCAGTCGCGCTTCCGGCACCAGACGCATCAAGGTCTCGACAGGACCCGCCGCTTCTCCGAAAAACAGGGGCTCCTGTTCCAGCACGTCCACGTGGGAACGGACCACGCGACGGACGGCTTCCACAAGGGCTTTCGGATCGTCGTTCTCCGTGTAGCGAATGTCCAGGTGCGCTTCCGCCACGTCCGGCACCTGGTTGACGGAAGAGCCGCCTCGAACGATGCCGATGTTCATCGTGCGATGCCAGTGATCGTCCGTCTCGACGGCAAAAAGGCGTTTGACGGCCAAAAGATCTTCCATAAGGACTTCGATGGCGTTGACCCCAAGCCACGGGCGGGCTCCATGGGCCGTTTTGCCCCGTGCCGTCAGGCGAAGGCGCACAATCCCCTTTTCTTTGACAATGATTTCCGTGAAGCTTCCGCCGTCAAGGGCAATGGCGAAATCGGCGGGGATGTGCGGCAATGCGGCACGAGCCCCGCGATAGCCGCCCACTTCCTCGTCGCCCGTAATGAGAATCCCAAAGGAGAGGGCGTCTTGGGAGAGCCCCTGAGCCGCCAATTCTTGCATGTGCTCTTTGAGCAGTGTCATCGACAGCGCCACCGCGTACTTGTCATCGATGCTACCTCGACCGTACAGACGACCATCCCGCTCTTGAGGCTCAAAGAGAGATTCCGGCGCGTCCACCACATCGATATGGCTCATGAGAAGCACCGGAACACGCCCCTTTGTGGGAATCACCCACAGGGAAGGAATGCCTTCGCAATCCATGCGCTGCACCGTGACGGGAATATCCCGAAGGTAGGATTCGATAAAATCGGCGCAGCGGCGGATTTCTTCCGGTCGGGAGTGCATGGTGCGAAAGCTCATAAGGGTTTTGGTCAGCTCAACCAGCTCTCGCATACGGCATCCTTTCGTCCCGTCTACCATCGAGTGGGTTCAGTCTGCCACGGGCCTGCCCGCACATCAAGCGGCAAGTCTTTTCGCGTGCTCCATAACACAGAAATCTGCCACGGTACGAGCTCATGCATGGGGGTTCCTGTATTTTTCTCTCGACACCAGGCTGGCGTCTGGATATGAAAATAGCCAATATCCAACGGACATCCCGGGGCGGACGCCGTCGGCAGGGCATAAGGAGTGAACCATGAGAATGAAGAACTCCTCGACGCCGCGCCAGAAGGCGGTCTGGTGCCTCGTGCTCGCCGCCTGCATGGCCTTGTTCGCTGCACCCGCGTTGAGCCAGCAACAAACTTCGAGTGCAGGAAAATCGTCCAACCTTATCAACATTAACACCGCCGATGCGACACAGCTGCAAGCGCTTCCCGGAATCGGACCCGCCATCGCCGAGCGCATCATCCAACACCGCCAAACCCACGGCCCTTTCAAGAACACCGAAGACATTAAAAAGGTGCAAGGCATCGGTGACAAGAAATACGAAGCCATTAAGGACTTAATCACCACGAAATAAACGTCGCGTCCGCCCAGGGATGTTCTCCACATGCAAAGCGGTTCGCTTTCCCATCAGCGCAGGACCCATTCGTCTGGACAAGCGCGTGGGAATGACCGTTTTTTTGACAAATGACAAGACAAAGGGTTTTGTAGTAAAAATTGGAGGGACAAGGCATCTTCGAGGTCATTTTCGGGTCCAATGGGCGGCAGCGTCTCAGGTCCCCATATTGAAAAAAATAAGCCTTCGTTATTAGGCTCTCGCACCTTGCCGGAAACTTCTTTTCGTGGGAGCAGCGCAGGGAAAATCGCAACATTCCAAGGAGCTGGGTGTGATCATACCTTCCGGAGACATGGCGGTATGCCGTCAAGGTCACGAGGTTTTGGAAGCTTACCTGGGCACATGTGTAGGAGTGGCACTGTGGGATCGGGAAGCCGGTGTCGGCGGTCTGTTCCACGCGCTGCTCGCCGAACCTCTCTCCGTCGGAAACGTTCCTGCAGAACCCTTGCGCTACGCGTCCACAGGGCTTCCCTTGTTCCTTGAGGCTCTTGAGCAAAAAGGAGCCAAACCATCCCGCTTGCAAGCGGCCGTGGCCGGCGGCGCCATCGTCGGCCCCAGCGACGATGTGCAGTTGGATCTGCAAATCGGGGCCCGCACCCTGGAACGCGTGGAACTTTTTTTGAGGGCGGCGCGCATTCCGGTGCTGCTTAGCGAGACGGGCGGCACCTTCACGTGTTGCCTGCGTCTACATTGCCGCCATTGGACGCCGGAAATCATTCCCGTGGGCAGCCATTTTTTTCGCCCCTCACGGTCTGCTGAAATCTGCAGGCCCGCTAAGGAATCCCTCGAAAAAGCCATAAGGGACGTCAAACCGATTCCCCAGATTGCCTTTAAGATCCTCGCCCTTCTGCGTTCCGAAACATATCAGATGGGAGAAATCAGCCGAGAGATTCGGTTGGATCAGGTGCTTGCGGCCAAGGTCTTGGCCCTTTGCAACGCTCCCATCTACGGCGCCCCGGAAAAGATCAATTCCTTGGACAGGGCCCTCGTTTTTCTGGGCGAAAGGCGCCTTCTGCAAATAGCGCTTTCTGCATTCCTTTCGGGGGTTTTTCCGTCCACGGTCGGCGGCTATTCCTTGTGTAAAGGAGGGCTTTTTCAGCATGCCGTGACCACAGCCTTGGGAGCCGAATTCATGGCCCGGCGGCTCGGTATGTCTCAGGGTCGAGCCTATACGTACGGTTTACTGCACGACATCGGCAAGATTGTCCTGGACCAAAT
Source organism: Desulfosoma sp. (assembly GCF_052743555.1). Lineage (NCBI taxonomy): Bacteria > Pseudomonadati > Thermodesulfobacteriota > Syntrophobacteria > Syntrophobacterales > Syntrophobacteraceae > Desulfosoma > Desulfosoma sp. Next base: position 44,958 of record NZ_JBRAHS010000020.1, read on the forward strand.
GGTGGCCGAGTGCGCGCCGCTGTTTTACCGTCAGGCCCTGCACGGCGAACGCCCGTTAAAGGACGTGGAAAAAGAGCTCTTCGGTATGGATCATACCGAAGTGGGGGCTCTTTTGATTCAACAATGGAACTTGCCCGTGGACGTGGCCGACGTCATTTCCGGGCATCACCAAGCGGATGTGAACGGTATGCGTGCCGCGCCGCAAGAAGTGGCTTTAATCACCGTGGCCGATTTCATCACCAACCGGTTTTTGGCGGGAAGCCAGCTGGAAAGGCTGGACCCCCGGCCTGTGATTCCTGCCGTGCGCCTCTGTGGGCTGACCCCGGAAACACTGGAAAAGATGATCGCCGACATGCCTCTGGCCCTCATGCGCCAACAGGCCTCCGGCTTTTGACTCCCCCCCGGTACGTAAAGGTCCCACAAAGCCTTCTTAAAAGGGAGCGATGGTCCGCAGGGCTGGCACTTGCACATGAGCCTGTTCGAGAACACCTCTCGTAGGCGCAGCGCAAGCCGTGACGGCCTATCGCGCTTTGCGGCGCTCCTACAGCCTCAAGCCGAAAGGACGCGGCCAAACCACTCAGACATGCTCGTCAGAGAACTTCGCGCGAGCTAGTCGTGCCATACCCGAAATTCCGTCCATGAAGCCGAGATGCAGAGGCTCAGTGCGATGGGATTTGTGTTGATCCGTATGACGACAAGGATAAAATTCCAAAAAAAGTGCTGTCTTGTCAGCCATCATGGGTTGAAGGACTTCCGATGACCAGCATGGCCTTGTGGAAAAACTTTCTGAACTGGAGCCACCCCTTCGGGATGTGCTGACCGCTGTCCTGGAAGAGGTGGAAAGGCAAAAGCGGCAATGGGAACAATCCGTTACGCGTTCGGACTTTGATCAATTGAGGGAGATCATCAAAACCCTCGCGGAGGCTCAAGCCAAAACGGAAAAAACACTACAGCGCCTTGAGGCCACCGTCGAAAAACTTGCTGCCGTTCAAGAACGTACGGAACAGGGACTCAAAGCGCTGGCCCAGGCTCACCAACGCTTGGAACAAAGATTTGAGGAACTTGCCGAGGCGCAACGGCGCACCGAAAAACGCTTTGAGGAGATGCTGGCCGCTCAAGCTCGAATGCAGCAAGCTATCGAGCAGTTGGCCATAGGTCTGGGGACGGTGCGCGAACAGGTCGGCGGATTGGCGCGCAGTGTGGCCTACGCCTTGGAAAGTGAGGCCTACCGCCATCTGCCAGGCTTTCTCAAGGCCAAGTACGGTATCGATGTGCTGGAACGGCTGGTGCGCACGGAAGTCGGAGGGCGGGAGGTCAATTTCTTCGGGCGGGTCCGTAAAGAAGGCCACGAAGCCCATCTTGTGGGGGAATCCGTTCTGCGTTTGGACGACCGGGCCAAATTGACGCAGCTTCAGGAAACAGTGGACGTGGTGGAAGAGATCGTCGGAGGACCGGTCATCCCTGTGCTCGTGACCCACTTTGCCAAAAGCGAGCCTTTGAAGAAGGCGCAAAAACGCGGCATTATCGTCATTCAGAGCTTTGAATGGTAATTTCCAGGACTCCCTCTTTCAAACGCATCATCAAACAAGGTCCACAGGAGCCTGTGTGAGAGCACGTGCAGCAGGAGCGGCGTAAGCCGCGATTCCCACATGTACCCGCATGGCCATGGAACCCGCATCGGATTGGGGTCGCCTGCACCGCTCCTCCAGCTCCACGCCGAAAGGACGAGGCCAAACCATTACGGCGCAGGGCCTGGGGCTTTCAGCCCAAAGAAAAGGCGGGCGAAACGCCCGCATTTACCGGAAAAAGCCTTTTTCGGAACAGGTGTACACCGATTCTGGAACAGGTGCACACCGAGCTTTAGTCCCAAGAGTGGAAGATTTTTGGCCTTTCGCGAGGGGATCACCCGGTGGTCGAGGCGACCTCCGGGTGAGACGACCTACTGAACCTGCGGCGCGCCGGGTCCCATTCCCCAGCCCATCCCTTGCCCTCGAGGGCCGTAGCCGCACGGAATGCCGGCATCCTGAGCCTTTTGCCAAATCTGCCGGCGGATTTGTTGCATTTCTTGAGCCAATGTCCCCAGGGCTGCAGGATCCGCGTTGGGATTGTTCAACATCTGCTGATACTGCAACCGCTTTTGATACAACTGCTGCTGTAAGGGGGCCACATCCTTAGCGAATGCCTGCCCTTCAGGCGAAGACAGCGCCCAACACGGCCCCATGCCGGCTCCATGCCCTCGAGGGCCGTAGCCGCACGGAATGCCGGCATCCTGAGCCTTTTGCCAAA
>NZ_JBRAHS010000020.1:47343-52740 GCF_052743555.1 Desulfosoma sp.
TGCCCTCGAGGGCCGTAGCCGCACGGAATGCCGGCATCCTGAGCCTTTTGCCAAATCTGCCGGCGGATTTGTTGCATTTCTTGAGCCAATGTCCCCAGGGCTGCAGGATCCGCGTTGGGATTGTTCAACATCTGCTGATACTGCAACCGCTTTTGATACAACTGCTGCTGTAAGGGGGCCACATCCTTAGCGAATGCCTGCCCTTCAGGCGAAGACAGCGCCCAACACGGCCCCATGCCGGCTCCATAGGGCCCTCGAGCCCACACGGGCATCGCCGCCACCACAACCAACCCAAGAACCACCATCCATCGCATGCCTTTCATGGTTAAGCTCCTTTCGTGTTCTGAACAGTTTTTCATGAGAATTTCCGCTCCCGGGAACCTTTCCTTGACGCTTCTCTACTATAGCAACGGATGTGCCAAGTTGCACGGCGGCGCGCCGCGACTCCACAAAAATTTTTTCTTTTAATGATTGCTGGAACTTATTAAAAAAACGTCGCCGGCGTCATGGCGTTGTTTGAGGAGTCCTTGCGCAACGCAGAGATGCATGGGTCAAAAGCATCCACTCGACCGGGATTCCAGGATGTGGGCTGGATCATTCTGAACCAGAAGGTGCCGGACGGTTTGGCTACGGTCCATCAAAAGACTTAAGGTCACGTCTTTTTGCGCCGATTGTTTCAATGGGAAGGAGCCGTAAAGCATCGCGGCTTGGGTTGCGCGCACGACATGTGTTGGTGAGCGGGCGGCTGAAGTCTCGGGAGGTCATGGGCATGGAAGCGTTGCAGGAGGCCTTGCCGACCATCAGGCACAGGGCGGTCTACGGCAGGGGCGACCACATCTTTGCTCCAGGGGCTCAAGAGCGATGCCTCTACTATGTGGAACGGGGCGCGGTGGAAGTCGCCTTTGGTCAAAACGGCACCACGATCGCCGTGGCCTGCATCGGTCCGGGGGAATTTTTCGGCGAGATGGGATTTTTCGACGGTGTTTCTCGAGTCCGGCACGTTCGAGCCGTGGAACGCGCCGTGTTGCGCGTCTACGACTGGGCGTCCATGGAGGCTTTGCGTTCCGTGGATCCGCACGGCTACAGCCTTTTCATCACGGATGTAGCCCGGTCCGTGTGTGCCAAGTTCCGCCGTGTGCTCGATGAACGAGAACCCCTGACGGCCTACGCCGCCTCTCTTTCTACAGGGCGCCGTCATTTCCATGAAGGCCGCTCGCTGCCCGACACCTTCTTACCCACCCCTTAAGGCACACTGATCAGGGAGCTTGTGGAAAAAACAAAGGCGGATTTCTTTGACCTGAGCTATGCTCTTCAAAACAACGGCAAGGAACAGGAACGCCTGCAGGAACGCTGCACTGCCATTTTAAATCATTTCAACCGGAACCTGCAGGACCTGGAACCTTTCATCGCTCAAAGTGAATTTCAAGATGAGGCATGGAATCATGTCTTTAAGGAAATTTTTCCTTATCTCATGAGAAGCCGTTTCGCGGAGCGCGCTTATTACAAACCCAAAGGTTATGCCGGTGACTTTTTGATGATGGAGATGATCTACCGCAACACGCCGGACGGAGACGGCAAGCTGGGCCTTCTGGTGGATGCCTGGTGCTTGCATGCGCCGGCGTCTCGAGCCGTGCGGGGACGGCGGAAGTTGCTAGCCGAGGAATTAGGGCGCTGTGTCGCCCGCAAGCTGAATTCCTGTGACCCCATGCGGATGCTCCATCTGGCCTGCGGATCCAGCCGGGAATTTTTTGACTTTTTAAAGGAGTGTCCCGTACAGGACCGTGTGGAAGCCACCTTGATGGATACCGATGTTGAAGCTCTGCATTACGCTGACAACACGGTGAACACTTTTGCGCATGGAGCGAAAATTCGTTATTTGAACGACAATGCCGTTCGTTGGGCGCTGGGCCGCACTCGCCATCGACTGGCTCCCCAGGATATCATCTATTCGTCCGGCTTGGCCGACTACCTGGACCGACGGCTGTTTACCGCTCTGGTCACTCGATGCTACGAGTACTTAAAGCCTGGAGGATGCCTCATCATCGGCAATTTCTCCCCCGACAATCCCAACCGAGCCATCATGGACCATATGTTGCGCTGGAAGCTGATTTACCGAACGGAAAGCGAACTGCGGGACATCTTTTCCGAGACACCCTTCGAACGGTGCGTGCAGGTCCTTGCCGAACCGGAAGGAATCAATCTTTTTGCTGTGACGTATCGAGAATTGAAAACGTGCTCTTCCTGAAAAAGGTGTCGGCGGATGGACAAACACGACGCGGAAAAGCTTCGCACCATGGTCCACGACACGCTCACCGGCACACTTCGGGCCTTGGAAACACCTTCCCTTTTGCCCAGGCCGGAGGACCGGGAAAGTCTCGTCAAGGGTTTTCAAAAGCACATCGACGCCCTTCTGCGCGTTCGGGTAAACGTCATCCTGATCATTGGCGGCACGCTCATGCCTCTGTTCGGCATCCTCGACGCTTTGCTCTTTCCGTCCTTTTTTGAAAAGTTCATGGTCTACCGCATTTTTGCGGCCATCCTTTGCTGGGGGCTTTACCTGTGCAATCGACAACGCTGTTGGCCGCTCCCCAGCTTTGTTTTAGGCACCGTCGCCTTCTATGCTATAGGCCTGTGTATCATCGCCATGATCGTGGACACGGGCGGAACCCGCACACCCTACTACGCGGGACTCAATTTGGTCTTTCTCTCCTACTGTGTCGTCCTGCCCGTTTCGGTCAAAAAGTTGGCCATTCACAGCCTGCTTCTTTATGCTGGTTATGTTGGAGCGGCATTGGGCTTCGACGCGCATCCGGCTTTGAACACCTTTGTGGCGCACAATCTTTTTATCCTGAGCACGCTTTCCATCATTCTCATCGCTGCCCACATCGACCACAGGCACCGGTGGCGCGACTATGTTCTTCGACATGAACTGGCGGAAACACAAGCCAAGTTGGAACTGTATTCCAAGAAATTGGAATCGTCGGTGGAGGAAACGGAAACCAAGTACCGGCATCTTGTGGAAAACGCCAACGACGCCATCTTCATCTGCCAGGAGGGGCGGGTGCGCTTTCCCAATCCACGCACCCAAACCCTTTTAGGCCTTCCTCTAAAAGAGATTGAGGACAGATTGCTGATGGAATTTGTGGCCGATGATGATCAGGATGCTCTCGTGGAGCTTTTCGAAGAGCTGGAGCTGCACCCGCAAGCGGCGCCCCCTTTGCGGACGCTGCGTCTGCAGCACCCATCAGGACGCACGCTTTGGGTGGACATGAACGTGGTGCCCATGGAATGGCAGCAGCGGCCGGCCCTCCTATGCATCGCTCGAGACGTGACCGATAAACGGCAAATGGAACAGGAGCTGGTGCAGATTCAAAAATTGGAAGCCATTGGAACGCTCGCCGGAGGCATCGCTCACGATTTCAACAACATTTTGCAGATGATTCACGGCTTCCTGCAGATCCTCGCACGGCGCACCAGTGCCGACCATCCAGATCACATGCTTCTGGACAAGCTTTTTCAGACAGTGAACCGAGGAGCCAACCTGACGCGTCAGCTGCTGATTTATGGACGAAAAACCGATGGAAAAGTGGCTTCCGTGGATGTCAACGCCGCCGTGGTTCGGGTGTGCGAGATGCTGGAGCGGGTTCTGCCTAAAACCTACCGGTTGAATTTACGTCTCGAAAGTCACTTGGGCAGGGTCCTGGCGGACGCCAACCAGTTGGAACAGGTGGTGATGAACCTGGTCATGAATGCTCGAGACGCCATGCCCGACGGTGGCACCATCACCATCGAAACGCGTCAGGCGACGGTGGATGAGGTGATGGCGCAAAAGCTGGGCATGCTTCGAACAGGGCCCGCCATACAGTTATCCATCGCCGACTTGGGGCTTGGTATTCCTCGGGCGATCCAAGAACGCATCTATGAGCCGTTCTTTACCACCAAGGGTCCGGACAAGGGCACAGGGCTGGGGCTGGCCATTGTCTACAGTGTCATCAAGCGGTTCGGCGGAGGCATCACGTGCGAGAGCGAATCGGGCAAAGGTACACGCTTTGATCTCTATTTTCCCATTTCCTCCATCGCCACCGGCGACGTGATGCCCGATGTTGAGGCGTTGCCGCTTGTGAATCTTGCGGGATTGCGGATTTTGTTGGTGGACGATGAACCCCATCTTTTGGAAATCGGTCAAAACCTTTTGGAAAGCTACGGTTTGGAAGTGGCCACGGCTTCAAACGGGGAATCGGCCTTAGAGCTCTTGGAAATCATGGAACAGAAGCCCGCCGGCGTCATCTTGGACCTCAACATGCCGGGCATGGGCGGCGCACGGTGCCTGACTGAGATTCTTCGCCGTTATCCAAACCTTCCGGTCATCATTGCCACGGGTTACTTGGATCCGCACAAACGCGAAGAACTCCTGGCCAAGGGGGCCGCCGATTTCGTGGAAAAACCCTTTCGTTTTGAAAGAATCCTCCAGAGCCTGCAAAGAACCCGAATCTGCCCCCCTCCTTCTCACGGCCTGGCTGACGTCACTTGAAATCCTTTGGAGTTGAGGTGTTCTGCGGAGCTCGTCCACCAATATTCTCTTGGGCGCTGGTGCACAGCGACGATGCCTATTGTGGAAGCGGCGCAAGCCGCGACCCTGGTACCCTGCCACTTTCACAAAGCATTTCGACAGCAACGACCCCACATGTCGGAGCGGCGCCATCCGCGACTTCAGATGGGTACGGCTCCATGGGTCGCGGCGGACGCCGCATGCAGGGATGTTCCGTTTCGCTAAATTTCTTTTTTCATCACCATGAAACTGGTGTCGTCCAGATCCACGGTGACCATGCGCTGAATCCGAAAACCAAATTTTTCATAAAGATGCACGGCCCCCGCCGAGATGATCTTCACATCCAGTTCCACATTTTTGATGCCTCGCTGGTGAAAAGCGTCGAGGGCTCCCTGGACGAGGCTGGAAGCAATGCCTTGGCCCCGTGCCTCTGGGTGCACCGCCACCTTGAGGATCACCGCCTTCTGGTCCTGCTCCCGAATAGTGGCCGCCAGGTAGCCTTGCACCCGTTCGCCGTCGTCATAGACGAGAAAAAAATCTTTGAGGGCGTTTTCCAGATAATAGGGTGTCCATGGGTTGGGAAAGGACAACCGCTCAATCTCAGCCACCCTCTCCAGATCATTGCTATTGGCGTCTCGAACCACTGAAGACTCCCTGCCCCAAGGGCCGGGTCTCACGGCGAAAGCCACAAATCGTCCATGGGACGCACAGATCGGCGGATTTTCCCAGAAAGGACCTGTTCCATGAACTCATCGCCCAATTGGGCGGATCGCACAATGACTGTATCCCAAAACCGCAGCCTTTGGGAATCCTGCCCGGCAAAAATCCAAAAGTCTTTGCGATCCGAT
>NZ_JBRAHS010000006.1:0-64763 GCF_052743555.1 Desulfosoma sp.
GTCCAGGCTGGGGAGTAGGCTTCACGGAGAGCGCAAAGGTCTGCCATGATCGGGCACGGGCAGCACTCCTGTGCGGCCGCCTTGTCTCTGGATTCGGGACTCTTCTTTGTTGTAGGCAAACTTGTTGATCACATAGTCGGCCCCATAGGCCAAAGCGCCCAGGCAAAGGAGAGGGATTAAAACGCGGCCCACTACGGTGCCGAGGCGAATTCTTGTGCGCAACCGTCGTGCCCAGGAAAAAGGAGCCATCCAAAGCGCCAGGACAACGATCAGCAAGGGCAAAACGATCTTCAATAAAAGCACCTTCGTGAACATGACCACCTCGACGGTCCACCATGAAAAAGCCTTGCGAAATCCGAATGGATGATCATAACATACCTTGAAAACCAAAGCAGCCCGCAGTTTCGAACGGCAATAAGGGTCTTTCATGACATCGCCTTTGCCGCTTCCCTGGTTTGAGGAAAGAGTCCGCGAACTGGAGGGACTCTACGACGCATTTCAGAGTACGGCGGCCCCCTTTGTGGCCGGCGCCGCGTGCAGACCCGGCTGCGCTGACTGCTGTACCAACGTTGGCGAGATTTACACGACGACCCTGGAAGGCTTGCGCATAAGCTTGGCTATCGACGCCATGTCGGTTTTCGAAGCGCCCGTCCTGCGGCGACGGATTGCGGAAAATAGGGAGCAAAAGAAGCGAAGCCTTCTTTTGCTCTGCCCCTTTCTTGATCCGGAAAAGCACTGCCGCATCTATGCCGTTCGACCCTTCACTTGTCGTCGCCTGTATTCCGTCGAACCGTGCGGTCAAAAGGGGCCCGTGGTGCATCGAGACCTCTGGGCACTGGCCGAAGAGTTCACTCGAGCCGTTCAGGCCTTGGATCCTTTGGGCTATTCCGGCCATGTCTCGTATATTCTCGCCCTTTTTGATGATCCACTTTTCACCGAAAATTATATGGCCCAAAAACCATTGCCTAAGGCTCTGGAAAGGCTTGTGCGCGACTACGACCTCCTTGCCCACGCGCAGGCGATCTAGGAGCTAGCCGAAAATGGGGTGCGGAGCGCAAACCGTACAGCCACACAAAAGTATTCTCGGCAGGCTCCTCAGGAGCCTGTTCGAGAACGTTTTTCTAGTGGGGTTCATACAAGCCCGTATGTTCCAACGGGGAGCCGTGTGCGCGAGGTCCGCACATTTCCGGAGTCGTCAAAGCGCGTCCCACCGATGGCAGGGGGGTTAGCCTCCGATTCGCTTCGCAGGGACCGACTCCTGCTGGTGCGCCCGTACGCGAACGGGCAGGAGGCCTTTCCTGCGAAACCGTGTGCGCGAAAATCCTCGTTACGGACACTAGAACCTTCACACAACAGTTTTGAATGAGCTCCTGAGGGGGTTGCCCATGGCGTGGCAAGCTATCGTCTTTTGGAAGAGTTTCGGTGCCGGCCCCTTGGGCTGGCATTGGAGGATCGCCGATGTGGAGGTGGGCCATAAAGAAGAGGGCTCGGCGGATTCCGTCGAGCAGGCCAAGGACGCCATTCAAAGAGCCCTTGTTCGTCGCGGGGTCGATCCCCAAACTGTTCGCGTTGAAGTGTGGGACGAGGGTGTCTGGGAAAAGTGTTGATTCCCAAGGAAGAAGCCTCAAGAGCCCGTGAGAAAAGGCCTTTGCTTGGTGGCGTTCGTACGGGCCCGTATGTCCGAGCGGTGGGAGCGCCTTCGCGGTCCAATTATTGGGGAACGGCTGGAAGGCCGTTTCTCCAAACTGCCTCAACCCGAAAGGACGCGGCCGAACCATTTTCAGACACCCTCCTCAGGTGCATAATCACATGAGTTTCTACTGCTACCTCACCACGACGCAGGCCATTGTGATGGCTACGGACAACAAAAAAGAGGTGCTGAACCTTTCATGCGGCCTCCATGGGACTTTCCGCAGCGAAAAGGTCACCGCGTGGAATGCGCGAAAGATCCATGCCGTCGGCTCCGGCTGGTGGATGACCGGCGTTGGATTGTCCGCGTTTCTTGACGGGATTCGAGCACAGGTTCGGAATCTTTTGGAAGACAGAGCTAAAGAAGCCTCAGCTGCCGTGGATGTGATGGAACGGCTGACAGCGGCATCTCAATGGGTGCAGAGCCTGCACGAGCAGACCGTCGCCGGGCTGATGCAGGCCATGCCGCCTGGACTGGAAAAAGCCGAATGGCTCGAACATCAACAAGAAATCGTCTTTGCCGGTTTTGATGGGGCAATGCGCCCCGTGGTCATTCGGGCTCAAAGTGCGCAGGGTTTTGCTTTTGAAAGGCGAACCGGTGCCGCTTTGTTGGGGTTTGCCGGTGACAACGGAGGATGGAACGCCGCGGTTATCGAAGCCGTTGATGGTATTCTTTCCAACATCCTGGATGACTTGATGCGTCAGCCTATGGAGCAGGCGGTTCATCGGGCGTGGGACCTCATCCCTCCTCTCTTTCAGCGCATGGCGCGGGCTTTTCCAGAAAAGCTTTCGGCAAGCGGCGATCTCCTTTTCCTGACGCCCGCGGAACACCGCTGGTTTCTTTTCTGATGGTTTGTATCAAAAGGCAAAGTGTGTGAGCGGGCCAGGCCGTGCTCCTCTTGAGCCCCGGCCCTGCCTGCTCAAGTCCAGCCCCAGTGTTACAAAAAAACATGCCCCTGAAGTGAAAAGGCCCGGAACCGTGACTGAATTTCTCATGGCGTTCATCGCACACGACCTCAGCCCAATACGATCCAAATCGTGAACCAAGGGCTTCATAACAAGGCCAATAAAGGCTTTGCCCCAATAGGAGCTGCTTTGGGGACGGTCAACGAGCGACGCTCCTGACAAATGTTTTTTATGATAAAAACGGTTCGCGGAAAAGAGGAGCTCAAGGCCCTCTAAGAATGCCGATCGTCCATTTCACGGTGGCAGAAAAACGCTTTGACGCCATCGATTGGTGTTTTGAGGCCCTCCACCGGCAAATGCACGCTCATTTTGGGACTATGGACAAGCGCTCCACGATGTTTGAGTGGACTCTGAGTCTGGACTTTTATTTCGTCTAGGGCGCGCTTTTAGGCAAGGGTGAGGAAACTGCGGGCGTCTTCCATGGCTTCGATGACTTTAAGGAAATACGCGTCCATGCGGTCTTGCGTGATGCCCAGCTTTTGCAGGACCTCGTCGGCATCGGGCTGCAGGAAATCCCCGGCGCTCACGCCGATGCCGATGCTGTGAACGATGCGGTTGGCGGCGTACAGAATGGCGGCCACGTCCTGATGATGTTTGGCGTCTAAAGGGCTGTGATGAAAGCGAATGCCCACTTGCACTTCCGAAGGAAAATTCCATCGGTGGGCAATGAGGGCGCCTAGGTCTTGATGGTTGATGCCGATGACCTCGCGTTCCGCTTCCAAAAAGGTGATCTGACGTTCTCGAACCAGAAGGTAAATGGTGTCAAAATAGTCGGGAACCTGTCGGTCCAGCACTGTCTTGCCGATGTCGTGAAGCAGGCCGGCGGTGTAGATGCTGAGCGCGCGCTGGCGCTGCAGATCTTCGGCAATGATCTGGGAAAGAAGGGCGGTGGCCACCGAATGGGCCCACAGTTCCCCCTCCCGCAAGTCGTAGGAGCGCAGTTGTCCTCGAAAATAATGGGCCGAACAGGCCATGAGAATAATTTCCACAATCTGGCGCTGCCCGAGAAAAATGATGGCGTCGCGAAGGGATCGTATCTTATAGCGGCGGGCGAAAAAGGGCGATCGCGCGATGGAAAGCACGCGCGCTGTGATGGCCTGGTCATAGCGAATCACCGCCTCGATCTCATTAATGGGGGCCATGGCTCGGAGCAGCGGAATGACGCGGGTGACCACCTTGGGAAACGGCGGTAACCGATCCACAGCCCTCAAAATCTCATCCAGGGCGGGTTTGGTGACAATGGTGGCCATGGTTTGTCTTGCCTGTGTTTGTCCTAGACCTCAAAGCCCAGCCGCTACAGCGGCGGAAGGAGCCTAAATTCGCGGCCGTAGCGCACGAGATCCACTTTTTCCAGCTGTCCTAGGATCTGCTGAATGTCTGTGGGATCGTCCACCAGGTTGCGCGCTTTTTGCAAAAGCTGTATGGCCGCTTGCAGGTAGATTCCCGCCTTGGTGCGACGCACTTCGTGATCGGCTCCAATCCAAATGGTAAAGGACTTGTCGTCCTGTTCCACGGTAAAGCTGCCCACACCCTTAGCAAAACGCCCAAGCGCCTGTAGAATGCCGACCACTTTCTTATGGGTCTGCGCATCAAGGACGCCTTCCATGTCAATGCGGAACTTTCCCGTGTGCGGATCGAAATCCACCACGGGAACGGCATCCGATTCATCCAAAGAGCTGGCCGTTGCCTTGAGGAACCGAAGGGAGGGGCCCAGCTCCTTGTCGCTGGCTGGATCGAGAATCACGGAACCGTAATAGGATGCGTAAACCTCCATTTGCTGCTTCTCCCCCTAACATCTCTCGGCTCTTTTGCCAAAAAACATGAATTTTTTTCAGCCCTTTTCGTCGGCCGCCCTTGGTCGGCGCCCCCGCTGTTCTTAATTTTGCACTAAAAGTTCCTATGAACGGAAAAAGGCGGGACCGCAACTTTTTTTAGGAGGCGCGCGTATGATGGATGAAAAGGAGCTGAAGGCTCGCCAGGACCTTTTGGACGCCATCGACTGGGACATGACGCCCGAAAGGGCCGTGGAAACCTACCTGGAATGGGGCACGGGATGGTCACGTAAGGGGCAAGCCGCCATGGTGGCTGGCCAAGAATCCCTCTATTTTGTCGTCTATGCTTGGGAGGAACCGACCCAGGTGACATTGGTTCGAAGAAACTCTCAAGGAATGGAGGACTTGGCTAAGATTCACGTGCCGGCATCCATGGTACACGAGATCGTGAACCGCGAAGGACGGAAACCCGGCGTCGGAGGTCTATGCCCTGAGCGACGAACTTAAACAGTGGCTCATGAGGCGCCTCGGCCTGTGAGGTTTTACGATCGCCCCAAAGGACCACGATAAAAGGCCAACCTTTTTGCGTAGGGGCGAAAGACTTCAAGCACCGCGCTTTGTTCCTTCGGGTCCATGGGCTGAAAAGATCGAGCGCAGGAGGCCAAAGTGCGCACATGATGCGCGCTGTGGCAGCCCACGACCACCAGAGTCACCGGCTGCGAAAGGGCAAAGCGAATCAAGGTTTCGGCGCCGATGCCGGCATCAGGGGCCAGGTGCTGGCCGGCCCCGAGAACCTTCATGCCGATGACCGCCATGCCCTTGTGCGCCGCCACGGAAGCCGTCTCGTCCAGAAAACCGCCCAAAAGAACTTCTACGGGGTTGACGGGCAAAAGAACCGCGTCCAGAGGCCAACGGGCGACCGCTTCCGTTAAAACCCTGGGGTCGTGGTGGCCCGTGACGCCGATGTGCGCCGTGAGCCCCGAGGCTTTGGCTTCCAGAAAGGCATGCAGGGCTCCGCCGGGCTTTTCCATGGCGTCGAGCTCTTCCATGGTGCGCACATCGTGCATCTGCCATAGATCAAGACGGGAAAGGCCCATGCGGCGAAAAGTGCGCTCCAAATCACGAAGAGCGCCATCCCGGGTGCACTGGGCGGACTTGCTCGCCTGAAATATGCCGTTCCGCCGCTGGGGGCTCTTCTTCCATACGGCTCCGTAGTAGTCCTCCTGTCCGCGTACGCCGGAGCGCTGTCAAAATACACAAGACCCCCATCCAGCGCCGTCTCAATAACCGACCTCGCCGCCTCCAGACGATGCCGCGTGCGAAGCACCCCTTCGCCCCCCAAACCGACCCGGGAGACCCGACGGCTGGTTCGGCCAAAGTCCACCTCGTCCACAGGGATCATGGCCATATGCACGGCTTTTCCCTCTGCAAAATCCCCAGAGTGTGGTTCACAAAACGCCTCCTCTTACAAAAAAAGGCCAGACGGCGGGGCTATACCGTCTGGCCTTTTTCGAGGAGGAAAGAGTTCGTTTCTTTCGCTGTCCTTGCATAAGCAAGGGGCGTGCCATAAGAAAGGGACCGATGGCTACACCATATGTCACGGGCTCGGACACAACCCTGGAGCGCCGCCGAAGCCCAAAGAAGCACGCCATAATCCCGCCATACCGGCCACAATCCAGCCATTATGGCGGAGTGGGCTTTGGGCCGAGGGTTTGGGCAAAGGTGCGTGGAATTCAAAGGCGGCACAAGCGGTGCCACCAGGGTTTTTTGAGCTGGGCCAGTTCCGCTTCCAGTTGGCCGAGGCGGTGTTCCTTTTCCAAAAGCAGCGCGTTTTTTTCATAGGCTTCTGTTCGATAGAATTCCAGAAGTTGGCTCTGATAACGCAATCGCCCCAATTCTTCCAGCAGGGCTTCGTAGTGGCTGGCGGGAACAGAGATGGTGTTTTCTCCCACGGGCGGTTCGGAAGCCGTGTCCTTGGGCGGCGCATTCACAGACTGGGTTTGGCGTTTTTTTTCTTCCAGCAGCGCTTTGACTTCGTGGGAGGGAATAAAGACTCTTTTGCCGTGGCGTATGGCTTCCATCTTGCCGGTGCGTTCGAGGTATTCTTCCAGAATTTGAGGGGAAACGCCGAGGGCCTTGGCGGCCGTGCGAACGGTCATGCGTGCCATGGGATTCCCTCCTGGTAATCACCTTCCCTGAGTGTGGCCATGTCTAGCATAAAAACCCAGCGCGCCCAAGAGCTTGTTTGCCATTGTCCTGACCTTGTGTTCTATTGAAAGCGACGGCGCCGCCGGGAGAAGATGTCATGGACACCACCGAAAGGATTGGAAGGCATGCAGCACGTGGTGGATCGGTTCCAAAGGGCGTTGGGGGTCAAAATTTCGCCATGTTATGAGGCGTTGCTGACGCATCACAATGAGCAGTTGTCTTCGGATCCCTTATTCGAACCCGGTTGGATTCCAGGGCTGGGCAATGCGGATTTTGCTGTGGGAACGACCCAGACGTTTCGGGCCATGTTTTCGGATTTTCCAAAGGAATGGGTCATCATCGGCATGGAAGGCAAACGCACCATCGAAAAGATCGGCGAAACCATCGATGTCTACGTGGCCTTGGACATGCGGAACGACAGGATTCATTTGGTGGATTCTCTGGGAAAATCCTGGAAGGGGGCGGATCATTTTCGAGACTGGCTGGCTCACAAACTGGCCCGCGCCCTGTGGGAACGCACCCATGAAAGTCATCTTTTTGTCATCGGGGATAAGTCAGAAGCCGTGGTCCAGAGGTTGCGTGAAGAGCTGGTGCTTTGGCATCGTAGAGGCGTGGTACAGCTGGAAGGCATGCTTGTGCTCTATCGGGACGCCCAGGGCAAGCTCATCAGCAAACACCTCCAGCATGCGGACGTCAAGGAAACGGCCGTAGGTGGAATTGTCGGACTCTTGGTGGGATCGCTACTGCTGCACCCTGTGGTCGGTGCCGCCCTGGGCACCCTCACGGGGGCTGCGGTGGGAAGTGCCAGATTCAGTTTGTCCCATGTGGGCCTTGATGATGAATTTATTCAGCAGCTCGCCTGTGCTGTGCCTCCCGGCACGTGGGCTTTACTGGTTGTCGTGCGTCGTGCCAAAATTCGCGAAATGGTGGAGACCCTAAAAAAAGTGGGTGGCACGGTGCTGGTGACGTCCTTGAGCAAACGAGGTGAGGAGCGCCTTCGAGGCGCTTTGGCGGCCGCCGCGTCCGACGGGGCCTCGTAGGCGGACAAAGCGTTAAATTTTGCTGCCGCGAAAAATGTTTCCACAGGCCCCCAAAGATCTAGAGGGCCGAAAGCGAAATACGCCTCGCGGACCCTTTGTGGAGGTCTTCACGGCCTTTTCACCATTATGAGATCTTGCGAACGTAATCGGCAGCTTCCAGCCCGGCCACGCAGCCTTCCCCCACTGCCTTGGCGATCTGCCACGGCGGGCCGCAGATGTCTCCGGCGGCGTAGACCCCGGGAACGTTGGTTTCCTGTTTCTTGTTGGTGACCACATATTGAAAGGATTCCGTATCCAGGTTGACGCCTAAAGCGGTGGCGATTTCCAAAGCGCCCTTGGCGCCCAGTTCAATAAAGACGCCTTGAACCGGAATCCGGGTGCCGTCATCCAGAAGCACGGCTTCTACAGCGCTTGAGCCGACAATTTCTCGCACCCTGCGGCCTTCGTGCACAGTGACGGCGCTGTGGCGAAGTTTTTCGGCTAGATTTTCGGCCACTCGAAGTTCTTCGCAAATGAGATGGACGTGTTCGGTGTAAAAAAGCAAGGTGAGGGCGCCCGAGACGGCGGCGCTTTCGCAGCCCACCACGGCCACAGGAACCCCTCGAAAAAAGTTGGCATCACATTCCACGCAATAACTGACCCCTTTGCCGAACCATTCGCGCTCTCCGGGCACTCCCAGTTTTTTTCGAGAAATTCCCATAGCCAGTATCACGACTTTGGCTTCGATTTGGTCCCCGCCTTCCAGGTCCAGTTGAAACCGGCCGTTGAGCTGTCGAGCATGGACCACGTCCTGGTCAAAAAAGACGGCGCCGGACTTTTCCGCCTGCAGACGTCCTTGGTTCAGCAGGTCTTCACCGGTGGTCTGAGGAAGGCAGCAGAAGTTTTCCACATGGGCCCGGTAGGCGCTGCTTTTGGCTATTTTTCCGACCACGGCGACAGAAACCTTTTTGCGGGCGGCGTGGATGGCGGCCTGCAACCCGGCCGGACCGGTTCCCAAAATGGCCACATCATAAGTATGCTTTTTCATGGTCTTGTACTCCTTAGAGCCCCAGGTCTTCATTGATGAGGACCACGCGAATGCGCCCCTTGGGATAGGATTTTTCCGTGATCGTCCAGTGGTTGCAGATCCTGTCAGGGCTGGCGCAGTCGTCACATCGGCCCGTGTGAAGACAGGGCGTTTTCTTGTCCAGGCGCATGGCGTTGGCGGGGGCGGCGTAGTCCTTGATGCGCCCCATGGCCGTTTTGAGATCCGGTACCACCTTGTTGCGCCCGACCAGGAGCACCACGTAGCGGGGTCCAAAAGTGATGGCGGCCACTCGGTTGCCGATCATATCCAAATTGACCAGTCGGCCGTCTTCGGTGACGGCGTTGGTTCCTGTAAAAAAAAGATCCACCAGCAGGGAGCGTCGCCGCCTTTCCAGCATCTCGTCAAAGGTTAGGCCTTTTTCGTAGGTATCCAGCACCTCGAGATCGGGCCGGTTTTTCATGATTTCGTAGAGACCTGTCGTCACAAAGGTCATGGATCCACCCCAGGACACGGATTTGACCGAAAGCGAGGGCAGGATGTTTTCAAGAACGATCCTTTTGGCGTCCTGAGCATTCCGCGCAATGGCCACGGAAAAGTTGTTCTTTTCCAGGGCTTCTTGCACGCGTTTCAAGCGCAGTTCCCAGTAATGGTCCAAAGGCCGGTCCATATTGTCCTCCTGACGCGGGTCTTGGTGCCCATGTTACGCGGTCTCCACAAGCTTCCCAACAATCCTCTGCCCTTTTAACAGATTCACAGCCGCTTCGAAAGATCCCGATTTTTTCTGACACATGGGGAGCCTTTTTCAGACCAACAAGCATGGGCCAACAGGACGACGGGGCCATTTTGCATCGCCACACCTTCTCATGGGCATGGACCATCGTTGACCGGAACCCTGTCTCAAATGCCTTGCATGGAAGTGCTTTTGTCTTGCACCAATGCCAAAAAGGAGCGAAACAGATTTCGGCAACACCCAGCTTGCAGGCATCCAGGAAGGCCATAAAGGATTACTATGCTGAGCGCTTTGAAGAATACCATCGCTAAACATTCTTCTTTGATCCTACGCCGTTTCTTGAACCTCTGACGTGGTTTCTTTCACCACCGGCTCACATTCTTGATGTGGGCTGCGGTTCGGGACGCGACCTTTTGTGGTTTCAGCGGCGGGGCTCTCAGGTGACCGGGGTGGAACGCTCCGCCGGCCTTGCCCGGTTGGCACGCGAAATCACCAAAGCCACAATCTACGAAGCGGACTTTGGCACACTGGGCTTCACGTGCCTGTGTGTCCATGCGCTGGTGCTCATCGGCGCTCTGGTCCATCACCCCCATGGGCGCTTTGCCGAGGCGTTGAAAAGAATGCTGCAGGCCCTGAAAAAGCTTGGTTTCATTCTGCTGAGCTCCAAGGAAGGCCGGGGGACTAGGACGGCTTCTGACGGAAGGGTGTTTTATTTGTGGCGGGACCACGAACTGCGCAGAGAGTTTGACGCGCTGCGGTTATCCGTCCTGCATCAGAGGAAAAGCGCAAGCCTAACGCTGTAGGATGCGTGAAGTGCACCGGCAAGAACTGAGGCGCTCGGTAGGCCTAAAGCTGCTCCAGGAAGCCCATCAACTCTTTCGCGCTTGGCACCTTAACGATCCCAAAGTCGTGCTGAGAGAAGCCGCGGACCTGCTGGACATTATCCTCAAAGCCTTGAGCTTTTGTGGTTTCAACAGCAGGGATCTTCTTCGGATTCGAAAGGAAAAGTGCTGCTCGAGCAAAAGCTCTGAGCGAGAGATTGTCTTGGAAAGTGTTGACGAAGCGGCAGGAAATCTGGTCCGCGAGGACTTTCGCGTCTGCTCTTTGTCCCCGTAGATCAGGTGATCGTGATTCATCTCATCAAGGCGTTGCTCGATCAAAGCCGAAGGGTTTCCATCGCTTCGGCCTTTTCTACGCCGGCCATCACGAACGTGTTGCTCAGCGACTTGACCCGCTTGACCGAGAGGGGTGGGGTACCGCGCATCCTTCTATCCACCATGGGCAACCTGAAGCGTCCTAAGCACTTGGAGCAGATTACCCGATTTGTTCCCGGTGCCCGGGTGCGCATCTTTCATCCGGAGGGAGTTCCACTGGAGGAGACGCCTCCACATTTTCACGCCAAGGCGTACCTGTTTGAAAGGGGCCCTGCTCAGGGCAGTTTGATCATCGGATCGTCAAATTTCACCTAAGGGGGGGGCTGTCGAACGTGGAATGGTATTATTACAGTTCCGCTGAGGTGAACCTTCCCTTTGATGGCGTGCTTAGTCCCTTTGATCAGGCCCTAAAGGAACTTGATCGTCTATGGAACGACGGAACTCACGGAAACCTTCCTGTGTGCTTATCGCCAACGGCACGGCCCTGCGCCTGAAAGCCTCTGGATCGCCAGCGCCCGGGCCGGTTTCACGGCAAGGCCGAAGCTGCCACCGAACGCCGCCTAGCGAGATGCCTTGGAGCGTCTCGCCGCTTTGAGAGCGGAAGGGGTTAATAGAGCAGCCGTTGTGGCGGCCACAGGCCTGAGCAAGACCCACCTGGCGGCCTTTGACTTCAAACACAGTGGATTTCAAAGGGTCTTGTTCATCGCTCACCGGGAAAACCCTCTGCGCCATGCCCGCGAGATCTTCGCCCAGGTTTTCGGAGACAAGGACTTCGGGGGCATCTTCGTTGGAGGTCATCACGCGGACCGCCCCATGAATGCCGCCTTTGCCATGATTCAGACGCTGTCGCGCCCTGAGCATTTGGAGCAGTTCCCACGCGATCACTTTGAATACGTCGTGGTCGACGAATTTCATCATGCCGCCGCCAAGAGCTATGAGCGTGTTGTCAGCTATTTTCAGCCGCGCTTTCTCTCGGGGCTGACAGCCACACCGGAACGTAGCGATGGCCACGATGTGCTTGCCCTCTGCGGGTACAACATTGCCTCCGAGATCAGGCTACTGGACGCTGTCGATCGTGGGTGGCTCACCCCCTTTCAATATTACGCCAGTTACGATCCTACCGATTATGAACAAATCATCTGGCGCGGCGCACACTACGATGAAGGGGAACTGGAGCAGGCCCTGTGCAATGACACGCGTATGGGCATCCTCGTGCACAATCTAAGCATATATCTGCCCTACAGCGGCAAGATCAAGGCTCTTGCCTTTTGCAGCAGCATTGCCCATGCTAAATATGCGGCGCGAGTTTTGAGCGACACTTATGGCATTCCGTCTGCGTTTCTGGTGGGCAAGCACGCAGCCGACGAACGGCAATCTCTGATCGCCAGGCTGCAAAATGAAGAAGCCCCACTCCAAGTGATCCGCTGCGTGGATGTGTTCAACGAGGGGATCGATATTCCCGAGCGGTCTCATGTGTTGCTTTTGCGTCCCACGCAGTCCTTTTCTTTGTTCCTGCAGCAGATCGCCTGCGGGCTGCGACGGGCCGAAAACAAGGACTTCGTGGTGGTCATCGATTTCGTGGGAAATTACCGAAAGGCTCAAGTGGCTCCTCTGGCGCTGATGGGTTACGGCTTATGGACTTCTGGAGCGCCGGGGGAAGGATCGACACTGAAGTCTTCATTGTGGAATTCGGAGGTTTTTTGCAATTTTATCTGCAAAACCGGGAGATGCTCTTTGACCACGATGAGCTTGCCAGGGCGCCGAATCCCAACAAGTACCCGCATCGGCGCGTGCGATCGCACCTTCTGAACATGCCTTTAAAATATCTTAGCTCGAGCCATCGTTTGCGGAACGCCGCTTCCTGCGCAAACAAAATGGAATGGAGATCCTCCCACCCTTGGAGCCGGGGGAGAAGCGCAGCGTGAGACTAGCGTACGGGGACAAAACATTCCGCGTCTTGGTGGAGCGCTGCAAGTTTTCGCGCCCACACCAGCTGGTTTAAGTGCAGGTCCAGGAACACATTGACATGATGCGCAAACGCTTCAGGCCGCCGCCCCGCAAAGGACAGAAGGTTTTTGTTCTCAGGAGAAAAGACAGCCAGCACCTTGTGCTGCTTCATGCGCAAGACTGAAAATATGGAAAACGCTATGCCGGAATGCCAAGGCCGCGGCATTCCGGCGCGGTCTCTAAAGGATCTGCTTCACAATGTAACAATCCCCAGAGGTGTCGAGGTATTGCTGGCGAGCGGTGGATTCTTTCTACGTGTCTTCCTGGCGACGACGCATGGTGCGACGGCGGGCCGTGACCGAGAGCCTATGCGTGCCGAAGGAAGGCCCATGACCGGTGTGGACAAGTTCTTTGGGAAAGCAGGAAAAATGGATAAGCTGGTCGTTCCACACCAGGCCCGAACCGATCATTAAAGGGCTTTCCAAGCGCACATCTTGGCCATCCCCGGGCGAGTCGAACCATTCGACAGGTGTGCTCAGAACCTCGTGCCACCATTTCGCCACATTGTGGTGGTGCGCCGTAACCTCGCCCTCCAACAACGCCACTTCAAAGGCGAAGCTTTTCAGAATTTTTTCAAATGCCTTGAAAAAAAGATCGGAGGGCCCCAGAAGCTCGCAGCCTAGGACCCCTGGAGGGCCGAAAAAGACGGCGCCCACCTGAGCGTTCACGGGTCTGAGATTGCTCAAGTAACGTGCGATCCGATCCTCCAGGCATTGTCGAGCCGAACGGAAATCCCGCGTCTCCGAGACAGCCCCCAGCTCGTCAAGGGATCTGTCCACTTCCCTCCACACCGCGTGCTGATCGCTGAGAAACTGCATTTGAAAACGCAGGTTTTGGGTGACACTCTCCTTATGGTTCGCCCTGGACCGAGCTCGAAATACAGCCTGTCCGGCTTCGAAGTCCGAACGGTTTGCACGCCAACGACCCGCTTCCATACAGGAGACGGGAATGATGATCTTCTGGGCGGCTGGCACAAGAACCGTGGTGTTGACGATGCGGTTTTGCTTTCCACCCACCAGTTCTTCGCCATCCAGAATGAGGACCGGTCGATCCCCGTCGTTGGCCAACTGCAAAAAAGGAACCTGACCAAAGGAACCCATTTCCATGATGTGCACGGCGCCGTTTCGAAGCGCCTCCTCCAACAGCCATACGTTGGAAAGCGAAGGTACTGGATTTTCCCTCACAAGACAAACCATGCCCAGGGCTTTGTGTGTCCTGGTCATGCCCAACACAAGGTCTTCAGGGACAATTTTTTAGCGTGGTCACTCTTTCGTTCATGCTGTCCTCCTTCTTTCCTTTTGCGCCCAACGGACATCCACGATGTGGCCGGCTAACGAGACGTCGCCCCCTTCGAGGCTTCAAGGGCCCCTTCCAGAAGAAGCCCCCTGGAGTTATCGTGCCTCCCAAAGGGGGAGCCTCATTCCGTGTGGTCTGCACCATACCCATGCCCCCTGACATTTCGTGTCAGGTTTCCCCCGAATTTTTTTCGCTCCCGGCGTTTTCTTTTTTCTCGAGGAATGACAAAGTGTTAGGGTTAGAGTGGCAGCGGTCGAAAGTTTTTTCTCTCAAGTGGGCACCCTTCGATGCCCAATGACCTATTGAGGGGGTCTATCGTCCTCTCTCATTTTTTAGAGTTGCATGCGGACCGGTTCCATACGCCGGGGGCCACTTGAGGCAGGTTTGTCGCACACGCTGATCGGGGTTTGGGGGGCGCTTTTTGCGGCCTCTCACGCCGAGGAGGATACAGATGGCTAGCGCATGCTTTTAGCAGTTGAGCAAGCTTTTGCAAGTGGTGGATTGTCTGGCGAAACCACAGGGTGCAGGACTCAAAGAACTTCGGGAAGCCCTCGAGTGCGATGAGCGAACAGTTTACCGATGGATTGGCACCATTGAGTACCTGGGATTTCCAGTGGAAGGGGTCCAGGGCAAGAATCCGAAAAGCTATCGCTTGATCAAGTCCTACGTCAAAAAGTTACCCAATATTGCCATTCCCAATTTCGACTTGTCTTTGTCCGATATCATTCTCATTCACGTGGTGCTGAGTCAAGATCGGGTGACTCGGGGAACACAAATGAAATCCCGCATAGAGAATCTATTGAAGCGCTTGAGAGCTTATCTTTCGGAAGATGATCAGAGGCGTGTCGAAGCCCTGGAGCGCCTGGCTATACTTAACCCAAGGCCGCAGAAAGATTATTCTCAGAAAGAAGATATCATTGAGTGCCTAACAAATGCCATTCTTCAAAAGAAACGCTGTTTGGTGAAGTATTATTCTTTTCACAAGAAAAAAGAATATAGGTTTCCCACTCATCCGCTACACTTCTTTGAAAGCCAAGGCGGCCTTTATGTGATGGTGCAGTTGGCCGAGATGAAGAAACCAGTGAGCTGCGTCGTGGACACCCTTCGCGTCTTGGCCGTGGAGCGGATTCAAGAGATCACCCTGCTCAAAGAAACATTTGAATACCCAGAAGGGCTGAATCCGTACGAACTCTTGTCGCAGGCTTTCGATGTTGTGTGGAACGACCCTGTGGAAGCAAAGTTATGGTTCTCGAATGAAGCGGCCCCTTATGTCAAGGAGAGGGTATGGCCCGGGCGCTACACAATAGAAGAAAATTCGGACGGAAGCCTATATTTGCACCTGAAGACTTCCGGCTATGACAATGTGAAGCGCTGGATTCTGTCCTTTGGAAACGACGCCTGGGTGATCGAGCCTCCTCGACTCAAAAGAGACGTTGCAGAGACGTGCCGCAAAATGGCTGATGGCTACTTCCGAAAAACGGGCAACACGTTACGGTGTTTTTTACGGGCCGGAGCCCCTCTTCGATCCGCAATGCGCCCGGGCAAACGGTGCCGAAAACTGTCCATGAGCATCGATCAGTGATAGTTCAGGGAAACCCCGGGTTTTTGCAAAGCCTTTTCAACAAAAAAGAACTCGGTCTTACGGCCGAGTCCCTGATTTTCTGGTAGCGGGGGGAGGATTTGAACCTCCGACCTTCGGGTTATGAGCCCGACGAGCTACCTAACTGCTCCACCCCGCGTCAACGAGCAATGTTGTATAGCTCACGGTGCATGAGAAGTCAAGAGGAGAAAATCACTGTCAAGCATTCGTCCAGGCTGTGTCGGACGCCGCGATGTGAGAGGTTGCTCAGGAGTGCATCGGAAAAAGGCTTTTGGGCATGACGGGCGATTCCATTTTATGAAACTGTGCCTCGGAGCGGTGACGATTGCGGCCTATACTGTGGTCACCGCATTGAGCCTGGCGACGGAGCGCAAGGACAGGTCCGCTCTTTTGAAACGGGTTATCGGTAATGTTTAGCCGGGAAAAGTGATTTGACAACGGTCTGCTCAGAGTCTGTCCAGGATTGCCTTTGCCTGGCAACGATCCGGGCGTGCACAATGGTGGGACTGCTACATGGCGGTCGGAAAATTTCCAGACGCGCGGAACCGCGTCCCTCTGATGCCAAGGGTTCGCTTGCTCGATTTTCTTCAAAGGGACCGGCTTCCGCTGGTCCGCACGTTCACAGACGGTGAGAAGGTCGTCCATCCAAACGGATCACCGCAAAAACACTCTCACAAAAGCCTCGGGAGCTAGTCTGAGAATTCGATTTTGACAGTTGACGACCAAGCAATTTTAATAAGTTACAAGGTCGAATGCGACCAAAATCGGCATTCTCGGAAGGCTTTCTCGGGAGAGTCTCCGAGAAGACCTTTTCGGAGCCGTTTTCGTTTTATTCTGTAGGAGCAGCGCAAGCCGCGACTCCAGGCTCGGGGCGTGTTTCATGGGCATCCAGTGACGAGCAAAGATCGTGCCCTGCGGCGCTCCGACAGCCTTGCACGAAAGGGGCCCTGAAAAGCCGGCCTAGGACATTCTCTTAGAGCACACCCTTGGAGCTGGGAACGGTGGTGTAGCGGGGATCCAGGGTTGTGGCTTCGTCCAGGGCGCGGCCAAAAGCTTTAAAGACCGCTTCCAGCATGTGATGGGTATTGTCCCCGTAAGGGACGGCAATGTGCAGGGTGATACCACCGTGCTGGCACAAAGCGCGAAAGAACTCAGGCACCAGTTCGGTTTCAAAAGCGCCCACCCGCTCGGCCATGGCAGGCAAGCGGCACACGAGATAAGGGCGATTGGAGAGATCCAGACTCACCTGAGCCAGCGCTTCATCCATGGGAACAAAGGATGTGCCGTAGCGTCGAAGCCCCTTGCGATCCCCCAGCGCCTTGGACAGGGCCTGGCCGAGGCAGATGCCCACGTCCTCCACGGTGTGGTGGCCGTCCACATGCAAATCCCCTTGAGCCCGAATGCTTACATCAAAGAGACCATGCACGGCCCACAGGGTGAGCATATGGTCAAAAAAGGCGAGACCCGTGTCCACCTCCGCTGTTCCCGTACCGTCCAGCGAGATCTTGACAGTGATGGCGGTTTCCCGGGTTCGTCGTTCTACCATTGCCTGACGTGAGTCCCTGTCCATGGCAACTCCTTGAGCGCGTACCAATGGGGCTTTTTCCACGGGGCGCGCGGCCCGGTCCTGTGCAGCGTAGAGCACCGTGCGCCAACTTCCACTGTATAAAGGCTTTTCTTCTACATGTAAACGGCGGAGGACCCCATGCCCGTTCAGCGCCTTGCCTCAAAAGGTAGGTCGAGGTAGAGTAAAAAACCAAGGTGGCCCCAAAGGTTATGCCAAGCGCTTTAGGGGGTCCAGGCTCTTCACAGGAAACGCTCAAGGAGGAAGTCTCATGGCCGAGGAGCAATTACCGCGTTGGTACGCTATGGTTCGAGAAAAACATCCGGGAGTTATGGCCGCTCTAGATGCGCTGGGAGTTGCGGTGCGCCGCGAAGGCCCTCTGGACCATAAGACGGCTCATCTGGTGCAACTGGCGGCGTCGGCCGCCATTCGCTCCCAAGGCGCCGTGCACAGCCATGTGCGGCGGGCGTTGCGCGCAGGAGCGAGCTCAGAGGAGATTGTTCACGCGCTGCTGTTGCTCGTGAGCACCATCGGGTTTCCGTCCGTTTCGGCGGCCCTCAGTTGGGCGCAGGAGGAGCTGGAGAAGGCCTCCTGAGAGATCGCAAAAACCGCGTTCATCTTGATGGATTTTGGTGCCTGGCTGGGATGTGCCGCGCGTGAACGGCATGCTGGCATGCGGAAAATGGCACTGACGGGGGCCGACCAGGGCACAGGCCGGCACGGGGCCGCAGACGGCCAAGCTCAAGCGGGAAAGGGAAATCGGGAGCATGAGTGAGAGCGGGTGGCGATTCTTCAGCGACTTTGACGTGTATCTCTGGAAACAGGGGAATTTTTACCGATCGTGGGAGAAAATGGGAGCTCATCCATGCCGACTGAGCGGCGCGGACGGGGTCCACTTTGCCGTGTGGGCTCCCAATGCGAAAAAGGTCTCGGTGGTGGGGGAGTTCAACGGCTGGGATGAGGCGGCCCATCCCTTGGAGCCTTTCGGAGATACGGGGATTTGGAAAGGATTTGTGCCAGACATCGGTGTGGGCACCCTTTACAAATATGCCATTCGATCGGGCTTCAACGACTATTACGTGCTGAAGTCTGATCCTTACGCCTTTTACGCGGAAAAGCGACCCGGAACGGCTTCCATTGTCTGGGATCTCAGCGCGTATGCGTGGCAAGACAAGGCCTGGATGCAGTCTCGCAAAGACCGCAACTCCCGTTCCGCCCCCATGGCCATCTACGAAGTGCATCTGGGTTCGTGGATGCGGGTGGCCGAAGAAGGGAACCGCTGGCTGACCTACCGGGAACTGGCGCCTCGATTGGCGGCCTATGTTCAAGAGATGGGCTTCACCCACGTGGAGCTTCTGCCGGTGACCGAACATCCCTTGGACGCTTCCTGGGGATACCAGACCACCGGTTATTTTGCCGCCACCAGCCGCTTCGGCACACCCCAGGATTTCATGTACTTTGTGGACACCCTACACCAGCACGGCATCGGGGTCATCGTGGACTGGGTGCCCGCGCATTTTCCCACTGATGAACACGGTTTGGGCTACTTTGACGGCACCCACCTTTACGAACACGCCGACCCGAGACAAGGTTTTCATCCGGATTGGAAATCCTTCATCTACAACTACGGGCGCAACGAAGTTTTAAATTTCCTTATTTCCAGCGCTCTGTTCTGGCTCGACGTCTACCATGTGGATGGGTTGCGGGTGGACGCCGTGGCCTCCATGCTCTACCTGGATTATTCCCGGCGCAATGGGGAATGGATTCCCAACATGTACGGCGGCAACGAGAACCTAGAGGCCATCGCCTTTCTGCGCCGTTTTAATGAGATGGTGTATCGAGAACACCCCGACGCCCTGACCATCGCGGAAGAATCCACGGCCTGGCCCATGGTGTCGCGGCCCACGTACTTGGGAGGGCTGGGGTTCGGCTTCAAATGGAACATGGGCTGGATGCATGACACCCTGCTGTACATGTCCAAAGATCCAGTCCACCGAAAATACCACCACAACCTTTTGACTTTCAGCCTGCTTTACGCGTTTTCGGAAAACTTCATTCTGCCTTTTTCCCACGACGAAGTGGTTCACGGCAAAGCGTCCATGTTGGCCAAGATGCCCGGGGACCTGTGGCAAAAATTCGCCAATTTGAGGCTGCTCTTCGGCTACATGTACGGCCATCCGGGCAAGAAACTCCTGTTCATGGGTTCGGAATTCGGTCAATGGAGCGAATGGAACCATGACGCATCGCTGGATTGGCCCCTGCTGGAGCACGACACGCACAGAGGCGTGCAGCAGTGGGTGCGGGACTTGAACCGGCTTTTGCAATCCGAGCCAGCCCTTTATGAACTGGACAACGAACCGCACGGGTTTGAATGGATCGACTGCAATGACAGCGACCAGAGCACCTTGGTGTTCTTGCGGCGCGGCAAAAGAGTGGAAAACGTCTTGGTGTGTGCCCTGAACTTCACTCCCGTTCCTCGGTTTCCTTATCGCATCGGCGTGCCCTTCGGCGGTTTTTGGCATGAAGTGCTCAACAGCGATGCCGCCGTCTACGGCGGCAGCGGCCAAGGCAATCTGGGAGGCGTGGTCGCCGAGGCCACGCCCTACCACGGCAGGCCCTACTGCTTGACCATCAATTTGCCCCCCCTGGCGGCTGTTTTCTTTAAACCCGGGGAAATTTCCCTTTGACTCCACGGCCTCGACTGATTAATATGCCAACGCCTTGTGCAATCCTTCACGATAGGCATGGGTTTTAGTACTTACGGGGGGGGTATGGCATGGTCAACAGACTGCAAAAAGGGTTAGGTGCGTTGTTTTGGGCCGTCTTTGCGGCGGTGGTGACGAGCCCCGCATGGGCTCTGGCCTCCGAAGCGCAGGCGGCGGTCCCTGAAGTCAACAAGCCGTGGTGGTTCTGGCCTTTGGTTCTTTTGTTTTTTTGCTTTATCCTAGGCATCATTGCCGTGCTGGCCGGCGTGGGCGGCGGCGTGTTGTACGTGCCCCTGGTCAGCGGCTTTTTCCCCTTTCATCTCGACTTTGTTCGGGGCGCCGGGCTTCTGGTGGCTTTGGCTGGGGCTCTTGCGGCAGGTCCGGGGCTTTTGCGGCGTAACCTGGCCAACTTGCGCCTGGCTCTGCCCGTGGCCTTGATCGCTTCCACGTGCGCCATTGCCGGAGCCTTTCTTGGGCTGGCGTTGCCCACCAATGTGGTGCAGATCTGTTTGGGGGCCACCATCGTTTTTATCGCCATTCTTCTGGCAACGTCCAAAAACGTGGAGCGTCCCCAGGTGAAGGCCCAAGACGCTGTCGGGCGGGCTCTGGGCATGAGTGGGGTGTACTACGAAGAGTCCACTCGGGAGGTGGTGGAATGGAAAACGCATCGCACGCTTCCCGGCATGATCCTCTTCATCGTCATTGGTGTCATGGCCGGTATGTTCGGTCTCGGAGCGGGATGGGCCAACGTTCCTGTGCTCAACCTTCTCATGGGCGCTCCCCTCAAGGTGGCCGTGGGCACCAGCAAGTTTCTTCTGTCCATCACAGACACTTCGGCCGCCTGGGTCTATCTCAACAAAGGATGCGTCATTCCGCTCATGGCCATTCCGTCCATCGTGGGCCTGATGCTGGGCTCCTTTGTGGGAGTGCGCATTTTGGCCGTGGCCAAGCCCAAGGTGATCCGGTACCTGGTCATTGGCGTGCTGTTGTTTTCCGGGATCAAGGCCCTTCTGAATGGTTTGGGTATCGGCTAGCGTTGCTGAAACGAAGCGGTTGTGTAGGAATCTGGAGGAGAGAGGTGGACCATGGTGTCGAGGGACAGTGCGAAGGCATCTCCGGAGCAATTGCTCTATGCCGATCTTTTGTTTTACGGTTGCTGGGCCAGTATTTTCATTATGATCATCACGTACGTGATTTACGTCGCGGGATTAGCGAACCCGCACATTCCGTTGGATCAACTGCCCCATCTGTGGCGTCTTCCTGTCGGCGATTTTTTGGCACAATCCGGCGCGCCGCACGGTTGGGGCTGGGCTCTGCTTTTAGGCAAGGGCGACTATTTGAATTTTTTGGGCATCGCCCTTCTGGGAGCCATGACCATTATCGCCTTTGCGACGCTCATTCCAGCGTATGTGCGCCAAAAAGATATGGCTTTCCTTGTCATCGTCATTGTTGAGATGGCGGCTCTTCTGCTGGCGGCTTCAGGCATTCTTGGAGCCGGCGCCCATTAGGGATGAACTGAAGGGTGGAAAGCCGCGCGTGGTGCCAGTTGCCTTCTCGTGAATGGGGAAGTATGGTTGTTGACGGGACGAGAACACCGTCCGCCGTGACATTCGAGAGGTAACCCATTATGCATCCTGCGGCTCCCCCGCTCATTTCCGGACTCTTTTCCAAGCCCATCGAATGCGCCGCGGCGTTCAACGATCTTCCCGACGCTGTGATTTTCCTGTCTAGGCATCGAAGGGTTCTTTACCTGAATCGGGCGGCGGAAGTGCTCACGGGCTTAAGCCACGCGGAAGCTCGAGGTCTTCCGTGCCGTCACGTGGTGCGCAGCAACTTATGTCTCTTGGGATGTCCTTTGACGGAATCCCCATGGGAGGGTGGCGCGCGGTGCCTGGAAGGGGACCTGATCAACAGGGATCGTCGCCGGGTTCCCCTGCGGATCAGCTATGTGGTTTTGAAGGATCTTGAGGGGCGGCTCGCCGGCTTCATGGAGGTTCTGGAAGACCTTCGAGCGTTTCAAGAACTGGAATCGCGGTCAGGCCAGGCGTTCCGCTTCAGTCGCATCATTGGGCGAAGCCCCGCTATGGAGCGGCTCTTTGCCATTCTTCCAGGCATTGCCCAGACGGACTCTTCGGTGCTGATCACCGGAGAGACGGGTACAGGCAAGGATCTTCTCGCCGAAGCCATTCATCAATTGTCCAGCCGGGCCAAAGGACCTTTCGTCAAAGTGAATTGCGGCGCCCTGCCGGAGACGCTTTTGGAGAGCGAACTGTTCGGTCACCAAAAAGGGGCCTTCACCGGGGCCGTGGAAACCAAGCCGGGCCGATTTCGCCTCGCGCACAACGGGACCTTGTTCCTCACCGAGATCGGGGACTTGCCCCTGCCCCTTCAGGTCAAGCTGCTCACTTTCCTGGACGATCATGTCATCTATCCCTTGGGATCCACCAAAGGCATGCGGGTGGATGTGCGCATCATCGCGGCCACACATAGAGACCTTCAAGCCATGGTTCGAGAGGGAAGGTTTCGCCAGGATCTGCTGTATCGATTGAACGTGGTGCGCATGCATATTCCACCGCTTCGAGAACGCGGCGAAGATATTCGGCTGTTGCTGGATCACTTCCCGGCTGCCTTCGTTTCGGATTTTCATAAATATATCAATGGGTTTTCCAAAGACGCGCTGCAATGCCTTTTAGAGTATTCTTATCCGGGAAATGTGCGCGAGCTGAAAAACATCGTAGAATATGCGGTGAATGTGTGTCGGGAGGATACCATTGAGCGGCATCATTTGCCGTCCTACCTGACGGAGGCGCGCGTGAAGCTGATTTCAAACCTTTCGGAAGCGTGGGAATCGAAACCTGCCGAGAACGAGGTGTCCTTGGGGATGCCTCTTGAGGAGAGGGGCGCCGACTGGGGCGAGGTGGAGCGACGCCTTATCTTGAAGGCGCTCATTAAGGCCAAGGGAAGGCGCCATCGAGCAGCGGAGATTCTGGGCTGGGGCCGGTCCACGCTATGGCGCAAGATGAAGCAATATGGGCTCTTGTCGTCGGCATCGGCCGAGTCGGAGCGAGGAGAAGATTCCTAGCATGGCGCGCGTGATCATTCCCCTTTACGGCATGGAAGTGGCACCACGTTTCGACCTGACCTCCGAGGTCTGGATTGGTGTGCAGGGACCCGACGGCCATTTTCTGGAAGAACGCACCGTGGTCATGCCTCAGGCTTCCGCGGAGAATCTTTGTCAGCTTATCCTTTCCGAAGGGGCGGACGTCGTGGTTTGCGGGGGCGTGGAGCAAGAGCATTATGATTATCTGGTATGGAAAAAAAACACGGTCGATGACGACGTGATAGCGGTGCTGGATGCGGCGAAGAAGGCGTTAGAAGAGGGTGGCTTGAGGTCAGGCGCAGTGCTCTTGAAGCGCTCCGTTGAGGAGTGAAGGCATGTTTTGGGATCGGTGGCTTCACCACATGAAGACAACGTTCAGCTTTGAGGTGGATGAGAGCAGTGCCGACCGTTACCGCATTCTTCGTCGCAACCTGATCATCCTCATGGCCGTGATGACCCTTGTGCCGCTGGTGCTGATGGCCGCCATCAACTAATATGAATATCGCAAAGTGCTCCGCTAGGAAGTGGCCAACCCTCTGCGTAACATCGTCAATAAGACGAAACATTCCTTTGAGTTCTTCATTGCTGAGCGCAAATCCGCCGTGAGTTTCATTGCGCGCGCCTATGGGTATCAGGAGCTTGCGGACCCTCTGCGCCTTAATCATATCTATCGTGTGGTCAAACAGGAATTTTCCGGCTTTGTGGACCTGGGTCTGATTAATGCTCGAGGCGTTCAGGTCAATTTCGTCGGTCCCTATGATCTCAAGGACAAGGACTATTCAGACCAGATCTAGTTTCACGAAGTGAGTGTTCGCGGAACCTATGTGAGCGATGTGTTTCTGGGGTATCGTCGATTCCCCCATGTGGTCATCGCCGTGGAACAGACGAATCTTGAAGGGGACCGCTGGATTCTTCGGGCAACCATTGACACGCAAAGGTTCAATGAACTCATCGCCTCCATGGGCCTGGAAGCCGACAGCGACGCCTTTCTCATCAACTGGGATGGCATTTTTCGGACGCCTTCGCGTTTTTATGGGGGTGTTTTGGAAAAATGCCCGTTGCCCGCGCTCCCGATCAGCTATCAAGCCAACGTGACCACGGCCATCGACCCATTGGGCCGCCACGTCTTTTTGGCCTACGCACATTTTGTGCACCCCAATTTTATCCTAGTGGCGGTCAACCCCTAGGAGCCTGTCCGAGAACACTTTTCGGAGGAGCGGCGTTAGCCGCGATGCCTGATCGTGCCTTGCGGCGCTCCTACAATAATGAAATGACAACGGCCCCCAAAAGCCATTCTCAGACGAGCGCCCAAGATCGTGTGCTGAGGAGGTCCGCAGAGAATGCGTCGGCTTGCCTTCTTGACCCTAAGATCTCGCCTTTTTGTCCTCCTGCTGGCCTTGGTTGCGGTCAATTGTGCCGGGGCCGTGATCACCATCTGGACCACATCCCGCACCCTGGAGCTTTCCGAATCGGTGGTCAAAAGGGACGTGCAGGCCTTGCTGGCGGCGGAAAAACTCGGCAGTGCTCTGGTCATGCAAAAAGGCTATGTCACCTACTATTATCTCACGGGCGACGAGCAATGGCTCACGCGGCTCAGAGAACACCAAATGGCCTTTCACCACTGGTTGGGTGTGGCCCAAGAGCGCACGCGCATGGAAGAAGGCCGCCAAATTTTGTACGAGATCGGCGAAGCCTATGCGGACTTTGAAGCGGGCCGGGATCAGGTGATCGCCCTCTATCGAGAAGGGCGCAAAGACGAAGGGGCGCACAGGCACTGGACCGTGCGCGACCAGTTTCACAACATTTACGCCCTTACCAAAAGGTTTAAGAATCTGCACGAGCTGCAGATTCAGCATAACCAAGGCTTGTTTACCCGCAAAGCCCACCGTCTGACTGCGCTGGCACGGGCGGCTTTGCCGGTGGCCCTGCTGGTGGGCGTCAGCCTGGCCGTTGTGTTGTGGAGTCAGATTTTGGAGCCCATTCGCCGGTTGGCCTTTAATCAGGAAAAGGGGATCTTTACGGTACCCGCCGAGGATGCCCGCGATGAAGTGAAGGCGTTGAGTCGGCGCATGCACAGCTTGCTGGAAGACGTGGACCGCGCCCATGAGGAGCTGGAGGAAAGCCGGGAACACCTCATCCAGTCGGAAAAACTGGCCATGGTGGGCAAGCTGGCCGCCAGTGTGGCCCACAGCATTCGCAACCCCCTCACCTCCGTGAAGATGCGGCTTTTCTCCTTGGAAAGGAGCCTCAACCTGGCCCCGACGCAGCGTGAAGACTTTGAGGTGATAGCGGAAGAAATCGGCCACATCGACACCATTGTGGGCAACTTTTTGGAATTCAGCCGCCCGCCGAAACTGAAAATGCAGCCTCTGAGCCTTTCCGACGTGGTGGACATGACCCTGCAACTGCTGAAACACCGGTTGGAATCCTATGGCGTGCGCGTCGAACTGGACCGCAAAGGAAGACTGCCCAAAACGCTGCTGGATCCCGACCAGATGAAGGAGGTCCTGGTCAATCTCATTTTGAATGCCTGCGAGGCCATGGGCGAGGGAGGGCACATACGCATTGTGGAGGAATCGGGCATGATGGGCGACCACGGGTATGTGGTGCTTGTGCGCATCAAGGACAGCGGGCCTGGTATTCCCGATGAGATCAAGGACAAGATCTTTGAGCCTTTCTTCAGCACCAAGGAAGAAGGATCGGGTTTGGGACTGGCCATTGCCAGGAGGATTCTTCAAGATCATTGGGGATGGATTCACGTGCATTCCAAGCCAGGGCAAGGGACCACCTTCGTGGTGGGGCTGCCTTGCGAGGAGCGGGGGCTGTGGCTGAGATCCTGATTGTGGATGACGATCCGCAGTTACGTCAAAGCCTCGGGAAAATCTTGCGCACAGAAGGGCACAGCGTGCGCATGGCCGGATCCGGCGAAGCGGGCCTGGCCGCCGTTCAGGAACGGGTGCCGGATTTGGTGGTCCTGGACGTGCGGTTGCCGGGCATGTCGGGCTTGGAAACCTTCAAGGCTATCAAAGCCGTGGACCCCAAACTGCCCGTAATCGTCATGACGGCTTACGGCACCACGGAAACGGCCATTGAAGCCACGAAAATGGGCGCCTTTGACTACGTGCTGAAACCCTTCAATATTCCGGCCCTGCTCGATCTGGTGTCCCAGGCCCTCAAAGCCGGTCGTTTCATGCGCAGCAAAGTGGCGGTGGATGCTCAGCCTGCATCCCCTCAGGAAGATGCGCTCATCGGCCGCAGTCGAGCCATGCAGGACGTCTTTAAGGCCATCGGGCGTGTGGCTTGTACCGACGCCACGGTGGTGATTCGTAGTGAGTCCGGGACCGGAAAGGAACTAGTGGCACGAGCCATCGACCAACACAGCCACAGGTCTTCCGGACCCTTTATGGTTATCAACTGTGTCGCCATTCCCGAAACGCTGTTGGAAAGCGAACTCTTCGGCTACGAAAAAGGAGCCTTTACCGGAGCGGTCAATCGCCGCATGGGCAAGGTGGAACAGGCCCATCATGGCACATTGTTTCTGGACCAAATCGCTGACATGCCCGTGAGCATTCAGGCCAAGATTCTGCGGTTGCTTCAAGAGCGCAGCATCGAACACCAGGGCGGGCGGCGACCCATTCCCGTGGATGTGCGCATCATTGCGGCCACCAATAGAAACCTGGAAGAGGCGGTGGCACAAGGGCGTTTTCGAGACGATCTCTTTTACCGATTGAATGTGGTGGCCTTGACGCTGCCGCCTTTGCGAGAGCGACGGGAGGATATTCCGCTGCTGGCGGAGTATTTTCTCAGTCGC
Source organism: Desulfosoma sp. (assembly GCF_052743555.1). NCBI lineage: Bacteria > Pseudomonadati > Thermodesulfobacteriota > Syntrophobacteria > Syntrophobacterales > Syntrophobacteraceae > Desulfosoma > Desulfosoma sp. Next base: position 26,670 of record NZ_JBRAHS010000006.1, read on the forward strand.
TATGCTGCGGAAATGGGGGTGGCTAATCCCGGGATCACGCAGGACGCCCTGCAGTGTCTGATGTCCATGGACTGGCTGGGAAACGTGCGCCAGCTGGCCAACGTGATCCGCAAGGCGCTGATTTTCAATCGCGGGTTTCCTTTAGAAAATGCCGACGTGCGCCGTGCCGTGGGGGGAAGAACCCAATGGTGAAGAGCTGTCCAAAGGGGTCAAGGATCTTGCTGGACTGACTGCGGCGCTGGACCAGTGGATTCTTCACCAGCTAAGGCACGGTGTGGCCGAGAGGCTTTTTGACGCCCTTGTGGACGACTTTAGTGCGCGCGTCATTCGCCTAGCCCTGGAAATGACCAAGGGCAATCGCACCCATGCAGCCAGGCTTTTGGGCGTCTCCCGGCCGACTCTTTTGGCGCGTATGGAAAAGTACGGCATTCGTGTGGAAGCCGCCGTAGCCTCTTGAGGCTTTCTGCAGGCCGCAGCCCTTACTGTTTTTCGGGTTTCCCGCGTGCCGACCACATCCTGCGCACCACCTTTTCCAGATCTTCCATGCGGTACGGTTTGGCGATGCCAGCCTGGAAACCGTAGGCTTGAGGCCGGGACAGGACGGGGTCGGTGGAGTACCCGGTGGAGGCGACGGCGCGCACGTGAGGATCCAGGGCCTTGAGCTTTTTGACGACTTCCCGACCCCCGACGCCCCCCGGCACGGTCAGGTCCAGGATGACGCCGTCAAAAGGTTTTCCCTCGGCCAGGGCTTGCTGGTAGCGCGCAAAAACCTCCATGCCTTCCGCCGTCGCCTCGCTTTCAAAGCCCAGGTGTTCCAGCACGGCCAAAAGCACGTCCCGCACGATAGGGTCATCGTCCATGATCAGAATACGGCCGGTGCCTCGAAAAGGTTTGAGGTTTTCGGGAACTTCGGCCGCGTCGGCTGCCTGCTGGGATGCCGGAAGGTAAAAGGTCACACGCGTTCCTTGGCCGACGCGGGAGCGCACGGTTATGTGACCATCGTGCCGTTTGACGATGGAATAAGCCGTGGGCAATCCCAGGCCGCTCCCTTCCTTCTTGCTGGTAAAGTACGGATCGAAAATAGCATCCATGTGTTCTTCCGGAATGCCAATCCCGTGATCTTCAACGGACACCGCCACATAGCGACCAGGACGCAGCGGCAGATCGGCGCCTTCTTCCACAAGAATGTTTTGCGCCTCCACCGTCACGGTGCCTCCATGCGGCATGGCCTGATGGGAGTTGATAACCAAGTTTTGCAGGACCTGACTGATCTGAGCGGCGTCGTAGTCCACCAGCCACAAGTCCTCAGGAAGATCAAACCGAGCTTGAGAGGGCGTGCCACGCAGAGAAAACTCCGTGCAGTCCCGAATCAGATCCTGCAAGGACCCTGTTTTCTTGACGGGCGCTCCACCCTTGGCAAAGGTGAGCAACTGGCGCGTGAGCTCCTGGGCTCTGAGGCATGCTTTTTCTACGTGATCCAAACGATCGCCAGTGGGGGGCTCCGTTCTTGATGGCATGTTTGATGAGGGAAATATGGCCGAGAATGCCTGTGAGAATGTTGTTGAAGTCGTGGGCGATGCCTCCCGCCAGAAGCCCCAAGGATTCCAGTTTTTGGGCTCGAAGCCGTTCCTGTTCGGCGAGTTTCCGGTCGCTGATGTCCTGCACAAAAGTCCAGATGGAATCTGGGGTGCTATCGGGCCTTCGATGAAGATACATCCGCACTTCCACATCCAAAAGAGAACCATCTTTTCGAATGAGCTGCTTTTCAAATTTATCCGAGAAGCCTCGTTCCATGAGCTGCCGGCGCATGTTTCGTGAAATGGCGTCAAAACGCTGCGGCGGCGTCATATCCCGGCATGGTACGCCGATGATTTCCTGAGGATTGTCGTATCCCAGCATCGAAGCAAAGGGACCGTTGCACTCCAAAATCACGCCCTGAAAGTCCGTGCGCACATAGCCGTCCCTGCTGCGTTCGTACAGCTCCCTGTAGCGCCGCTCCGATTCCGCGAGCCGAGCCTGGGCTTCTCGGCGTGCTCTGAGTTCTTCGTGAAGCCGAGCGTTGGCTTCCTTAAGTTCCGCCGTCTTTCTGGCCACTTCCCTTTCCAAATGCCGCGCGGCCTGATCCAGGATGGCATCGGAGCGTTGTTTTTGCACCATGGCGCCCACAAGATGCGCCGCCGTCTTTAAGGCGTCGATTTCCACGGAGGTCCATCGCCTGGGCAGGACACAGTCGTCAAAGCCCATGAACCCCCAGAGAGCACCGTTGACGAAAATGGGAGCGGCAACCAACGAAATGATGTCTTGGGCTTTCAAAACGGAGCGCTCCGAAGGTGGAAATTCTTCAATAAGGCCGTAAATGGGTTCCCCTAGCAAAAAGGTTTCGAGCCATCGGGAAAAACCGCCTTCCACGTAAGGAAAATTTTGCAAGTCCGGATTGTCCTTTTGCGAAGAGATGCCTTCCGCCGTCCATTCATACCTTTGGCTGGTGAACCAAGTGCCGTCGGAGGCGCGGTAATTTTCAAACACGTAGACGCGGCTTACCTGGGCGGCTTCCCCGAGTCTGCCCAACACTTTTTCCAGAGGCACGTCGCTTCGAGAATGCAGAAGAAAGTATTCAGCAGCATAGGCTACAGCTTGCAAAATCGTGTCCCGGTTGGCCAAGGATTGTTCCAGGACCTTCCTTTCCGTAATGTCGTGCAAAACGCCGTGAAGCTGCCGCGTGCCGTCGGAGGCGTGCACCACCCTGGCCCGGTCCAGCACCCAACGAATGTGCCCGTCGTGGCTGACGAGCCGATATTCACAGGACAAAGGCTGAGACTCTTTCAAAGCACGACGCCGTTCGGCCAGAACCCGATCCCTGTCTTCGGGATGCAGGCACGCATGCCACGATTGTTGAGAAGGCTCAAGAGCCGTCTCCGGATGGGTCAGCATCCACTGCAGCTGAGGGCTCATATAACAGGCACCGCCCTCGTCATCGAGGGTGTCACAATAGACCACAGCCGGAATGTGCTCCAGGAGGCCTTGATAGGAGAGCTTTTCTTTCACACCTTGGGACAAATCTCTTTTGGCTCCTTCCTGCCGGCCCTTGAATGTCACCCTACGTCTCTGCATGCGCCCTCTCCTCCATGTTCGCGCCAGTTCTGACCGGCATTCTCAGAGCCCTGCCCCGTCCTTGTCAGGGCATGACCTGCCGACGTGACCAAATTTGGCGAAATACCACGCCTTGTCAACTCTCATCGCACGAGAGGTCTAGAAAATTTGAAGGGCCGTCAGGTTTTTTACACTTTGTCCGTTCTTTTGCTTGTTGTGGCATCGGTTCGCCGCCCTGCTACGCGCCTTCCCGATTGGGCTTGCCTGACGATTATCAACAAGAGGCATTCATACACAGGTTGGCAGGCGTGATCCGTCTTGGCGGCTTGCTCCAGTCCACCGGTGGGCCTTGCCCGAATCCTGTCGAAGATCGACCTTTCCCGTCGAAGAGATTCACCCCGCCACCAAGCAGACCAGCCTTTACAAAGGTGACCTTGATGCCTGCCCGGCATTTTCGGACTGCCAGAACGCGGTCCCTTCGGTGTTCAGGGCCTTGGGCCACCTTGCATTCCGGGCGCGCGATTTTCCTTTAATGGTGCAGATCTTGCCGCATGAAAAAGTGGATCTTGCCCTGTGCCGCACAGCCGGCTTTTCGACTTCCAAGGCGATGGGCGTCCTGGGGACAAGCTTGGGGAAGGGGCTGCTCCATGGATGAGCGGCATGAGGTGCTTTAAAAGCTCTGAGGCAAGGAGGGCAGAGATGATGCCTGTCAAGCAACTCAAATCATGTCGTTTCTTTTTGGTTTTCAGCGATGAGGAACTGGAAAAGATCGCCCAGGTGACGCAAAAGAAAAGCCTGAAAAAGGGGAATGTAGTCTACAGAAACGGGGAAACAGCTGGGCATTTTTTCATCGCGAGCAAAGGATTAGTCAGTCTTCGAGAGTTCCAACCTGGAGACACGGTGGGGATTGCCTTTGAAACTCGAGGTCCTGGGGAGATCTTTGGCGTGGCGTCCTTGATGCCGTCAAAGACATACACTCTCACGGCGGTATGCCAGGAGGATACGGAACTTTTTGTTGAGTATCTCTTACAGCATCATGACCAAGCTGGGAGGGCGCATCGAAGTGCGCAACGGTGCTCGAGGGGGCGCCATCTTTGTCATGAACCTTCCGCTGCGCGCGCCCGGAGCATCTCCCATCGGGTAGCCAAGGGGCGCGATTCGCTATCGCGCCTTGCGGCGCTCCGACAGTTCCAAGCGTAAAGGACGTGGCCCAAGCATGTGGGACAGGCTCCTTGCTGTTTGCGCGAGTGACACGGCCACATCGGGCTGCAATGAATCTTTTCGAATGAGCTTTCAAAAGGGAGGTTTGACGCTATGCACCGCCCACCGTACCGTGTGTTGGTTGTGGACGACGAGCTGGATTTTTTGGAAACCCTTGTGAGGCGCCTGGAAAAAACGGCAGGTGGCGGCCGTAGGTGTCACCGGTGGTCGCGAAGCCTTGGATAAACTCTCGCAGCACTCCGTGGATGTGGTGGTCTTGGATGTGCGCATGCCCGGCATGGACGGCCTTGAAGTGCTTCAAGAGATCAAGAAACGCTGGCCTCTCGTGGAAGTGATCCTGCTCACCGGGCACGCCTCGGTGGAATCCGGGCTTCAGGGCATGGAACTGCGGGCCTTTGACTATGTGATGAAACCCTGCAAGTTAACAGAATTGTTACCGAAGATTGAGCAGGCTTACGAGCGCAAGTGCCCTCGCGAAAAGGCTCGCCAGTGAAGCCGCTCCGGCAAGCATGAGCAGGGTATGGGCGACCAGGGCCAGTACCCCGGCGCAGAGGGGGGGTCACGACCCATCCGAAACCGATCTTCAACGCCACGCGCCTGTTGATGGTTTCCAAACCTTTGACAAATCCGATGCCCACTACAGCTCCCACCACGGCCTGCGGCGACGATACGGGCACCCCCCAGCTGGGTGAAAAGGTACAGTGTGGCGGCTTCCGCAAACACCACCACCATGGCCGAAAAGGGATCCAAAGGGACGACGCCTTTGCCCACCGTCATCATGACACGGCCGCTGTAGGTTAAAACCCCGAGAGCCATGCTCAGTCCGCCGATCAGGGCCCCCGCTTGCGTGCTCACAAGCCCCGACGTGACATAGAGCCCGGTGACATTGGCCACGCTGTTGGCCCCTAAGCCGTAGGCGGCATAACAGCCCGTGAGCAGTACGGCCACGAAATAGAACCGGTTGCGTGCCGAAAAGGAGGCGATCCGCTCCACGATGAGTTTTGCAAAGGCGCGATGGAGGCTGGCACTGCAGATGAGGGATGTGACAGGGGTTAGAGTCCAGCACAAAACGATCTTGGCCAGCTGGGAATAATCGAGGGATGTCTCCAGAAAAGACCACCCGAGAATGGCTCCCACAAGCGCTTGGGACGTGGATGCCGGAATGCCGGCTCGCGTGAGCACCGTCATGGTGACGGCGATGGAGATGGTCAGAAGGAAGGCCGTGTCAGGATGCACAAGGGCCAATTTGCCGTAGGTGCTCATGCACTTGACCCCCTCCATCACCGCGCCCAAAAACACATAGATGGCGGTCCGCCAGAGGGTGTGCGAAAAGCGCACGAGACCGCTGGCCACGGCCGTTCCAAAGATGTTAGCGGAATGATTGGCCCCCAGACTCCATCCCAGAAAAAGCCCGCCAAGGATTCTCCACATGGCTTCCGCTTCGCTCCCCTCTAGGACCTTCTAACGGAAGCTCACGGTGAGCACATAAAGGGCGTCACCGGCGTCTTCAATGAGATCTCTGAAACTGGTGAGGCTTTCCAGGAAATCGCCGTAGAATTTACCCTGCCAGAAATTGGCGATGGGAATATCTTGGATTTTTTTGAAAATGTCCGCCTTGAGGTCGTCGACGCGCTTTTCCAAGATGCGAATGGCCAAAACCTGCTCTCGAATGTCTTTGCCTTGAACGGCCAGCTGAAAGGCGATTTGAAGGATTTCGCACATCTGCTTGTTCAGCGATGTGACCGTGCGGCATTCTTGGGCAATGGCGTCATGAAGGGAGATCCGCTCAAAAAATCGTGCCGTGTCCTCCACTGTATCAAAGGCCTGATCCACCAATTCCACGAAACGACACAGACTGGGCCGAGATAGGGCAGAAACGCTCCTTCAAAGATAATGGACAGGGCACGGCGTCGCACCATGTCGCCTTCCCGTTCCAGATCGTAAATGGCTTCCACCTGGGAGGCTTCTTCGCTGTTGATGAGAGCGGCCAGGGCCTCGTTGGCGACGCACATCAGCTGCAGGTGCTCGTGCATGGCTTTCAGGGCCGCTTCTTCATTGCGGTTGCCGCGCATCCACTTAAACATGGGCGTTCCTTGCCCTGTCGATGAGCGTCGCTTGCATGATGTCCATGAGGGCGACGACACCCACGATCTTTCCGTGGTCGCAGACGAACACGCGAGCCACATTGGCCTGTTCCATCAATGCGGCCACCTTTTCCACAGTCTCATCTTGTGATACGCACCGCAGAGGTCGACAGGCGATGTCTCCCACCCGGACCTTCAGGGGATGGAGGCCTTTAGCTAATACCTTAAAAACCACGTCCCGTGCCGTGACCACCCCGTCCGTTTCCGAAGGATGGGAAGCGCGCACCAGCAGGGAGCGGATGCGCTTGTCCACCATTTTTTCAATGGCTTCGTGGACAGTGGCGTTTGAAGCGATGGACTCCAGCTTGCGCGTCATGATTTCTTACAGCTTCATAAAATCCTCATCCTTGGGGGGCGGCCTTTGGGTTATCAAATTGAAGAATCGAAAAGTTCTTTGGCACATGACCATGTTACCGCCACGCAACCGCCTTGCCCGCTCTTCATGGCCGCCCGTGGCTTGCGCCGCGATGCCTTATGGTGTTGTGGAGCGTTCTTAGAGCCTGATTACGAAATGACCACGCAAAACCGTTCCCGGATGGGCTTCCGGCTCCCTTGTCCCATAACCCTCTAGAGACGCGAGGCATAGAGGGTGGAAGGAAGACGTTCGGCCCCATCAAAGCGCGCCTGTGCGTCGTTGCGGCTCACCGACTCCACGTGGGCCCTGCCCAGAAGTCGACCGTCTTTGGCCAGGACCCGCACAACATCTCCCGGCGCCAGGCCGTCGGCGCTGCCCAATCCAAAAAAGAGGGTAAAAGATCGGTCCTTGTTCTGAACGGCTCGATAAACGGAAGCGATCCCTTGGTGCCGAAGCGCCCGGTCCAGCCTGTCGTTGGGTTTGTAGGATAAATACAGGTAAAAAACCAGATTGGCATGGCGCAGGGTGCCATGAACCATGGGCTGACACCAAGAGTGCGCAACAGAAGGGATCTTGCGGGCACTTCTGAGCGGCATGACCCATGAAGCGCTGCACGAGGAGGGACCCAGGCCGGGTCATCTCAAGGGTTTTTTTCGGTTATGGCCGAGCAGATGCTCTCGCCGCCTCTGCTGGGTGTTGAACGTTTCGGCGACAAAAGCTATGCCATCATTTCCGACAAGTACATGAACTTCAGTTCACGGGTAGGCTATCATTATACTATTGTGGACTGTTACTGCGGTCGAGACACCCACAAGAACTACATCACACTTTTCTTTATGGGAGGTGCGGCCGACGAGATTCGGCGAAACCGTCGGGTGCGGGCTATTGGCCTCATTTTGGAACATTTGAATTTTCGCGTGGATGTGGTGGGCGACCGCGTGACGGCGCGTTTTCAAAAGCACCCGACCCACAAGATTCTGGAACACATGGAGCGTCTGGGGCGTCTGCTTCAGTTTACACGCCAAATGGATATGTTGATGGAGAGCGAACGCTCCGTCGAGGATCTGGCTCGACGGTTCCTGGAGGAACGCTATGCCTTGACGGCGGAGCAGCCCGTTTGACATTGCCTCTGCAATGTCCAACAGGCCGCGTGCATCAATCTGCCGCCCAATATGGCGCGTCGATCAAGGGGCAGGTGAAGAGCGCTGCACTTTTTCCCGGGCCCTTTTCTTTTCCAAAGCCCCTTCGATCTTGGTCACGAGCTCCTCGATGGGGCAGGGTTTGAGTAGATACTCGTATCCTCCCAACCGCATGATTTCCACGGCGGCATCGACATTGGCGTGGCCGGTGAGGATGATCACTTCGGGCAAAGGATCCAACGCTTTGATTTTGGCCAGGGCCTGAATTCCGTCCATGCCCGGCATCTTCACGTCCAAGACAACCACGTCCACATCCCTTGCTGAATGCGCACCAGGGCCTCGTGGCCCGATCCCGCCTCCTCCACCCCAAAGCCTCTTTTCCTCAGAAGCTTTCCCATGGTGGAGCGAAATCGTTCCTCATCGTCCACCAACAACACACGTGCCATATGCGGAGCCATAAGGAACTCCTATGCCAATTTTTGCCCCAAAGTGCGGGGAAGCCGAGGCAGCCGCACCGTGAAACGGCTGCCGTGGCCCACTGTGGATTCCACAAGAATGAGGCCGCCTAAGGCGGTGACGATCTTTTGGCAAACGGCCTAGCCCAGTCCCGTTCCTTGACTCGGAACCTTGGCGGTGAAAAAAGGGTCAAAGAGATGGGGAAGATGCGACGCAGGAATGCCGCAGCCGGTGTCGGCGATGGAAATGTCCACCCACCCCTTGGGGTGTTCCTGTGTCGTGGCGGTCACCGTCCCCTGAGACTTGATGGCCTGAACCGCGTTGTTGAGCAGGTTGAGAAGGACCTGCCGCAGGAGAGGTGGATCCGTCCATACAGGGGGTATGGGATCCTGGTAAGACCTTTGAAAAGAGATGTCTTTGCCTTTGCTCAACCGCTCCACCAGCCGAACCATATCCTCGATCAAACCGTTGATGTCCACCCACTGGAGCACCGGCTCACTTTTGCGGGCAAAATTGAGCAACCGGTGGGTGAATTCCGCGCATCGAGCCACCTGGCCGCCGATGACCTGAAGCGATTCGATGATTTCCTGAGCCGCTTCAGCATCGGCGGGCGGATGTTCCTTCAGAAGTTCCTGGATCCATTCCACCTCTCGCCCGATGACGGCTAAGGGATTGTTCACTTCGTGGGCGATCCCCGAGGCCATCTCGCCGATGGTGGCCATTTTCTGTGCCTGAAGCAGCTGTCGTCCCGTGAACTCATCCTTGGCCCGTTCGTTGATGAGCATGCGAACCAGAAGGTAGCTCATGACCAAGGACAGGATGGCCCAGGGAACTAGAAGCACCCTAAGGCATGAAGCCCCTTGAAAGCGTTCGACGCCACTCATGCCGACGGCGCTCAGGGCCGGAAGATATGCCCACAGAAACCGGCCATGCTTTTTCATGCCATTCACCTCACGCCTCTGCGTATTTCCAAGGCCATGGAAGAGGTGCAAAAGACGGGCCGATTCGAGGTTTGAAATTCATGCCACGGCGTGGAGAGGGATCTCCATGGCTTTTTGAATGTGTTCAAGAATAATCGGCCGACACACCTCAGAGGGAACGGGCTCAGGAGCTTGTCCGACAATGGTTTTGCCACGCCCTCACGGCGTGCTGTCGGAGCCGCGCACGCCGCGACTCCATACCAGCGCGCTTCATAGGCATTCGCTCTCAGATGGGGTTCACGCCTTGTGAGGCTTCTACAGAGTGGCACGAAAACGGTCCCAAAAAGCCATTCTCAGACGAGCGCCTCGCCGCCCGCTGCCATGTGGACCGCCGGGAGCCGGTTCCTTCAAGTTCGGGCCAGGAAGACGCGGTCCACTGACCAGAGGACGGCCACGGCATGGCCTCGACACAGAGCCGCTTGGGAACGTGGTCCTGACCCTGCGGCTTTGTCTGGATTTTGGATCCGCGAAAGCCCGGTGCCCATTAGAGGGGTTTTGTGTCGATGATCTTGTCACCTTTGACGAACTGTTAAAGATCCTGACAGAAGAACGCATGGTCCCTGAGAGCGCTGTGGCTGAAGCGTTTCGAAAAAACTCTTGAAGTGGGCCGCTCTTGGCTGCCTTTCCACGTCTTGTGCCCTCTGGCACGTTCATTGCCCTTCACCAAAGTGCACCGGCGGTCCATGAGGGCATGGCCGGACCTCGGAAAGCGTTCACTTCATCGGACAAGGACATGGGGTTTCATGGATCGACCTTTTCGCATTGTGGTCACCGATCGCAACCGACACGTTCGGGCTTTCGTTCGAAGGGAGTTGGCCCAGGACGGTTACGAGGTCATGGAAGCCGTCGACTATCGGGAATTGCAGAAAATTTTGGGTTCTTCGGTGAACGTGGATCTTCTGGTTTCGGATCCCGATATCGCCGTGCAGAGCCTGCGGGTAGTCCTGCGCACCCTGAAGCAACGGTATCCGACCATGCGCGTGGTGGCGCACAGCTTCTGGGATGATGCGGCCCTGGCCCATCATGTGGATGCGTCGGTGACCAAGACGGGATCTCCACGGGAACTCAAAGAGGTGGTGTCACGCCTGCTGGCCACGGCGGTCGCGGCTGAACCGAAGGACTCCAGCTCCCCCCACAGGGCCGGGGCGACAAATCATGGACAAGGAAGGGGACCACGGTGCTCACAGCGGATGACAGGTACTACAGCAGCCTGCGCCGGAACATCATGGCCATCATCATCACGGTGTCCATGATGCCCCTGCTGGCCATGATGGCCATCGCCGGATACCAGTTTCACACGGCGTACCGGCACAAAGTGGCGGATCATCTGGGAGCCTTGGTGGAACGGCACGCGCTGCACATCGACACCTTTCTTATGGAAAAACTGGCGGACATCCGTTCACTGGCGGCCATTAAGCCTTTGGAAAAGCTGCAGGATCCTCAGGAGTTGGAAAACATTCTCGCCATTTTTCAAGAAAAGCATCAGGGGGATTTTGTGGATCTGGGGCTCGTAAATGAGCGGGGCGTTCAGGTGGCCTACGCTGGTCCGTTTCGGCTGACGCGGGCCCAGTACGGGGACGGTTCACGGTTTCAGGAAGCCATGAGCCAGCCTTTTACCATCAGCGATGTGTTTTTGGGACTTCGAGGTCTTCCGCACTTCATCGTGGCTGTACGAGTGGAAAAAAACGGTCGTCCCTGGGTGTTGCGGTCCACCGTCGTTTTCGTCTCTTTTTTGGATCATCAACTTAGATGACGGGTTAACGGAAGACCTTGATGGGCCTTATGTCACTTTGGAACAAATCGTGTCCGTGCCGATACTCGCCCTGTGGCAAGGCATGACGGCCATTCCATGGGAAGGCCCGCCTCCTGTGGACACCAAAGGTTTTATGTCCGTTCTCATGGAGGCCGCCTTCAACCCGGGCCTGGACCCTTCCGTAGCCTCCCCCTACGCCGTACGCAACTATTTTATGATTTCCAGGAACCTTTGCAGTCTGCAGTCCCGCTTCGGCTTTCATTTCTCCACGCTGGAAGCCTTAGTGGATGAGCGGACGTCCCAAAACTACGTGAGCTTTCAGTTCAAAGGCGGGGCGGCCGATCGCAGGCGCCGTGTGTTGAGGGCTCGAGGTGTGGCGGATCTTTTAGAGCCCTTTGACTTTCGTTGCGAAGTTCGGGAGGATGCCGCCTTCGCTCGGCTGGAAGGCCGCCCGGTAGAGGTGATGGTGGACCGGCTGCGCATTTTGGGTTATCTCATCATGCACACGCGCCAATTGGACATGGTGATGCATAATGCGGGTTCCGTGCACCGTTACCGCGCCAAGATGCTGCAAGAAATCGAGACTGTGCGGCAATGGCGAGGGCTGGCATGTCCATCTTAAGAGCGGTTCGAAGATGCCTTTTCTTGGCGAAGGTCCGGCGCGCACAGGCCATTGAACCATTAAGCGTAGCCGTTTTGTCAGTTGCCCTCAAAGCGGTGTGCCGCGTGCCTACAGGTGACTTTGTCGCACGGCCTATGGTGAGGAGTTTCTCCGTGGTGCCCATATCGTTTCAAAGCGATCTGACCACCGTGTCCTTCAGCCGAAAAAAGCTGATGCGCCGCAACCGTGCCTTGTCGGTACTGTTGGGATTGAGCGAAGTCCTTTCCCAGTCCAAAGATTTAAGGCAACTTTTGAGCCAAGCCTTGGATTACGTGCTGGAGCATACGGCCTTTGATGCCGGACGCGTCTACCTCATGGAACCGGATCGGCAAAGCCTTCGACTGGCCGCGTATCGAGGCATGGATGTGGAGGGTTTGGAGCGGGTAAGTCTTGAGGAAGGGTTTACGGGGCGAGCCGCCAAATCCTGTCTATTCATTGCCCAGTCGGTGCAGGCCCTGGGGGATGCCAAGAGAGCTGAGTTGTTGGTGTCCAAAGGGATTCACACCGTGGTTTGTGTTCCCTTTGTGGTCTCGGACCGCGTCGAAGGGGTCATGAACCTGGCCTCCAGGAACCCCATTCAGCTCAAACAGGACGAAGTGGATCTTTTGATGATGATCGGGCATCTCATCGGTGTGGCGGCCATCCATGCGGAAACGGAAGAAATCCTTCGGGAGATTGTGGAAGAGCCGCAGGACCGCAATGAAACCATCAAGCTTTTTGTGTCCACAGTAGGCCACGACCTGAAAGGTCCGGCCGTGGCCGCGTATGGTTTTGCCCACAGACTGCACGAACACTATGGGCATGTTTTGGACGAGCGCGGGCGGCTCTATTGCAACCAGATTCTCAAGACAACCAAGCAGATCGCGTGCATGGTGGATGAGCTCAACAGCTTTGTGCGCACGCGGGAAATGGTGTTGCGCCCGCAGCCGGTGGCCATATCGTCCCTGTGGGACAGTTTGCGCCAGGAATTTGCGGTGGAACTTACCAAAAGATCCGTGCAATGGTCGGAACATTCGCAGCTCGCTGAAGTGACGGTGGACGAGGTCATGGTGCTTCGCGCTTTGCGAAATCTTGTCCAGAACGCCCTGATCCATGCAGGGCCCACCATGCGACGTCTGCAGGTAGGTTGCGAAGAAAGACAAAATTTTTTCGTGTTTTGGGTGGCAGACGACGGCGAAGGCATTGCCTTGGAACACCAGAGAAAGCTTTTTGAACCTTTTGCTCGGTTGAAGCCTTCCTCGGCCTCGGAGGGTTCAGGACTCGGTTTGGCCATCGTGCGTGAAGTGGCCCACCGGCACGGCGGCGAAGCCTGGGTGCGTTCGGAACCGGGTAAAGGGGCGGTCTTTTTCTTCAGTGTGGCCAAGCCGGTGAAAATTGAATGCCCATGCGCATCCCAAGGAGACTGATCATGTTTGAGAAAATTCTTTTTCCCGTAGATTTTTCACCTGTTTCGGAAAAAATTGTTCCGGTCGTGAGGGAAGTGGCGGCACGCTTTCAGGCCAAGGTGCAGGTGCTCTTTGTTGCCCGTGTGTTTGAACATTTGGGAAGTATTTACGTGCCGCACCCCAGCATCACGACCATTCAGGCGGAACTGGCTAAAGGGGCTCGAAAGAAACTGGATGAGTTTCTCCGGGAACACTTTCAAGACCTGCCTGTGGAGGGCCGGGTGGTTTCGGGGGATCCTGCGGAGGAGATCCTGAAGTTCGCCGCGACGCACGGCGTGAACCTGATCGTTATGGGTACCCATGGCCGAAAGGGGCTGGAACGCATTATGTTTGGCAGCGTCGCGGAACGGGTGGTCAAGGGAGCGAGGGTGCCGGTCCTTACCGTCAATCCCTATGGAGACCAGGCCCGATCGGCGCGGTGACGCATTCCACCGGAATATGCTTCACCCATCGCACGAGCTGCTGAGTGGTCACGATATTCATCGCCCACGAGAGGGGAACTCATGGGACTGTTGCATCTGGACCGCATGCTCAATCCGAAATCCATCGCCGTCGTGGGAGCCAGCGAGCGGCCGGAAAGTGTCGGGGCCGCCGTCATGAGAAATCTTGTGGAAGGCGGTTTTCCCGGAGCCGTCTACCCCATCAATCCGCGTCGGTCCTCCGTCTGGGCCTCCAAGCTTACAACGCCCTGCAAAGCGCTCCAAGCCCGGTGGACTTGGCCATCGTGGCCACCCCCATGGAGACCGTGCCCTCCATCATCAAGGAATGCGGCGCCACGGGCGTTGCAGGGGCGGTGATTCTTTCGGCAGGGGGACGGGAAACGGGGGAGAAAGGGCGACGGCTCGAACACAAGATCGCTCGAGAAGCCGCCACCGCAAAGGTTCGCATCATCGGCCCCAACTGCCTGGGGTTTATCTGCCCGGGGGCGAAACTCAATGCCAGTTTTGCTGCTCACATGCCCCAGCCGGGTCGTTTGGCCTTCATTTCCCAAAGCGGCGCCCTGTGCACGTCCATTCTGGATCTTTCCCTTCAAGAAGGCATCGGCTTCAGCCACTTTGTCAGCATCGGTTCCATGCTGGATGTGGACTTTGCCGACCTCATTGATTACCTGGGCAACGACTTCCGCGTCACCAGCATTCTCCTCCATGCAGAAAGCATTCCTCATTTGCGTAAGTTCATGAGTGCGGCGCGTGCGGTGTCGCGCATCAAGCCCATCGTGGTCCTTAAGTCGGAAAGAGTCCAGCCGGAGCCCGGGCCGCCTCGTCCCATACCGGCGCCATGGCCGGAGAAGACGCGCTTTACGATGCTGCGTTTCGACGGGCCGGTGTTTTGAGGGTCACCACCATCGGCGAACTTTTCGACTGCGCGGAGCTTCTGGCCAAGCAACCGCGACCCGAAGGCCCTCGACTGGCCATCATCACCAACGCCGGCGGCCCGGGAGTAATGGCCGCGGACGCTTTGGCGGAATACGGATTGGAACCCGCGCCTCTAAGTGAAAAAACCTTAGAGGCCCTCAATGCCGTGCTTCCACCCTGGTGGAGCCGCAACAATCCTGTGGACATTCTTGGGGATGCTTCCCCGGAAAGGTATGCCAAGGCGCTTCAGGTGTGCGTGGAATCCTCGGAAGTCGACGGCGTCCTGATCATTCTCACGCCACAGGCCATGACCGACCCCACAGCCGGGGCCCGTCAGGTGGCGGCCATGGCTGCCAAGCGGCCCTGTCCCATTTTGGCCTCATGGATGGGCGGCGTCAACGTAGAAGAAGGGCGCCGCGTGCTGAACCAGGCGGGCATTCCCACATACGCGACGCCGGAACAGGCCATTGCGGCTTTCATGGAACTGTATCAGTTCGCCGTGAACCAAAAGATGCTCAAGGAGATTCCCAAGAGATTCCGGGAAGACCTCACCTTTGACGAAGAACGGGCCAGAAGGGTTCTTCAAAGGGGTTTGGCGAGACCGCACGGCATGCTCACAGAAGTGGAATCCAAAGAGCTTATGGAAGCGTATGGCCTACCGATCACGGTCACGCGCCTTGCGCACCATGAAGACCACGCGGTCGTCCTGGCCCGGGATATGGGCTTTCCCGTGGTGCTCAAGATTTGTTCGCCGGATATCGTCCACAAAACGGAAGCCGGGGGCATTGTGCTGGATGTGCAAAACGAAGACCAGGTGCGCGCCGCTTATCGCACCATCCTCGAGAGGGCTCGAGTCTACAAGCCCGACGCCGAGATTCACGGCGTGTCGGTGCAACCCATGCTGCGCACCGCCCAGGGCGCCACGGGCGTGGAGCTTATCGTGGGAGCCAAAAGGGACGATCACTTTGGGCCCGTGATCCTTTTCGGCATGGGTGGCATTCTGGCCGAACTGCTTAAAGACCGTTCCCTGGCGCTGCCTCCCTTGAATCGTTCCCTTGCGCATCGCCTCATGGAGGACACCAAGGTCTACAAGGTGCTTCGAGGATACCGCAATCTGCCACCAGCCGACATGGCCTCGCTGGAGGAATTACTGATTCGGCTGAGTCAGCTGGTAACGGACTTTCCGGAAATCGTGGAACTGGACATGAATCCTGTTATTTTGCAACACGGAAGGCCATGGGCGGTGGATGCACGGGTTCTGGTTCGACCCAGCTCGGTTCCCTCTCCCATGCACCTCATCATCAGCCCGTATCCGGCGCGCTACGAAAAGCACGCCGTGACAACGACAGCATTGCCCGTTTTTGTTCGACCCATTAAACCGGAAGATGCCCCGCTGCTGGTGGACCTCTTTCACGTGCTTTCTCCCACGAGCATCTATTTCCGGTTTTTCAGCCCCATCAAGGAACTGTCCGAAGACATGCTGGCTCGGTTCACGCAGATCGACTACGACCGAGAAATCGCCCTGGTGGCCGTGGATGCGTCGGGAACCGCGCAGGAGATACTGTTGGGTGTGGCCCGTGTCATCAGCGACCCTGATGGAAAAAAGGCGGAATTCGCCGTGTTGGTAGGGGATCTCTGGCAAGGAAAGGGCATCGGGGCCTTGCTTTTGGAAAACTGTCTACACATTGCCAAGGAACGGGGCATCGAAACCGTCTGGGGCACGGTCCTCAGAGAAAACACTCAAATGCTGGCACTGGGCCGAAAACTGGGCTTTTCCGTGTGTCGCGTACCCGAAAGCACGGACTGCGAACTGACCATTGATCTGCGCGCCGTGACCTTTGATGAGGCAGGTCGAATCCAGCGCTCTTAGGAGCAGGCCGACAACGGTTTTGCGACACATCCCTTCGGCT
Organism: Desulfosoma sp.; assembly: GCF_052743555.1. NCBI lineage: Bacteria > Pseudomonadati > Thermodesulfobacteriota > Syntrophobacteria > Syntrophobacterales > Syntrophobacteraceae > Desulfosoma > Desulfosoma sp. The sequence continues at coordinate 43,179 of NZ_JBRAHS010000006.1, forward strand.
TGATTCTGTCGAAACGCCGCGAGGCTCAATAAGGAATCGCGGCTTGCGCCGCTCTTACAAAGGCTGTTCTCGGACAAACTGTTGAGGAGCCGTCCCAGCTGTGTGTTCTGAGTAAAAGTCCCAGCGCGCCCAAACGCGCGCGAGGTGCGGTCAGCACTTGCCGCGGGCGCCGTTTTCACAAAGTGGCGTGCTGACAGAACGTCTAGCTCCGTCTGCGAAAATGGGCCTGATGACGTCTTTTAGCGTAAACGGCTGGAATGGTCACCCCAGCAGGGGAGGAAAGTTTGTGAAAAGTTTCAAGTCCTGAAGCCTACGTGCCGTTAACCGGGATGAAGCCCTGCAGCTTTCGATGAACAATCTCGCTGGGACATGCTTCATGGAGATCATCACAACCCACAAGAACGTGGATTTTGATGCACTGGCTTCCGTGGTGGCCGCCAAACATCTTTACCCCAAAGCGCACATCGTCATACCTCGAAGCATCAATGCCAACGTGCGCTCTTTCCTATCCATTCATAAGGATTTGTTTCCTTTCATGAGCCCCCTGGGGGTGCCCCAGGACGAGGTGTCGCGACTCATCGTCGTGGACGCCAACCGCTGGGAACGCCTCGATGGCCTGGACGCGCTCATGAATCGCTCCGATCTGGAAGTGCACTTGTGGGACCATCATCCCGACATCGGAGACATTCATGCCGTCGCCGGCCGGCAGGCCCTTGTAGGATCCGCCGCCACGTTGCTGGTGCAGGAATTGGAACAACGGGGTGCGGCCATCGATCCCATTCAGGCCACTTTGTTTTTGGCCAGCATTTACGAGGACACGGGGCACCTTACCTTTCCCTGCACGCGAGCCACGGATGCTCGGGCGGCCGCTTTTCTTTTGGAAGTGCAAGCGGACCTGAACGTCATTCAGACGGCTCTCAGACCCGGCTATGGACCGGAGCACAAGGAAATTCTTGCGCACCTTCTGGAAACCGCGCAACGCGTCACCCTGAACGGCCATGTGGTGTGTTTCGCCAAAGCGGACCTGAAGGGACATGTTTCCGGACTGGCCTCTGTGGTGGCCATGCTACGGGACGTGTTGAGCGCCGATGCTGCCTTCGGCCTCTTTTGGGATGGCCGACGGCGACAAAGCATCGTCATTGCCCGAAGCGGCCCTGACAGTATGGATGTGGCGGCGCTCATGAAACCCCTTGGCGGAGGCGGCCGCCCGGAAGCGGCCTCCGCCCTCGTCAAGGGCACTCGCCCGGAAGGCATCGAAAACTGGATTCGGGAACTCATGGCCCAAAACGGCCACGCATCCATGCCCATCTTCGATCTCATGTCCTTTCCTGTGTTTACTGTAGGACCGGACGAAACGGTGGACGCCGTGCACAGCCAACTTAAAGAGCGGGGGCACACGGGTGCCCCGGTCACGGAAGGGGAAAAAACTGGTGGGCTTGATTTCCTTGCGTGACCTCGTCAAACTGGAGCGCCCCACCCAACGTTCGGCCCCCGTCAAGGCGTTCATGAAAAGAGATGTCATCACCATCGACCCGCAGGCCACCATTCCCGCAGCCCTGCGACTGATGGTCAAACACGACATCGGCCGTTTGCCCGTGGTGGACAACGGACGGCTCGTGGGCATCGTGACCCGTTCCGACCTGATGCTCTATTACTACAACCTGGTCTAAAAGGCTTTCAAGGACGCCGTGGCATGATACCGGCGGCCGCTCCGCACACACCACAGTGCCTGCGGCCTCGGCGCGTGTCCGAGAATGGCTTTCTAGGGCCTTTTTCGTTTCATGCTGTAGGAGCGCCGCAAGGCACGATCAGGGGTCGCGGCTTGCGCCGCTCCTACGAATGGTGTTCTCAGGCAAGCTCCTCGAGGGTTGAAGGGGCAGGATGGACCACGTACTAAGGCCCCTTAAAACTTTACCGTCTTGATGATGGATTCGTATTCTTTGACTTCTTCAGGCGTCAGTTCCCGGCGAAGCAACCTTCTGTTCACCAAAATGGGACATTTTTCGTGCAACGCCAAAGCCACGGCGTCGCTGGGACGGCTGTCAAAGACCACCTGCTCATCCTCGATGCGAGCGATGATGCGGGCGTAATAGGTGTTTTCTTTCATGGTGTAGATTTCCACCCGTTCGAAACGCACTCCGGCCCGTTCCAGAATGGAGAGGTACGTGTCGTGGGTTAGGGGCCGCTTGGGTTCCACGAACCCCTTTTCTTTAGCGATGGCCGTGATCTCGCTGTCCCCGACGAACATGAGAAAATACTGAGAAGCGTCCTCCGATTCCTTCAAAATGACCATGTTGCCTTGCTGGCGGTCCGTCTTGATGAACACCTCGTTGGCCACGATGAAGTCCTGATTGTCCATGGATCCACCTCCAAACCTGTGCGAAGCCGGTTTTGGCGATGCTGCTCATTGATGGCATTATAGAAAGGTGCCTGCCCAAATGGAAGGAGGAAACACAGAAGAAAAGGCCGTGAAGCGAGATAACCTCGTTAAATATGGGCGTAGAGCAGGTTTGGGTAGCGGAGTTGACAATGCATTTGAACGATCCTATAAAAGTCACGTTGTACGGTTCTCAGGCTGGATGAAAGCTGGTGAGCTTTCCATGTGCATCTAAGGAGGAAAGAAAAAATGAAGATTTGTTTTCCGGCGGCAAGGTTGAGCGGTCTTGAAAGCGAGGTCTTTGGTCATTTTGGTTCGGCACCCGGCTATGTCATTGTGGATACCGAGACCGGTGCCGTGGAGGAAGTGTCCAACGGGGATTTGCATCACGCCCATGGTATGTGCCAGCCCTTAAAAGCTTTGGGGGGCCGCACTGTGGATGGCATTGTGGTCGGGGGGATCGGCATGGGCGCCTTGATGAAGTTGCAGGCTCAGGGCATCAAGGTTTACCGGGCCATGGAGGGTTCGGTGAAGGACAATCTGGACGCGTGGAAACAGGGAAAACTTCCGGTTTTTTCCGCGGATTGGACGTGCGCCGGGCATCATCACGGGGGCGGATGCGCTCAGTGAAAGCGACGGAAAGGCGGCTTATGCCTCTCTACGAATACGTGTGCACTCAGTGCGGTCAGGTTTCAGAGCATTTGGTTTTGGCCAAAGAAGAAGCCGTGTCGTGCCCTGGCTGTGGCAGTGTCCATCTGAAGAAACTTCTTTCCGTTTCTTCCAGGGCTTCCGGCGCCAAAGACGGCCATCGGCTTCCCGGGCCTCGGGATACGGGCTGTTGCGGAACAAGCCCGGCAAATCAAGGGTGTGTTCCAGGTTCCTGCTGCGGCAAGACCCGGTAAAGGCTCGGCTGAGAATGCCTTCGCAGGGCGTTCGTCTGCCCGCGCATGACGCGACGGAGGGACCGCGTCCTCGCGGTCCGCAGGTTTACGGACAACCAGGAGGCCCTTCCACAGATCAAGAATGGCGAGCCTTTCTATTCACCTCAGAAAGACGCCCAGAAGGCTGTCCCTTCGAAGCTATGGGCCTGCCCACAGGATTCCCCTCGAAGGGCCGGCTTGTGCTGGTCCAAACATTCCCGAATGCGGATGGGGGCGTCTCGAACGGCGAATGAAAAGACGGACGCGCGGAAGCGCGTCCCTCCCACATCCATGCTCAGAACGACAGACATTTTGAATGGGGCGGTTCCAACCCTCTGTGCCAAGGCTTAACAGGGAATGGAACGCACCCAGGCCGCTTTTATGAAGAAAAAATGGCGTTTTCACGGTGGCTTTTCGCTATCGAACGCGCCACCGGGTTCCCTGCGGCGTGTCTTCCAGTTGAACTCCCATGGTGGCAAGCTGGTCGCGAATGCGGTCCGCTTCCTGAAAGTTTTTCTCCCGGCGAGCTTTGGTGCGCTGTGCGATCAGGGCTTCCACATCGGCTTCGGCGATGCCTTTCCGGGCCACCTTTCGCTTCTTGATTTCGTCAAAGAACGCTTCCGGTGAACGCGACAGTAGGCCGAGTATCCGGGCGTGGTCCTGAAGGCATGCGGCGGCTTTGCGTGCAAGAGCGGCGGCCGGCCCTTTGAGGGTTTTACGGCCGAAGGTGTCCAGAAAGCGCTGCGTGGATCTTTGCAGTTCAAAGAGCAAGGCCAAGGCCTGGGCGGTGTTGAAGTCGTTGTCCATGGCTTCGCCAAAGGCCTCGGGAAAGCCCGCAATTTTTTGAAAGAGCTCCTTGTCTTGATCCTGCAAGGTCTTTTCGGCGATCTTTTCCCCTTGGATTTCTTGAGGTGTACGAATCTGGGTTTCTTCCAAGGTCGCGTAGAGCCGTTCCAAGGCCCGTTCGGCTTCCGCCAGCGCCTCATCGGAAAAATCCACCGGATTGCGATAATGCTTGGAAAGCACAAACAATCTGAGAGCTTCCGGATGCACCACCTTGAGAATGTCTCGAATGGTAAAAAAATTGCCCAAGGACTTGGACATCTTTTCATTGTTGATGTTGACGAAACCGTTGTGCAGCCAGTAGCGCACGAAGGGCGCACCGAAAGCGGCTTCGCTCTGAGCGATTTCGTTCTCGTGATGGGGAAAGATAAGATCCTTGCCGCCGCCGTGAATGTCAAAGGTGGGGCCCAGAAAGCGGCTACCCATGGCCGAGCATTCGATGTGCCAGCCCGGGCGTCCGGGTCCCCAGGGGCTGTCCCAGGCCGGTTCCCCGGGCTTGCTTCCTTTCCATAGCACGAAGTCCAGCGGGTTGCGTTTGTGGACATCCACCTCCACGCGGGCTCCGGCCATCATGTCATCCAAGCTGCGCCCGGACAGTTTTCCGTAGTCGGGAAATTTTTCCACAGCAAAATACACATCCGTGCCGGCCTTGTAGGCGATGCCCTTTTCTTCCAGGCGGCGAATGATGTCGATCATCTGCGGAATGTTTTCCGTTGCCAGAGGTTCCAAGTCGGGGCGCAAGACGTCCAGTGCGTCCATGTCTTCATAAAAGGCGGCGATGTAGCGATCCGCAATAGTGCGGTAGTCCGTGCCTTCCTCCTGAGCCCTCTTGATGATCTTGTCGTCGATATCGGTGAAATTGCGAACATACGTCACCCGATAGCCCCGGTGCTTTAAGTACCTGTAGATGACATCAAAAACGATGGCCGATCGCGCATGCCCGATGTGGCACAAGTCGTAGACCGTCACGCCGCAGACGTAGAGCTTGACGACGCCGGTTTCCAAGGGAACAAAGGGTTCTTTTTTCTTTGTCAAAGTGTTGTAGACAACCAGGCTCATGAGGCGGCTCCTTGTTTCTGGTAGAGCAGGGCGACGGCACATGCAGCGATGCCTTCCACGCGGCCGACGAACCCCAGTCCTTCCGTGGTGGTGGCTTTGATGCTCACCGCATTCTCGTCCACACCCAGCACATCAGCCAGATTCCGTCGCATTCGGGCGACATACGAGGCGATTTTGGGCTCTTGGGCCAAAACGGTCATGTCCACATTGGCGATGCCGAAGCCGGATTGGTGCAGGAGGCGGCACACGGCTTCCAGCAACCCCAAACTGGACGCATCCTTGTATTGGGGCTGGGAGTCAGGAAAATGGGTGCCGATATCCCCTAAAGCGGCAGCACCCAGCAAGGCGTCACATAGCGCGTGGCACAGCACGTCGGCATCGGAATGGCCGAGAAGGCCCCGTTCATGGGCAATGTTCACACCGCCGAGAATGAGGGGCCGGTCTGAGGCAAAGGCGTGCACATCCCAGCCCATGCCGATGCGAAAATTTCTGTTCATAGACCTTCCTTTTGGCGTCGCAAAGACGCGGAGACTACGGGCGAGTGTTCCAGATACCAGGAAGCCCAAAGCAGATCGTCTGGGGTTGTGATCTTGATGTTAGATTTTTCCCCCTCCACCACGGCCACGCGAACCCCTAACCGTTCCACGAGGGAGGCGTCGTCCGTGGCGTCCCATCCAAGGGCCTGGGCTTGGCGAAAGGCCTTTTCTAAAAGATCCCGGCGAAACACCTGCGGCGTTTGGACCAGCCAGACTTGGTCTCGAGGCAGCGTGGCCTGAACCCATCCCTCTTCGGCCATCTTCACGGTTTCTACGACACGACAGGCGCACACGGCAGCCCCGCACCGCTGCGCGGCCTCGTAAGTGCGGAAAAAAAGTTCCGAAGAGGCCATAGGGCGCACGCCGTCGTGAATGAGCACCCATCGGCAGGAATCCGGCACGGCCTGAAGCCCGGACAGCACACTGTCCTGGCGGCGCGCTCCGCCGGCCACCACCGTCATGATGGGTCCGGCGCCAAGGGAGGAAATCAACGCTGCAACGGAGTCCAAGGCATTTTCAGGGACGACGGTGATGATGCCGTGCAAAAAGGGTAGGGCGCGCAGAACTTCAAGGGTCCACGCCAGAATTGGCTTGCCGTGCAGGGGATGAAACTGCTTGGGATGGGCAAGCCCCATCCGTACGCCGGAGCCTGCAGCCGGCACGACGGCAAAGGTTTGTTCCAAAGGCTTGGAAAGCGTCGCGATCGTCAAGTCATTCAGCCGATGGTGAAAAGGGTTTCTGTCGTGCGCCGCTGACGGTGCAAGAGGGATGTGGAGGAGCCCATAAGCCGGGTTCTGTGCCTTTCCTAGGGAAAGGTCCCGATCATTCCTCTAGGCCCCATGTTGCCATGAAGCTCAAGCGGCCGACCCGGGAGCCTCGGGCGGGCAACCCTTGAACGCTCCCCTACTTGGCCTTGCTCCGGGTGGGGTTTACCGAGCTCCCGGTGTCACCACCGGGACTGGTGAGCTCTTACCTCACCGTTTCACCCTTACCGGGCCCTCACGTGGCTTTGGCGCCGCCACGGGGCGGCGACGGTCAAGTGAGGGCTCGGCGGTTTGTTTTCTGTGGCACTTTCCTGCTCGTCACCGAGACTGGGCGTTACCCAGCACCCTGCCCTGCGGAGCCCGGACTTTCCTCCCGTTCCTTAAAGGAACCGGCGATCGGGTGTGCTCCTCCACATCCGTTAGAAAAGTATCCAAAAACGGCCTTGTGTGCAAGCCCGGTCCGGAACCCGCAAAGGCGAGTGCCGGACCGGTCGGCGACAGGTGGGGGGGCGTTTTTTTGCACCGGGGATTGCCGTGGTCATGGAGGTCGGCTTCTAGAGGGAGCGATGCACGGCGCGATTTTCTTGAGAAGGGAATTTGCCGTTTCGTGGCCAAAGACCTATCGTGTCTTGCGCCGCTCTTGCAGACCAGGAGCCTGCCTGAGAAGAGTGTTTGTCGTGGCCCATGTTCGTGTTCAGGATTTCTCTGCCCATGCCTTCAAAAGGACGGCTTGGGGTACACCTTTCTCGATTCGCCTTGGGGGGACCGGCCTTTGTCCGTCCGAATATTCGTAGACGGCCGAAGGGAAGCCACTCTGGAAACATGAAAGAGGAGGTCCTCGATTTGCATGCAGGAACCCTCACGCGGCTGCTTAAGGACCTTCTGAAATGTTCTTGGAACGCTAAGGCGTTTTAAGGTTTTGGCTCATTCAACGGGGGAAATGTGTTGCCGGGCCCACTGAATGAGCTGCTCGTGGGTGGTGCCTTTAGGGAAGAATTCCACCACGCCCAGTTTTTTCAATTCGGGCACCAGGGCCTCATCAAAGAAACCTCCCGCCGTCACGCCGATGTTTTGGGCGTCGTGCGCCTTGAGCAGGTCCAGAACGGCAGCGAATTGTTCCAGGTGGGCTTCCGGAAGGGTGGTGATGCCGATGTGATCCACGGATTCCTGCAGAGCAGCGTTCACAATGGCTTTGGGATCTTCCGATTCGGTGTAAATGACTTCAAAGCCTGCTTCGCTGAAGGCGGCGGCAAGGCGCATGAGAGCCGCCTCGTAGCCTTGGCCGAATTTGGCCATCAGGATTCTTACCTTTCGTTGACCCATGGCGTTTCCTCCAAAGGGGCGTGTTCGGTCGACTGCAGGCAATGAAAGGGCGGCGGCGCAGCCCGGATCACCTTTTTGACGCGACAGAATGGGCGGATCAACTCCCTTGGTACTTAAAGGAAATAGCCACGCGGGCTCGGTAGGCCACCACCTTGCCTTCCTCAAGCTTCATGTCCAGCTTGGTGATTTCAGCAATGCGCAGATCCCGCGGCGTCTTGGACGCCGTTTCCACCGCGTTCTTGGCGGCGTCTTCCCACGAAACCGCGCTCGTTCCCACCAATTCAATGATCTTGTACACGCTTTCAGCCATGGGAACCTCCTCTGCTGCTTGCCTTGAGGGCCAGCTTGAGGGTGCGTCCGCCGCCTTGAAAATCGGTGCGCCTTTGGTGCGCGGGGCTTCTTGTTCTATACACGCTTTGGGAATCCCGAACCAGGGCTTTCTCAAAGGAGCGACAATTGGCGCGACGAGTGATAGGGGCGCCCCAAATGTTCAAAAGCCAAGCGCGTGGCCACGCGGCCCCGCGGAGTTTTCTTGAGAAACCCTTGTTGAATGAGAAACGGCTCGTAGACCTCTTCCAGAGTGTCCTTTTCTTCGGAAACCGCCGCTGCGAGGGTCTCGATCCCCACGGGACCTCCATCGTATTTTTCGATGATCGTCGAAAGAATGCGCCGATCCATGCGGTCAAAGCCTCGCTCGTCCACATCCAGCATTCTGAGCGCCATGTCCGCCACGTCTTGCGTGATGAATCCTTGAGCGCGCACTTCGGCGAAATCTCGAACCCGTCGCAGGAGTCTGTTGGCAATGCGCGGCGTGCCTCGAGAGCGGCGGGCGATTTCCCGTGCTCCCTCATCATCGATAGCCAGGCCCATGATGCGTGCGGCCCGCAACACAATCTGTTGCAGATCGTCCACTCGGTAAAAGTCAAGGCGCAACACCACTCCGAATCGGTCTCGCAACGGCGGGGACAGCAACCCGGCCCTCGTGGTGGCTCCCACCAAGGTAAACGGTGGAAGATCCAGTTTGATGGTCCGCGCCGACGGACCTTGACCGATGATGATGTCCAACTGAAAGTCCTCCATGGCCGGATACAAGATCTCTTCCACCACGTGGTTCAGTCGATGAATTTCATCGATGAACAGGACGGATCTGGGTTCCAGGTTCGTCAAAATGGCGGCCAAATCGCCGGGACGTTCAATGACGGGGCCTGAGGTGGCTCGAAAAGGCACGCCCAGTTCGAGACTGATAATGGATGCCAGGGAGGTTTTGCCCAGCCCGGGATGGCCGTGTAAAAGGACATGGTCCAGCGGCTCCTTGCGCTGCAACGCCGCTTGGATGAAGATTCTAAGTTTTTCCTTCAGTTCGCTTTGGCCGAGGTATTCATCGAGGGTACGGGGTCTGAGACCAGCTTCTACGGGCAAATCTTCGTCTCGTGGTCTTGGTTCCAATAATCGGTCCGTCATGGCTGCCGTTCCTTTTCGGTTTCATGGGGCAGGAGCCGGTTGCCGAGGAGCTTGGCCAAAAACGCCTTCAGTAGGGGCGTCGCAACCCGTGATTGCTTAGCACTCCTTGGGGCGGTCCGACAACCTCAAGAAGCCGAAAGCATGGGGCCAGACCATTGGCCTGGCTTTAGGTGAAAGAAGGGGCGACCTCCTGGAACGGTCGTTCTCCAAGGAGCTGCCATGGGGCGACCCCCACGTGCGCATCAGGCGAGGATGCGAAGTGCTTCCCGCAAGAGCTGTTCCAGGGAAGGCTTTTCCGTGGCGGCGGCTGCTGCCTGAAGAGCCTTTTGCATGGCTTTGGCGGCTTCCGCGGGACGATAGCCCAAGTTCAGCAGAGCGGAGTAGGCGTCGGCATAGCCGTCTTCTTCCAGTTTCTGGGGTGATGCGGCGGCGGACGGTTCCGGCACAGGAACGCGCAATCGGTCCTTGAGTTCCAACAGAATGCGTTCCGCCGTCTTCTTTCCGATGCCGGGGATCTTTTGCAGGCGTTGACGGTCTTGAAAAAGCACTACCTGGCGCAGTTCATCAGGCTGAATTCCTGAAAGAATGCTCAAGGCCATCTTGGGTCCGACGCCGTTGACGGCGATCAGATGCAGAAACATGTCTTTTTCGGCGGAAGTGCCGAAGCCGAAAAGTTGCAGCGTGTCTTCCCGCACATGCGTGTGCACGTAAAGGCTGGCGGAAGCACCCACCTCGGGCAAGTCATAAAAGGTGCTCAGCGACACGTGGACACAGTAACCCACCCCGTGGACGTCCACGATGACATGGTCTGGAGCCTTATGGCGCAGTCTGCCCTCCAGATGAGCGATCATAGGCGTTGAGCCAAAGAACAACGGGTGTGAAAGGAGCGCGCGTGGATGTGGCAGACGGCGGCGGCCAGGGCATCGGCGGCATGAGGGTCCTGAAGGTCGTGAAGACCCAACAGGAGCCGAACCATATGGGCCACCTGGCCTTTTTCCGCTTTTCCGTAGCCCACCACAGCCTGCTTGATTTCCAACGCACTGTATTCAAAGACCTGCAGGCCGCCGTGAATGCCTGCCGCCATGGCGGCCCCTCGAGCGTGCCCCAGAATGAGAGCACTTCGAGCGTTGCGGGCCACGAAGACCGCCTCCACCGCCATTTCCGTAGGGCGGGCCTCCTCGATGAGGCGCCGGATTTCCGTAAAGATCGACCCCAAGCGCATGGGCAAGCCCATGGAAGCCGGCAAGGAAAGGGACCCGTAAAGGACGGGAACCAAACGCTTTCCGTCGTTTTCCACCACACCATAGCCTGTGTGTCGGGATCCTGGGTCGATGCCCAAAACACGCATGCTCATTCCTAGCGCGCCTCAGGCCACCGCGTTCAAAATCTCGTCGGGAATGTCGAAATTGGCGTAGGCGTTTTGCACATCATCGTTGTCTTCCAAAGCATCCATAAGCTTCAAAAGCTGTTGCGCGGTTTTTTCATCCTCCACGCGCACGGTGCTTTGGGGCACCATCGTCACTTGTGCCATCTCGTAAGCCATGCCCTTTTCATCGAAGACGGCCTTCACTTTTTCGAGCTCACCCGGCGTAGTGATTACTTCGAACTGATCCTCCTGATCCCGCACATCTTCCGCACCCGCCTCCAGGGCTACCTCCATGAGATGATCTTCTTCAACCTTGTCCTTGTTGAAGACGATCAGACCGTGCTTTTCAAACATCCAGGCCACGCATCCCGCTTCACCCAGGCTTCCGCCGTTTTTGGTGAAAATATGACGGATTTCACTGGCCGCTCGGTTCCGATTGTCCGTGGTCACTTCCACTAGAATGGCCACACCCCCGGGGCCGTACCCCTCATAAATGGCCTCCTCGTACGCCGCGCCTTCCAGTTCCCCTGTCCCTTTCTTTATGGCCCGTTCAATATTTTCCTTAGGCATGTTTTCGGCCTTGGCCGCCGCAATGGCCGTCCGCAGCCGAGGGTTCGCTTCCGGATCGCCGCCCCCCAATCGAGCAGCGACCGTCAATTCCTTGATGAGCTTGGTGAAGATCTTGCCGCGTTTGGCATCTTGAGCGGCTTTTTTGTGCTTGATGGTGCTCCATTTGGAATGTCCGGACATGATAGAGTCCTCCGTTTAACCGTTGGCGCCCTTGAAGTCCATGGCAAGGACATAAATTTCTCGACTCTGCTTGCGCGAGGCGTCGGGCTTGACCACCTTGACGCGCCGAAAAAAAGTCTTCACCCGCAAAAGCAACTGATGAAACTCGTCCCCTTGAAAGATCTTGCCAAGGAACCTTCCCCCGGGGCGCAGCGACCTGCAGGCCAGATCCAGGGCCCTCTCAAAAAGCAGTTCCGAGCGTGCGGCGTCGGCGGATTTGACACCTGAGGTCTTCGGCGCCATATCGCTCAGGACCACGTCGAACGGGGCGTATCGCTTGACCACTTCATCCGTGGTCTCTTCATTAAAGATGTCCTGCTGCATGGTCACCACGTGGTCGGGAAACGGGTGGGAGATGGGTTGAAGATCGATGCCCACCACCAAGCCTTTTGATCCCACGATGCGGCTGGTGAGCTGGATCCAGGACCCCGGCGCCGCGCCCAGGTCCAAAACACGATCCCCAGGCCGGACCAATCGATGTTTGGTTTGAATCTCCTGCAGCTTGTAGATCGCGCGCGCAAGGTACTGCTCTTTCTTGGCTCGATGAAAGTAGTGATCTTGATAGGGGTGGCTCATGCCTTTGAAAGACCTCTAACTATTCCTTTTTCCAAGCGGTTGTGTTCATAACACATTCGCCGGTGGGTTGCAAACGCCTCCGACTTTGACAAGCACGAGGCAACCTTTTATGGTCCATCAAGCAAAGGTGGGAAAAAAGGATGGAAAGGCAACACTGTCAGGAGGGAGGAGCGGCATGAGTCAGGATGGCGCGGGCATTGGAGAACTTCGAGAATTCGCTCTGGACACGATTCGACAGGCCGGCCGAGAGGCGCTTCGCTATTACGGGAAAGGCCGAAAGGACGTGAAATTCGACGAAGATTTGGTCACGGAAGCGGAACTGCACCTCACACGATTTTTTCACGACACACTGTATGCTCGCTTTCCGGAACATGAAGTGTTCGGCGATGCTCCGCCCCGCACCGATTACGTGCACGGCCACAAGGGGTATCTTTGGGTTTACGATGCCCTGGACGGCGTGGCCAATTTTCAAGCGGGCATCCCTCTCTGGGGCACCTCCCTGGCCCTTTTGGAAAACTTTTGGCCGGTTCTCGGCATTTTTCATATGCCCGTGACGGGCGAATGCTTTTATGCGGAGCCCGACAGGGGCGCGTTTCTCAACGACACGTCCATTGGGATCGCTTATTCAGGAGAGATCAACAACGAGAGCTTACTTTTTACTTACTCTCGCATGCACGAACATTTCCGGTCGAATTTTCCGGGAAAGATTCGAAACCTGGGATGCACCGCCGCCCACATCAGCTATGTGGCCATGGGCCGTGCGGAAGGCGCTTTCATGCGCAGCGTTTCCTATCAGGATTTAGCGGCGGCCCAGATCATTCTTCAGGCGGCGGGAGGCAGCCTGCGCTTCCTGGACGGAAGGCCGTTCCATCTTAATGAATATTTTGAAGCTAAGCGCGTAGATGGCCCTTTACTGGCCGCGCCGGAAGGAGCCCATGCGCTGATTCGTGGCTATGTCCGAGAACTGAGCGACCTTTAAGCTTGTCCGAAGATGCTGTCCGACGGCTTTGGTGGGCGAATCGACCAGTTGCCTTCATGCTTTCAAAGTGGCGGCCTTGTGGCCCTCAGCGAACGTGCGGACTGGCGGGAGCCGGTCCCTTCGAAACACTGAAACGCGTTCAAGAAACCTCCAGAAGGAGCGGTGCAAGCCGCGATGGCTGATCGCGCCTTGCGGCGCTCCTAAAGCCTTAAACCGAAAGGACGCGGCCAAACCATTATCGGACACGCTCCATAGGAAGGTAGTTGATTCGAAGACACCGCAGGGAGGCGTTCCCTCACGAGACATTGCAGGGAGGAACCTGTGGCATCGGGGGGACGCGCTGCTGCGCGTCCGGAAATGTGGGGACCGCGATCACTGTTGTCCCCTTATTAGGACATGCGGGCTCCCGCTCGAACGCAAAAGTGCATTCCCGGATAGGCCTCCAAGCGCCAAAGATGCCGTAAACCACGCGCCGGGCTGATAGAAAGCCATCTTCTGAAGCAGCTCGTGCGAGAAAATTTCAAGCCGGCTGGTCGAAAGGGAGAAAAAACCCTTGAGTTTTTTTCATGTCCTGTCGATGGATTTGTGGAAGACGACGAGAGGTCTAGTCCGTGGGCCGCTTCAGCAAGGCGGGACGTGAAGCCTTATGAACACCTGCTTGGATTGCGCCTGGTTTGAGCTGTGTGAACCCGAAGATATTCTCTGTGCTTGTCCGCATTTTGTGCGGCCTGAGGAACTGAGGCAGGAAATTGTGCAGGAGCTCTCTGAGGAATGGTGCCGCCACCAGGATAAGGCGGACACGGACGACACCCCCCCCCAAGAGTCTTAAGGTCATTCGTGTTGCTGGAAGATTCCCACCCTATAAAAACCAAAGGGACGGCCGTCTGCCGTCCCCCCCTGTGCTCCAGCAGTCAATGGTGCTATTGCGGGTCGACGCACCCCAGGCTTGGTCCCTTCGGCGAAGGTGCCCGGTTCCGAGCTTTCCATAAAAGGAGGCTTCCGCGCAGAGTGCCTCGCCGTGTGGGCCGTTTATGCGACATCCATCAAGCCGGAGTGCCTGTGCCCACGGCAAACCCGCGAGGCGTCAGTCCCGTTTCAGAGGGCGTGCCCGCGATTTTGGCCAGAAAAGTGTCGCCCAGCTTCTTGATGTGATTGTCCACATTGTCGAAATAGTTATAATGGATTTGCTCTTCGTTGATGATATCTTCAAAGAGCTTCATGCTGATAGCATCACCGTTTTCCTGGCAGACCAACCAAACTGATTGTAGACGTCGATGGTATCGTCTTCCAGATTGGCATCAAAGGGGAAGATTTCGCGCACGTCCTGCCCTTTCACCACTTGGCCGTCGTGGCCCGTGACGGGTTCTCCGCCCAGCTCCTTAATTCTTTCAGCGAACATCTCGGCGTGACGCATCTCATCGATGGCGACGAGCTTCATCTTCGCGGCCAATTCCCCGAAGTCCATGTTGTCCAGGTTGTAGTGCTGGTTCATGTACTGGTGAATAGCCAGCAGCTCCATAGCCCGAGCTTTGTTGAGCACTTCAATGACCTTCTCGCGTCGCTTTTCCTTGCTTTCCATGGTCGCGTCCTCTAAAGGTTTTTTATCATTCCGTCTGGGCTTCTCCCATGATTCAATAATTGCTACCATTGTAAACACCAAGCAGCACGGCGGCAACGTGCGGTTTTCCCGCTGATACACACTAAAGCCCTCCGAAAGCCTGCCCGAAACCCTTCAAAGCGCACACTCGTGACCGCCCACTTCGCAATAAATATTCAGCAAGGCGATGGCCACGGCATGTTTTTTTCGGCGTCGAGATCCCCACAGGGGCCACCGGTGCATCTGTGTCAAAATACGGACCAGATCCTGATGAAAATAATGGGCTCGCTCGAATTCGCTGTAGGAGCGGCCCGTGAGGGGATCTCTCACGGGGTACCACACAGGCACCCACCCCTCCACATTGGCATCGCAGGCGTCCCACACTCGATAGGGGTCAACCTGAACCGGAACAGTTTCCCATGCCAGTTCTGGAAAACCCAGGCTTTCGTCCAGAAACTCTTCCAAAAGCGGATCTGGTTTTCGGCCCATGCGTGCCCCCTTTTTGCGTCATTGAGGGAGTCTGTAATTACGCTCACGTCTTGCGACCCATGCGGCCATCATTCCTTCAGCACAAGCAACAGCCATAGCGAAACACAATTCCCCTCTGCTGCCGTGACCTCCAGAGACCGATGCTGAATCTGCGTGCGGCCATGGCCTTCGAACCACACCACACGTTAACCGACAAAGCCCGGTGAAGAAAAGGAAGACGCCAAGGGTCTTGATTCTCGAATTTTTTCATGCCACTGTTTCTGGGATTTCCGCGAAAAAGCTCCGTGGCCGGCCGTATAAAGGAAAAATTCGTGAAATTTTGTCCTCAATGTGGAAAACCGCTTGCCCCTTCGCTCACCGAAGGGCGAGCTCGAAAAGTGTGCACAGATTCTCGATGCGGCAACGTCTTTTGGAACAACCCCACACCTGTGGTAGCCGCCGTTGTGGAATGGAATGGTGGGATCGTACTGGTGCGCTCTCAAGGGTGGCCGTCGAGGTTTTTCGGTATTGTGGCCGGGTTTTTTGGAAGCCGGAGAAACCCCGGAAGAGGCAGTTCTTCGAGAAGTGGCCGAGGAACTGGGGCTCAAGGGACACATTGTGGATTTCCTCGGCCATTACGACTTCAGCGAAAAAAATCAAACGATCGTTGCCTACCATGTGCGTGCGACAGGGATGTTGGTTCTCGGTGAGGAAATCGCCGAAGTGAAGGTGCTGCCACTAGAAAAGGTGAGACCCTGGGATACCGGCACGGGACCTGCCGTGAAGGAATTCTTCAAACGCCGTGCGCAAGGAGGCTCCATGGAACATCGAGTGGTCCCTTCAGGGGAACAATTGGTTTTGGCTCTGTATGTTCGGGATTTGGGGACGTCCTGCCGATTTTTTCAAGACTTTGGCTTTCAACTGAGCCGCCGGGACGGGCCCTTTGCAGAACTGCGTTGGGAGGATTCCCTGCTGTTTGTGGTGGAACGGCCCGAGGTGACCCCGCCGGATCAGCCTGTTGGCAACATTCGGGTCGTCGTCCACGATGTGGACGCCCTTTACGAAAAAGCACAACATCTGGGTTATCCCATCGTGACGCCTTTGGGGGATCGTTACTACGGACTGCGGGATTTCATCGTTGCGGGACCCGACGGTATTCACCTGCGCTTTGCAGCTTTTTTGCCTGCAGCGACAAAGGATTCAGAGCGCCGGTAACTGCTCGTGCGTACCAAGACCTGACCTATACCGACCTACTGCCGAGTCTCTGACTTGATGACTTTATGACTGTATTCAGAAGGGATTATCGTTTATGGGCAACCTCTCCTACAACAAAACGCTCAATCTGTCGGGACAATCCATTGAGCTTACGGACATGGACGCCCTGCAAAGGGATCTGGGCGCGGACGTGCATCGATTGCCGTTTTCCATTCGTGTGCTTGTGGAAAACCTCGCTCGAAAGATGGACGGTGTGACCGTGAAGCCAACCGACCTGGAAAAGGCGGTTCGGTGGCTTCCTCGTTATGAGACCCCCGTGGAAATTGCATTGTACCCATCCCGTGTGCTCATGCAGGACTTTACCGGGGTCCCGGTCGTGGTGGACTTGGCGGCGATGCGTGACGCCATGAAGGCTCTGGGTGGCGATCCGCGCCTCATCAACCCTCTGGTGCCCGTGGATTTGGTGGTGGACCATTCGGTGCAGGTGGATTTTTATGGAACGGAACGGGCAGTGTTGTTGAATGCGGCCAAGGAATACGAAAGAAATCGGGAGCGCTACGCTCTGCTCAAGTGGGCTCAAAAAAGTTTCGAGACGCTGCGGGTGATTCCGCCCCAATCGGGTATTTGCCATCAGGTGAACCTGGAGTATTTGGCCAAGGTCATTGTGCTTGAGCCCAAGCCCTCGGGCAGCGGCCTGCAGGCCTACCCTGACAGTGTGGTGGGGACGGATTCCCACACCACCATGATCAACGGCATGGGTGTTTTGGGCTGGGGCGTGGGGGGTATCGAAGCGGAAGCGGTCATGTTGGGGCAACCCTATTGGATGACGCTTCCGGAGGTCATTGGTGTCCGACTCGTGGGGCGTTTGTCTTCAGGGGTGACCGCTACGGACCTGGTGCTTACCGTCACCGAGAAGCTGCGCTCCTTTCAGGTGGTGGATAAGTTCGTGGAATTTTTCGGCCCCGGTCTGCGATCCTTGTCGCTTCCTGACCGCGCCACGGTGGCCAACATGGCCCCGGAATATGGGGCGACCGTGGGATTTTTCCCCATCGACGCCGTCACCGTTGAGTATCTGCGTGCCACAGGAAGAGGAGATCGGGCGGCTCTTGTGGAAACCGCGGCCCGAGCTCTGAAGCTTTTTGCCGAAGAGGATGAACCCGAATACACGGAGGTGATCGAACTGGATTTGGCTGGCGTGGAACCGTCTCTGGCCGGGCCGGCTCGACCCCAGGACCGCATTCCTTTGACAAAGCTTAAAGCTCGATTTGGTGAACTGCTGAGGTGTCGCTATGATGCCTGTGTATCGCAAAAGCAGGAGTCCCTTTTTATCAACGAATCGGGCTGTGTGACGGAAAAGCTCAAAGCGTGCGAGCCACTGGGGCAACGTTTTTACCCCGTGGAAGTCCATGGACGCTTTTCTCAAATCGGCGACGGTTCTGTAGTGCTGGCGGCCATCACGTCCTGCACCAACACGTCCAACCCCTCGGTGATGATCGGGGCGGGCCTTCTGGCGCGAAACGCCGTGCGTCGAGGCCTTTCCGTGCCGCCTCATGTCAAGACATCCCTGGCACCCGGCAGTCGCGTGGTCATGGACTATCTGGCCCGAGCGGGCCTCTTACCCTTTTTGGAGGCCTTGGGGTTTCATTGCGTGGGGTTTGGCTGCACCACGTGCATCGGCAACAGCGGTGCGCTCCATCCAGCCGTGGAAAAGGTGATTGAACGGGAAAAACTCAACGTGGCGGCGGTTCTTTCCGGAAACCGAAACTTTGAAGCGCGCATTCATCCGCGCGTGCGATCCAATTTCCTCGCTTCACCCATGCTCGTGGTCGCCTTTGCGTTGGCCGGGCGTATCGATGTGAACATGGCGCGCGAACCTGTGGCCCTGGATCCCAACGGGGACCCGGTCTATCTAGAGGATCTGTGGCCTTCAGATGAGGAAATCGCAGAGCTGACTCGGGCATCGCTTCAGGAGACCCTTTTCCGAAAAGCCTACGGTGCCATCGACGAAGGGGATGATCTATGGCGACGGCTTGAAATTTCCCAAAGCACGACATTTCCCTGGAACCCCCATTCCACCTATATTCGTCAGCCCCCGTATTTCGACGGCCTTTCCGCCATGCCGGAGGTGCCCCGCGACATTGTGGGGGCGCGAGCTCTTCTGGTTTTGGGGCGTTCCGTCACTACAGATCATATTTCCCCGGCGGGTGCTATTCCCAAAGATTATCCCGCCGGGCGCTACCTGATGGAACATGGCATCGACCCGGCGGATTTCAATTCCTATGGATCCCGGCGCGGGAACCACGAGGTGATGGTTCGAGGCACCTTCGGCAACATTCGACTTCGAAACCGCTTGGCCGATGGTCGAGAAGGGGCGTGGACTCGAAAACTTCCCGAAGGGACCCTCATGTTTGTCTACGACGCGGCCATGGCCTATGCGGCGGAAGGGACACCTCTGGTCGTTTTGGCAAAAGAAGAATATGGGACCGGATCTTCCCGGGACTGGGCGGCCAAAGGGACGGCGCTGTTGGGTGTGCGGGCCGTAATCGCCCAGTCTTTTGAACGGATTCATCGAAGCAATTTGGTGGGCATGGGGGTCTTGCCTTTGGTTTTTGACGAGGGAAAAAGTGTCGATGCTCTGGGTTTGGACGGCACCGAATTGTTTCATATTCGCGGTCTGAAAACCTTGGTCGCTCGGCAAAAGCTCACGGTCACCGCGGTCAAAGCCGATGGGTCGACATTGTCCTTTCCCGTGATCGTTCGATTGGAAACGGACATGGAGGTGGAGTTCTTCCGCCACGGGGGCATTCTGCCCTATGTGTTGCGCAAAATTTATCGGGAAAAAGCCATCGACCCCGCGGCGTCGAAAGCTACTTTTTAAAAAACAGATAAATGGCCAAAGCGACCAGAATGCCCGCGAAGATCTTTTTGAACTGGGCTGTGGAGACGTGTTCGACCAGGCGCGCCCCTACTTGCGCCCCAATGATTCCGCCGATACCCAGGAGCAGCCCGGCGCGGTAGTCCACATTGGCCAGTTTGTTATGGGCCACCAAGGCCGAAATGGAAATAACGAGAATAGCGAGAAAGGAAGTGCCCACGGCTCTTTGGGCGGAAAAGCCTAGAAAAAGAAGCAATGGAATCATGAGAAACCCTCCGCCAAGGCCCGTGAACGATGCGCCGATGCCCACCAAAATGCCGCTGGAAATCATGATCCACCACGTCGCTGCCATGGAACCGCTCCTTCGCGTAGACTCCGTTGCGCGCACACCGACCGTTTTCATTGGAGATGCCCAAAGGATCTTGTCGCATCAAGGGCTTTGGCGAGGCAGTTGGTCGACCGATATTCCCGATGACCTATGCTCCAAGAACGTTTTCGAGAACACCTTCTGTAGGAGCGGCGCAAGCCGCGATGCCTTGTGGCGCCTTGCGGCGCTCCTGCTAAACATGGACTCGGCCATGTTCCTGAGTTTTCGTAGGGACGACCTCCCAACCGTCCGCAAAAAGGTCCTCTGGGGAGTTTCTCAGGGGTGTGGTGCCTGGGGCGGGGATCGAACCCGCACGGGCACAAGGTCCCAAGGGATTTTAAGTCCCTTGTGTCTGCCGATTCCACCACCCAGGCACGCTCTCCTCTCATATCACAAGCGCCCCTGAACCGACAAGGCTGTTGGGACAAGGCATGTCTTTAGTCTTTTATTTTCCCCGCCGATGTAATAAAAAAGCGTTGAGTATGCAATAAGCCGCGAAACAATGGGAGAACGGGCCTGATGAGAAGACGTGCTGGGTTTACAATGATTGAGGTGGCCATCATGCTTGCCGTGCTTGGACTGGTTTTGGGGCTGGGAGTGAGCCTCATTGGGCCGCTGGTCAAACGTTCCAAGCTCATGGAAACCCGCGAGGCGGTCAAACAAGCGAAAGAAGCCCTGATGGGCTTTGCAGTTCGAAACGGCTATCTGCCTTACGAAGACCCATCCTACGACCGCAGTCGACCATCTGATGCTTTTGAAAAGGTCGGAGTCAAGGGAACCGATGCCTTGGGAGTGGCGCTTCGGTATGTAGCAGCTCCGGAACTTCAATGGGATAACAGCACTTTTCTCGGTTCGAGCCCTTGTGGCACTGCTTTACGCATCGATGTTTGTGCTGAAAATGGAACCTCTTTGGGAATTACCCACGAAGGAACGGTCCGAAACAACGTGGCCTTTATGATCGTAAGTGCTGGAGAAAACCAGAACCTACAGACCACAACAGAAATACACGTCTTGGGCACGAAGGTCGACAATTGTACAGAGGACGGGATCGAGCGACGCGAGGAGTACGACGACGTGGTGGAATATGTGGGGCTGGATGAGCTTCGCGCCCTGAGAGGATGTCAAAAGCTCGAAAAGTTAAAGATTGTAACCCCTCAAGAGTTGCCTGCGGCGGAGGAAGGTCAGTATTACTCTTACACGCTACAAGCAAATGGCGGTGTATCTCCTTACACCTGGGTAGGGACCCCTCCGAAAGGCTTCAGTATAGATAAAAGTGGGGTTCTCTCCGCGCAGAATGTCCCATGGTGTTCTGGGTCCCAGCTAGCGCTCAGCGCGACCGTCTGTGATCGGACAGGACAGAGTGAGACATGGTCTGGGTGGCTTCCTGTGCGCCGCAAGCCTTTGACGATCACAACTGTGGAGCTCCCCGTTGGATATGAGGGTAAATCTTATTCGGCTCAAATCGCTGGCGATGGAGGGTATGGGACGTATCAATGGACGCTGTCGGTTAGCCCCCGGTGTCCTGGCGGGCTTAGCTGTGTTGGCAATCGTGTGAGTGGTGTTCCGGCTCCGGGATCTTCGGGCGCCTATGTCGTCACGGCTAGGGTTTTAGACGAATGCGGCCGGTCGGCTCAAAAGAACTTCGGCCTGACCATTCATCCCGCAGGAGACAATGGGACCGGTGGCGGCGGAGGAGGAACAATCGACCGCTATAAAATTTCCATATTCAATCAAGGTACCAGAAAATCCTATAGAATTGGAAGCAGTACGTGTATACGCATGCCATTGAACTACAAGTACGAGGGATTTTTGTCCGCCGGAACTGTGCTGACTTTTTTCTCGGGGAGAGATTGCACCGGACGGGAGATTCTCACGGGCACGGTGCGGACTCTGGATAAGAACAGCGATCGTGTGGTTCAAGTGTCCTGCTTCAAAGACAGGTGTCACAGCATATAGGTGAGTACTGGAAAATGGGCTTGAAGGAGGCCTACGCCGAAAACATTCAACCTGCCATTCGCTGACGGGCGGATCGCTGGGGAGCCGGTCCATTGACGGTGCATCGGTCGAGCG
>NZ_JBRAHS010000006.1:64863-74106 GCF_052743555.1 Desulfosoma sp.
CGCTGACGGGCGGATCGCTGGGGAGCCGGTCCATTGACGGTGCATCGGTCGAGCGAACCCCTGGCATTGAGGGGTGGCGCTTCTGCGTTTGTGGGGATATGTGGACCGTGAGAACTGGGTTCCTCCGGTGCCGCCCGTACGGGCTGGTCTGAACCCTCATGTAGCGCATTTTTGGATGCGATCCGTGGAGCGTGGCCGAAAACATCTTGCTCGCGGAGGAGCACCGCAAGCCGCGGTCCGAAGCTAAGTCTCAGGGGGGGGCAGTCTATAGCCTGCGAAGCATTTAAGATTCCTATGAGGGTACGGATAATGCCGTGGAAGAGTTGGCGGCATCCATTTTCCGTGAGAGATTTCCGCAGACGCGGGAATGACGGCAACGAGACTTAAAATCTCAGGCGAAAGGGCTCTCATAAAAGAAAATGGCGGAAACCGTGCAAAAGAAACCTATCGGTCAGCTTCTTAAAGAAAAGGGCTATCTTGATGATGAGCAAATCGACTTTGCCCTGAAGGAGCAAAAGGCTACGGGGGAGCGGTTGGGTGAAGTCCTGACGCGGTTGGGGATTGTCACCGAGTTTGAAATGGCACAGGTGCTTGCGGACCAGGCCGGTCTTCCGTTCTGGGACCCTCGAGGGGTGGTCCCCGAACCTCGAGCGCTGCTCAAAGTTCCACCAGGATTTGCCCGGGACCGCACCGTTCTGCCTTTTAAGCTGAGCGACGGCATGTTGCATGTGGCCGTGGGCGATCCCATGGATCGGGGCGTTCAGGACGGGTTGGCCTCTTTTGTGGGGTCTCGATATAAAGCCTACGTGGGACCTACGGCCGAAATCCGCAAAACGGCAGCGAGACATTATCACTTTCTCCAAAACCCTCCCGAACAAAACGTACAAAATCTTCAAAGCCGTCTGGCCTCCAATCCCAATGCCGCCATTCCCATGGAGGATCTCTGGACGGATCTCCTGAACTACGCCATCCTGAATCGGGCCACCGACGTTCACCTGTCCCCGACGGATCGAACGACGCGATTTTTTGTCCGCGTTGACGGACTCCTGGATCTGGCCTTTGTGTTTCCCTCGTCCGTGCACCAACGCTTGGTGAGTTCCCTCAAGGCACGAGCCGGCATGGACATCAGTGAACAGAGGCTTCCTCAGGACGGTCGCTGGCGCTTTGAGTTCATGGGGGAAAATTACGATCTGCGAATTTCCACGGTCCGGACCCCTTTCGGTGAAAACTTGGTCATTCGCTTGCTGCCCACGCAGGCCCTAGTGTTTCCCCTGGCATCTCTAGGGTTCAGCCTCGAAGAGGTTCGAGCCATGGAAGCGCTTTTTCGAAAACCCTACGGCATGGTGCTCATTTCCGGCCCGACAGGAAGCGGCAAAACCACTACCCTTTACAGCACCCTGCGCATGCTCAATGTCATTCACCTCAATGTGCTCACGGCCGAAGACCCCGTGGAATACCGTTTCCCACTCATTCGGCAGACCCAGGTGGCCGAAGAGATTGGCTATGATTTTGCCGATGCCGTGCGGCATTTTCTACGCCAAGACCCTGATGTCATTCTCATTGGTGAAATCCGGGACGAAAAAACAGCGGGCATGGCCCTTCGAGCCGCCATGACGGGCCATTTGGTGCTGTCCACCGTGCATGCCAACAATGCCCCGGCCGTGATCGCTCGCCTTCGGGACATGAACGTTTCCTCGGACCTTTTGGCGGCAACGCTTCTGGGTGCGACGGCCCAGCGGCTTGTGCGCAAAATCTGTCCCTATTGCCAGGCATCTTACCGGCCCGACGCCGAAATTTTGGCCCGTTACGGGCTTGCCGCGGACCGGGAGTATCTTTACGGGACGGGCTGCGCGACCTGTCGAGGTCGAGGTTATTTGGGACGGACGGCCGTCACGGAGATCCTTCAAGTCTCCGATGCGTGTCGCGCCATCATTGCCGAAGGAAAATCTTTCGCCGAATTCTTAAACCTTCTGTCAAAGGAAGGGTTTCAGAGCATGCGCCACAGTGCAGCGCGAAAAATTGCCGCTGGGGAAACCACGGTGGAAGAGGCGGAAAGGGTTCTGGGCTGATGCCGGTTTTTGTCTATAAAGCCTTAGATATTCAAACGGGTCGAAGCATTGAGGATCGCGGGGAATTCCGGGACCTCAGGCACCTGTATTTATTTCTTCGAGCCAGCAACTGCGTTCTTGTACGTTACCACGAACGCCAAGAGAGGGCAAGGAAGCTTTTTGCCAAAGTCCGCAGGCTGGAACTGGCCGAATGGTGCCGCAATCTGTCTTTCCTGTTGGCTGCCGGCGTGCCCATTGTGCAGGCCTTGGAGGATCTGCGTCGAGGCACGGGGAATACTTTGCTCAAAGACGCTCTCAGGGGTGTGCTGGCCTTGCTTCAGGAAGGGTATTCCTTTGCGGAAAGCCTCAAGAAATATCCAAAGGTTTTTCCACCGGTTCTGTGCAGTTTGGCCGGCATCGGCGAGGAGACAGGCCGCTTGGACCGAACCCTGGAAGATGCCGCTGTGCATTTCACTCGAGTGGACGACCTCATTTCCCAAACCAAAAGAGCTCTGTGGTATCCCTGTTTCATCGTGGCGGCCATGATGGTGGCTTTGGGCGTGTGGTTTGTCTACGTGCTTCCCAAGGTCTTCACCATGTTCACAGACATGCACTTGAGCCTTCCTTTGCCGACCCGGATTCTCATGAAGGCGGCAGACACCGTGCAGCGATATTGGCTGGCGTTGCCCGCCTTGGCGCTTCTCCTCATAGGCCTCTGGATTTTTTCTCGAAAATCTGAAAAGCTTAGAGTCCTTCTGGAGCGGGGGCTGTTACGGGTCCCCATTGTGGGCCGCGCCTGGCGATTGTCCATTGTGGCTTTCTTTTTTGAGTATATGAGTCTTCTTTTGGGTTCAGGATTGGATGTGCTGCGAAGCTTGGATCTGCTGCGTCGCAGTGTGCCCAGCCAGAGGCTGAAAGTTCTCGTGCCTGTGGTGGAAAAATCCATCGGCCAAGGGGCGTCTCTGGCCGAGTCGTGCGAGGCGGCGGGGTTTTTCAACCTGATGGAACTGCGGATGATCCGAACCGGCGAAGAATCGGGCAGGCTGGTGGATCAACTGAAATTGCTGGGTTCTTTTTATTACAAGCAGCTGATCACCTTTGTGGAAACCTTGCCGAAAGTGTTGGAACCCGTTCTTTTGAGTGTCGCCGGCGTGGTGTTTTTGGGCATCGTGTTGGCTTTATTGGGACCCATTTATGAACTGATCGGGGCCATAGGAAAGATGCGATGACCGTACCCGATTACCTGCAGTTTTTCGGCTTTCAGGACTACCCTTTTCGGTTGACGCCCGACACGCGGTACTTTTTCCCGTCTTCGAGACACAAGGCGGTGCTGGAAACGATCCGTTACGGACTGGCTCGAGGCGAAGGGTTCTTGGTCCTTGTGGGTGATCCCGGCATCGGCAAGACTATGCTGTTGCGCATCCTGCTCAAGGAGCTTACCGAGGAGCGTTACCGAACCGCACTGATCATGACCCCGGCCCTGGAGCCCAAGGAACTTCTGCAGGCGATTCTGGAAGACATCCAGTTGCCTTTTGAGGCGTCCGACAGCAAAGAAAGGCTGCTGCGCACATTTCAGCGATTTCTGCTTCGAGAGGCCTCCCGGGGTAGGCAATTCGTCCTGGTGGTGGACGAAGCCCAGAATCTTCCTGCAGAAAGCCTCGAGGAAATTCGACTGCTTTCCAATTTGGAGACGGAAGACAAGAAGCTCATTCAGATTCTTTTGGTCGGCCAGTCGTCCTTGGAAGAAAAACTGAAAATGCCGGAACTGCGCCAACTCAAGCAGCGCATCAGCCTGTGGGAGCGGCTGGAGCCGCTCTCACCGGATGAGGTTTCATGGTACACCCAGTATCGTATGGCTCGAGCCGGCGGGGCGTCGATTCCATTCGATAAAGGGGCGGAAAAGCTTTTGTGCGATGCCAGCGGACACGTCCCCAGGCTGATCAACAAAATCATGGATCGGGCCTTGTTGGTGGCCGCCTCCCGGCTGGAACGCCACATCAGTGCGGAAATCCTTCGAGAGGCTTTGAAAACCCTTGGACCGACCTTGGAAGCTTCGATGCCGTCGGCAGGCCCACGAGTTTCATGGCTTTGGCGGGGGCTTTTGGCCATGGCGGCCGGCTTGGCGGCCGTGGGTGTGTGGTGGGCGTTGGGGAGGCGGCTGTAATGCGGACCGTGGTCGTGCGGTTTGTTGAAGAATCTTTTCGAGCCGTCACGGTGCGTTCCCGGGGCAAAGTCGTGCTGGACTGGAGCGAGGGGCCAAGCGATTTTTCCGATCTTTCCCGCGCGCGAACAGTGGTCCTTTGGGATGCGCCGGCGATACATTTTATGCGGGAGCAGGTTTTTCGGGGACCTGGGGAGGTCCTTGCTTTGCAGATTCAGGAAAAAGTGGAGCGCACAGGTTTCTTTCGCTCTCCTCCTTCCGTCTTTTACCACGTGGAGCGTGAGGAGGGTAACACGGCTCAGGTTGTCATTGCAGCCGTGGAACGGACGCATCTGGATGTTCGGCTGGAGAGCCTGTGGCGTCATGGAGCTTGCGTTCAGGCCGTGGTTCACCCCGCCTTGGCGGTGGCTTTTCTGGCGGCTCAAAGTTTTCCGGAACGGACCTTGACCGTATGGGTCGAAGAACAGGGCTTTTACCTGACGGTCACGGAAGGCGGTCACATCCTGTCCCTGCGTTTCGTGGCCTTTGATAACCTCACCGGTCCTGTAGAAAGTTTGGTGCGTGAGGAAACCGCTTTTACTCGGGATCAATACGATCGCGCCGGCGGACCTGGCATTTCCAGGGTTTTAGCGTGCGGGCCTTTGCGCCGTTTGTTGGATCCCTCGGAGGCTTTGTGGGCTTCGAGAGACATGTCCGATGCGGTGCAAAAGGCGGCGATGGAACATCCGGAGTGGTTCGGCGCCCTATGTGTGCCGGCGGCTTTTAACATGCTTCCCGAACGGGTTCAGGCGTGGAATCGGCACATGCCGTGGGCCATGCGTGCGGCAGCGGCTCTTCTTGTGCTGTCTCTGGGCCAGGCTGGGTTGTGGGGCTATTGGAAGCATCAGGCCCGAGCGTTGGAAAATCAGGCTCGGGCTGTTGGAACCCAGGTGGCTTATCGAGCCGATGTTGCACAAAAAGCCATTCCCTGGAATCGAATGGCTGTTCTGCAAGAATACCGGCGGGTTTCGGAAACCTTTGAGCGGGAACCGCGCATGGACGCCTGGATGGTGTGGCTCAGCGAGGTGATGCCCAAGAATTTTCGAGTCGTGCGCTGTGCCTTGTCCAAAGGAGGGGAAGGCGCTCGCGTGGGTGGGGCGGTTTCGACGCGGCCCATTCGGCGGGCTGAAAGGCCTGCCGAAACCGCTCAGGCTCCGGTGCTTTCCCTGGAAGTCAAAGGGAATGCGGGAATTGCTGAAGCGCACCGGGCGTTCGGGGCGTTGCTGGCCGTCTTGAAGGAACGGAAAAGCGAGGTTTTCAGCCGATTTGACTATGACGAAAAGTCGAGTCAGGCCGTTTTTTCTTTTGAAATGAGGCTCTAAGGCGGGCGAAAAGACGCGGAGGGTGCATGAAGGAATCGGTTTTCCTGAGGGGCCATCTGACGACTCTTGTGCTCTTCTGGGGGGCGGCGGTGCTTTTCGGCATCACGCTGGCTCTGATGGTCGTGGAGCAGACCCGCTACTGCCATGCCCAGGAACAGTGGCGGGCTGTTCAAGCGGAGGAAGAAAAAGTCCGCCGTTTGGAGACCTTTGCGGCCTCTTTGGCTCACATCGACCCCATGCTATTCACCCTGGCGCCTCCTCGCGAAGCCGTCATCCAGGAAAAAATCGCGCTGGAACCCTTTGATGCCTTCGTGGAAAAGCTTGCCCGCATCTATACGGATCAAGGGTTCTTTTTCGTGGAATCGTTTGTGCTGGAGACCTGCGACGAGGACTCAAAGGCGGCCCCGTTGAACACGGGCGCCGAATGCCGTCCCTACGCGGAAGTGCGGGGCAGAAAGGTGTATTTTGCACCGTGAAAGTCGCCGATAGATTCCGCCCTTGGTTTTTCTTGTGGCTCCCGTGGTGCCTCCTGCTCGTGGCGGCTGCCGTGGGCGTGTGTCACCTGCCGGAGCCTTTCAAGGAACCGCCGCCGCGGTGGGTGACGCGGGAGGTTCCGCAGGACCTCACGTTCTTGAGGAAAACGGCTCCAGAGCAGAAGGTGCGGGCCGTTGGGAATGCCGACGCATTTTTGAGACCACGGCCCGGGACGGTCGAAGGGGAAGAAGCGCCGAAGCCCTTGGAAGCACCCATGCGCCAAGGCGTGACGGTGCGGGTTTCCGGGGTGGTCATCGGGTCTCGAGTGCGTTCCGGAATCATCAATGGCGTGCCCTACGCGGAAGGCGACATGGTGCCTGAAGCAGGGCGTGTGGAAAGCATTCAACATCGGGGGGTGACGATTGTCGGGGAAAACGGACAAAGGGTTTTTGTCGGCGTTGGGCAAAGGGTGGACACTTAATATTCTTTACCTCATGGCTTTGATGGTCATGGCGGGGTGCGCCTCTTCCGGCATGGACAAGAAAGCCGAACCCAGTCGATCTTTGCCGGGGGTGACCAAATCCGCACCACCCAGTGACGGCGCCGGCGCCTACAAGCCCGTTTTCAAGGAAATTTCCCCTCTGGACGCTCGAAAAGTCACCTTGTCCTTCGTCCAGGAAGATTTCCACACGATTTTTTTGCTCCTGGCCCAGGAAGCCGGCTTGCATCTCGTGATGGACAAAGAGGTTCAAGAAGTGATACCGGCTGAGACCCGTTTCGTGACCATATCCTTTAAACAAGTCAGCCTGCGCCGGGCTCTGGACGCTTTGGCGGACATGGTGGGCGTCACCTATCGCGTCGACAAGGGCGTGCTTCGCGTGCAGGCATTTGAAGAAAAGGTGTTCAACCTGAGCTTTATTCTGACGGCGCGTGGATCCCG
This sequence comes from Desulfosoma sp., assembly GCF_052743555.1. Lineage (NCBI taxonomy): Bacteria > Pseudomonadati > Thermodesulfobacteriota > Syntrophobacteria > Syntrophobacterales > Syntrophobacteraceae > Desulfosoma > Desulfosoma sp. Next base: position 71,848 of record NZ_JBRAHS010000006.1, read on the forward strand.
CTTCACATTGGGCGGTGACGTACTGGGCGGTGTTTCCGAAGGAGGGCAAGGCGGCGGTGCCGGCGCCGGAGGAGGTTTGCAAACCGTCACCAGCCCGCTCAAAGGACTTTTGGAGTTGGAAGGGGAATCCGCCAAAGATGACGGGGATCTTTATCAATTCTTGGATCACGCTCTGGGTGAAAGTCTTCTATCGCCTCAAGGAAAGTATGCCCTGGATCGGTTCACCGGTACTCTTCTGGTGCGCGACTTTCCGGCCAACGTGCGCCGTGTGGAAAACCTGGTGGAAAACCTCAGAAAGCGCTACGAAAACCAGGTGACCATCGAAGCACGCATCGTTGAAGTGGAACTTTCAAGAAGCCATGAATTCGGTGTGGAATGGCAGGCCGTGCTCCAAGAAGGTCTGGGCGGTCCGGACTGGAAGGCGGTCACCAAATATATGTACGGGCCGCAAGCGACGGACAAGACGTTCGTGATGCAGCTTTCCGCCGGAAATTATCTGGATGCGATCCTGAAAACCATCGAAACGTATGGAAACGTCAATGTGATTTCCAACCCTAGAATTCGTGTCATGCATGGGCAACCAGCGGTCATCACCGTGGGGACGTCCATTGCCTACATAAAGTCCATATCCCGCAGCGAAAACGCCTACCTTAGTCAGACCACCACCACGACGACCGTGGAAACATCGTCCGTCTTTGATGGGTTGACTTTCGGCGTGACCCCTTATGTACAGCCCAACGGGGATGTGCTGCTGAGTATCGTTCCCATCAAAAGCGACGTCGTAGCCCTGAACAAAGAACAGGTGGAAAACAACACGGTGACTCTACCGATTGTCAATCTGCGGAGCAGCACGACCGTGGTCAAACTGAAACCGGATGATGTGGTCATTTTGGCGGGGATTCTTTTGGACCGAAGCAAAAAGGACCGATCGCAAGTGCCTGTCTTGGGATCCTTGCCGGTGGTTGGGTCGCTCTTTGGCAGTGAGCGAGGAGAATCCAAGAAGGTGGAAATGATCATCTTCCTTGAAGCCCGGCTGATGTGATGAGTGAACTTTACCATCATTTGGAAAGACTTCAGGGAAGACCCCAGCAGATTATCGACCAAGGGGTTCCCTTTCCCATGGCAACCCAGGGAGTCGCCGCCTCACACGAGGCGAGGCGCTCCAGACGGCTGCTCTTGGCGATTCCCTTAGGGGCCCTGATTTTAGGTTTCATGACCGTTGCCGCTGTGGTGATGGTGAAGCCGCATTTCCGCGAGGCGCCGAGGCCGAGGTCGGAAATGACGGCGAGGGCTTTAAGCAACGAGCGGCACAGCGTTCCCGAAATGCCCGCACATCAAGAAGCCTCTTTACCACCATCGAACCTTGAAGCACCAGGAAAGGCGACGGAAGAAGCGGAAAAGGGTGGGAAAGACGAGCCGGCGTTGAAAACCATGACGACCAGTGTTGACGGCCCTCGTGAAGACGCCGCACCCGCCATGGACAGACCCCAACCGACAAGCGCATTGCCTGGGCCGCACACAGCGGCTGCGGCGAAAGCAACGAAACTTTCCGTACCCGACGGTGAGCCAAAGGAAATGGCCCACGACGAGCAGGAAAAGACCGTTGCGCCTCAAGAAAGCCAGCCTGAGCCCAGCTTCAAGCGGTCAGCCGCCCACGTCCCCGACCCGGAAAGCGGGAGTGTGTCAATGCACCATTCGGCGGGTTGGAAACGCGCCGTTTCCCGGGAGAAACCCCCAGCGCCCGCTGCGGAACAAGCGACGAAAAAGAAATCCTCGGGGAACGAGGCCGGCGAAGTTTTCCGCCAGGTGCTGGTCATTGCGGAAGAGGCCCGCCGCAAGGGGCAATGGGAAGAGGCCGAGAGGGGTTACCGCGAATACGTGGCGCAAAAAAAGGATCCCGATGTGCTCAACAACTTGGGAGCGGTCCTTTTGGCTCAAGGCCGGTTTGCCGAGGCGGAACAGGTTTTGTTGCAGGCCCGCGATCGGTCTCGGGATCCCGACATCGCAGCCAATTTGGCTGCCGCCTACTGGTTTCAGGGAAAAAAAGAGGCGGCCTGCCGCCTGGTCTTTTCTTTTGAGAAAGAGGGCTACACGGCTTTGACTGAGCGCAACTTGGGGTTCCAACTGGAACAATGCGAAGGCGTTCGTCATATCCTACCATAGGCATCAGAATTTTCTTCAAGAACCAAAGACTTTCTGCCGATGTAAAAAGGCAGCCGGTGCCTCCAAGTGGAGGGGCACTGTGGTGTGTTATCTAAA
>NZ_JBRAHS010000006.1:74206-140254 GCF_052743555.1 Desulfosoma sp.
GGAGGTGAAGGATGAAAGGAAAGGCTAAGGATGAACGAGGTTTTACACTGGTAGAACTGGCCATCGTTTTGGTGATCATTGGCATCCTTTTGGGTGCTGTGCTCAAAGGCCAGGAACTCATCAACAATGCCAAAATCAAAAGGGCTTACAATCAGTATCGGGAAGTGCTGGCGGCCGTCTACGCCTATTACGACCGCTACGGCAAGTATCCGGGAGACGACCCCAATGCGGCGACCCGGTGGGCCGGCGCGAACCCTGTGCCGCAGTCCGGAAATAATGACGGCTTGATCAACGGGTTTACCTTCGGATGCACCACCCAGACGACGGAAACGTGTCAGGCCTGGTACCATATGCGATTGGCGAATCTCCTTGTCGGTTCGGGAGCCCAAGCGCCGTCCAACGCTTACGGAGGATCCATCGGTATCGGGTATGTGGCGGTTCAAGGTTTGACGACCCACTGGATTGGTTTTGACAATATGCCGGGGGATGTCTGCGCAAGTCTGGATCAGCAGTACGACGACGGGGTGTACAATACGGGAAGTATTCGCGGGTCAGGTGACTATGTGGCAAGTCCGAACGTCATCTACGATCTGTATTTCCGGCTGTAAGGCCCTATAGGAGGAACGGGTTTCTTTGCACCGGTTCCCTTTCCAATAGTCCGGGTCTTTTGCTTCGCTGAACCTTTGACCCCAGCTCACAATTCTCTCTGAAGGGGCGGAAGGGGGGGGACCCTTCCGCCCCAGCCACTTTCAAAAGAAAACTTAGGAAGAAGTCGAAAGGCCGAGTTCGAACAATCCCCAATGAGCGTTCGAATGTGGCGAAGAGCCCGGGGGTAACGGGTTTCATCAAAGGCTTGTTTCAAGAAGACGGCTTACACAAAAAGCCGACCAGGCTTTTGACCACTTGAGCCATGAACGGAAAGTCCAGTGTTTCCATGGTGTCCAGGACGGTATGGTAATACGGATTGCGATAAAAGGCGGAATCCGTGATCATGACGGCCTGGTAACCGGCGTCCCAAAACGGCGCGTGGTCGCTGAGGCGCACGGAGGGAATGGGCCAGCCGTTCAAGGGGACGGTCAAGGTAACCACGGGAAGCTGGGGATTGCGCCGAAACGATCTTTTCATGGCGCCAACCAGGTTACGAGAAGAAAAGTTGCCCACAATACCGATAAAATCCCCTGTGGACGGATAGTTCATGAAACCTAAGGGGAAAGGATAACTCTGACAGCCCGGTTGTCCACAGGTGTAGCCCACCATCTCTAAGCAGATCATCCCGTCAATACGCTCGTGAGCCTTTTTGGCATTTCGGGCACGGACGCGGCTTCCCATGTAACGCGTTCCATAAGCGGGAGGTTCTTCCAGCGCAAAGGCCGCGAACTGAATGGTGACCTGAGACATTGGTGCGCAGTGAAGGGCCTGCACCCATCGAGCCGTCTCCAAAAGAACGGCGACGCCACTGGCATTGTCGTCGGCTCCCACTGTTCCCGTCAAAGAATCGTAATGGGCTCCCACCACGTAACGGCGAAGAGGTTTTTCAACGGTGGTTTCCGCCAAGATGTTCGCCACTGTGTTTTTTTCGTAACGATAAGGCTCTTTCCACACGCGAAGCCCTGCCGACTGCAAGGTTTTCGCAATGTAGCGCGCAGCGCGTGCATGCCCCGAGAGTTTGTCCACGCTGCGTTCCCCGATCCCCACTGTGAGCACTTGCACATGGCACCGCAGAGCGTTTTCCACCGCGGCCAAGTCCAAATCATTTGAGCTCGTGAGCGGACCTGTCATGGCAGCACCTACAAAACGGATCATAACTCCTATTCCTGGACAATCTGCTGCAACGCCTTGCACCGTCAGTGTTCCGGGCAGGGGTGCCATGGCCCTTTACTCCTTGTCCTGAACGCGTTACACCAACGGCGCACCTTTCTGGCACGGGATGTGCTTTAGAATAAAAAAAACCCCGTGCTGGGAAAGGGGACTCCATGAACGTGATTTCCATAGAGCGTGCGCGTCGACGGCGTACGCAGGCGCGCGAACAGGCCTTGTATCAGGCCATCGAGCTGGAACAAGAACATGTTAACGCGACCTGGGAAAACCTGCAAAAACTGCCACCCCACCGCACTGTGCAGATCTTTTAAAAAAGTCTTCGATATGGTTTGTTCAAGCTTCAAAACTTGCATCAGCGCTTTGATTGACCTGGACACTGTCAGGCCTTCTGGGAGAAAAGTTTCTGCAAGATAACGTTGCCTCAAAGGAGCGGTTCACAAGGGGGAAGTATGGGCCACGAAGAGCGAAGACGGGAAAGGGATTCCCTGGGAGAAGTTCTTGTGCCGCGAGCGGCCTATTACGGTGCGCAGACCCAAAGGGCGGTGGAAAATTTTCCCATAAGCGGCCGCACCATGCCGAAAGCTTTTCTAAAAGCCTTGGCGCTGATCAAAGAAAAGGCGGCGGAAGTCCACGCGGCCCACGGCAGATTAGACCCGGTCCTGGCTGATGCCGTGTGTCGATCGGCTCGCGAGGTGCAGCAAGGACAACACTGGGACCAATTTCCTGTGGATGTGTTTCAGACCGGTTCGGGCACGTCCACGAACATGAACATGAATGAAGTGTTGGCCGGTCGGGCCAACGAAATCCTGACGGGACAACGGGGAGGAAAACATCCCGTCCATCCCAATGACCACGTGAACATGGCCCAGTCCAGCAACGACGTCATCCCGACAGCTCTGCACATAGCTGCCTGGCGCCTCATCAAGGAATCCACGCTGCCGGCCCTGGCCTTTTTGGAAAAGGCGCTTCGCGAAAAAGCCCAAGCCTTTGCCGATGTGTTGAAGATCGGCCGCACACACCTTCAGGACGCCCTACCGGTCACATTGGGTCAGGAATTTTCCGGCTACGCTCGACAGGTGGCTTTGGCTGCAGAGCGGCTGCGGTCCGTGGAGCCGCGGTTGTGCGAGGTGGCTTTAGGCGGAACGGCGGTGGGCACCGGCGTGGGAGTGCCGACGGGTTTTGTGACGGAAGTGCTGGATCGTATCAATAGGGAGACGGGCTGCACCTTCAGGGAAGCCGAAAACCACTTTGAAGCGCAAAGCGCTCAAGATGCCGTGGTGGAAACCGGAGGCGCCCTCAAGACCGCCGCCGTAAGCCTTTGGAAAATCGCCAATGACGTGCGTTGGCTGGCCTCCGGCCCGCGATGCGGTCTCGGTGAGCTGCAGCTTCCCGCCGTGCAGCCCGGATCCTCCATGATGCCCGGTAAAGTCAATCCCGTGATTCTGGAAGCCGTGCTTCAAGCCGCTGCCCGCGTCATAGGAAACGACACGACCCTCACCCTGGCCGGGCAGGCGGGTGTTTTTGAACTCCACATGATGCTGCCCCTTTTGGCGGATACTCTGCTGGAATCCATTGAGCTGATCACCCAAGGCGCCCGGGTTTTGGCTCAAAAGTGCATTCAAGGCATCGAGGCGCATCGGGAACATTGCGCCGCTTATGTGGAAAAAAGCCTGGCTCTGGCCACCTATTTGGTGCCGCTGGTGGGCTACGACAAAGCGGCGCAAGTGGCGCAAAAGGCCCACGGGGACGGAGTGACCGTGCGGGAGGCGGCTCTTGCCATGGGGATTGCCGACCCGGAAGCCATCGAAGCCGCCATGAAGCTTGGGGTGCCTCCTTCTCGCCCGTGACGGCCAAGGCGTCAAGACTCTGACAGCAAAGCCATTCGTGAACAAGCTCGAAAGGCCCTTGGAGATGGTTCGCCGACGAGAGGGGTGGTTTTCAAGGGAGAGGCATTTGTGGATTGCCGCGAAGGGAGTTGCCTTTGGGGTGCCGAGGGAAGGGCGGTCTTTTAGCCTTCCATCACGGCCTGGATTTTGCTACGTACGGCGGCAAGAAGAGGTTCTCGTGGAAAGATGCGGCGCCTTTGCGTCCACACAAGGTGGCGATGGAAAAACATGCCGTACAGGAGGAAAATCGGGTGGGTGTGTCCTTTATACGCAAGACGATTCCCAGTCCAAGTGCAGGCACCGCCGTATCGCCCGCTCACGCCGCCACTTTGGCTCGAGCCATGGGACAGCGGCTTTTTGAAAACGTGCTCCGTGGAGCCGAAGAAGGCTCGGGGTCTGTTCAGGGTGCAGGGGAAGAAATGGCTCTCATGAAAGAGCCGGTCCACGGGGAAGGCCTGCAACGTCTGCGGGCCCAAATGCAGATGGCGGATCCGGCAAGCTTGCAGGCTTTGATGACGGCAGCCTACCTCAAAGCCTCGGCCTTGGGGTCCGGATCAGCGGCATGGAAAGCCTTAAGACCCAACGGATTCAGTCTTTCCTCACAGGGGGCTTCGTCCGCGCAACCCGACGGCGCCCCTTCGGTCTTCTTGGACACGTCATCCCAGGAGAACCTCTCTTCTTCACCGGAGTCATCTCTCGGTGGTTTGTCGGCTCGCTTTGAATCCGGCGGGGCGGGGGTGGAGGCTGTGGGCTACGATCCCGCCGGAGGCACCTCCTACGGTGTGTACCAGATTGCGTCGCGGCCTGGCACCATGGCTCGCTTTCTGGATTTTTTGGCCCGTCATGAACCCCGCTGGGCTGAACGACTTCGAGCGGCGGGGCCCGCCAATACGGGGGGCACACAGGGGGCCATGCCCCGAGTGTGGAAGGCCATCGCCCGGGAAGACCCTCAGCGATTTGCCGCGCTGCAACAGGCTTTCATTCGGGAGACACATTATGAACCTGCGCGACAGGCCGTGCTGGTCGCGACGGGAGTAGACTTAAGTGGGGCGTCGCGGCCGGTGCAGGAGGTGCTGTGGAGCGCTGCCGTGCAGCATGGCCCGGCAATGGCTGCAGACATGTTTATTCGGGCCTTGAGCCGACAGGAAGGGCGTGTGGACGTCACGGATGAAACGGCGCTGATTCACGCCGTGTATCGGGATCGGAGCCGACTGAGCCGGTTTTCCTTAGGGTCCTTGCGGGACGCTCTTTTGCGGCGATATCAGGAAGAAAAAGCCATGGCTTTGGCCATGCTGCAAGGAAGTTCCGATTCCACAGCCTAGAAGCCGATTCGAACAGAGCTTTTCGGGGAATTTTTCGTTTCCTTCGGTATGAGCGGCGCACGCCGCGACGCCTGATCGCGTCTCGCGGCGCTCCTACAGTCGCAAGCCGAAAGGACGCAGCTCAACCCTTGGGGAATACGCTCTAAAGTCCGCGGCGGCGGCAAAAGTCCACCCATGGGGTCTGCATCAGCAGGCCAGATCCGGCAGGTTTCTGTAATATTCCAGGGCCTCGGGATTGGCTAAAGCGTCCTTGTTTTTCACTTCCTGATTGTGAATGACCTTGCGCACCGCCAGCTCCACCTTCTTGCCGCTGATGGTGTAGGGAATGTCCGGAACGGCGATGATCTTGGCCGGAACATGGCGGGGTGTGGTGTTGGTGCGAATGGCGGTTTTGATGCGGTTAACCAGGGCCTCATCCAAGGCGCAGCCGTCGCGGAGTTTGACAAAAAGAATCACGCGCACATCATTGTCCCAGTCCTGTCCCACCACGAGGCTGTCCAGAACTTCGGGAATGGTTTCCACCTGACGGTAGATTTCCGCCGTGCCGATGCGCACGCCGCCGGGATTAAGGGTCGCGTCGGAACGGCCGTAGATGATCACACCGCCGTGTTCCGTAATCTCAATGAAATCGCCGTGGTGCCACACCCCGGGAAAGACGGAAAAATAGGCATCCCGATATTTTTGACCGTCGGGGTCGTTCCAAAAGTAGATGGGCATGGAAGGCGCCGCGGCCGTGCAGACCAGTTCGCCCTTTTCGCCGACGACCGGTTTGCCGTCCTCATTCCAGGCTTCCACCTTCATGCCCAGGCCTCGACACTGGAGTTCTCCAGCGTAGACCGGGCCCATGGGGTTCCCCAGGGCAAAGCACGAAATGATGTCTGTGCCTCCGGAAATGGACGATAGACAAAGATCCGACTTGATGTCCCGGTACACGTATTCAAAACTTTCAATGGCCAAGGGTGATCCTGTGGACAGAACGGCCTTAAGGGCGCTCAGGTCATAGGATGCCTTGGGTTTGACGCCGGCTTTTTCCACCGCCGCCAAATACTTGGCGCTGGTGCCAAAGATGGAGATTTTTTCGTCCTGAGCCATCTGCCACATGGCGCCCGGGTCGGGATAAAAAGGCGAGCCGTCGTAAAGGAGCACGCGGGCGCCCAGCATGAGGGAGCTCACCAGCCAGTTCCACATCATCCACCCGCAGGTGGTGAAATAAAAAATCGTGTCGTCGCGGGTGACGTCCGTGTGGAGCTTCAGTTCCTTGAAATGTTGAATCAGGGTGCCCACGGTGCCGTGCACGATGCATTTGGGGATACCCGTGGTGCCCGAAGAGTACATGATGTAAAGGGGGTGATTGGCGGGAACTTGTTGAAAATCCACGCTGAGGCCCGATTCCTTGGCCATGAATTCGTCCAGCAGAACACCATTGCGCACGCGGCCGGGATCGGGGTTGGGTTGCGCATAGGGGATGACCACCACCTTTTCAATGGTTGGCAGTTCCTTGAGGATCTCGCTGATGCGTTCTAGGGAGTCAAAAGTCTTGCCGTTGTAGTGATATCCATCCGCGGTGAAGAGCACTCGAGGTTGAATTTGGCCGAACCGGTCCAGAACGCCCTTGATGCCGAAATCGGGGGAACAGGACGACCACACGGCACCCACACTGGTGGCGGCCAGCATGGCCACCACCGTCTCCGTCATGTTGGGCACAAAGCCGGCGATGCGATCCCCGGGCTGAATCCCCATGGCCCTCAGAGAAGCCGCCAGCCGGGCCACCCGGTCGTAAAGCTCCGCATAGGTGGTGTGCACCGTGGGACGCCCCTCGCCCTTAAAGCTGAGCGCAATGCGATCATCCCGGTAACGTAGGAGATTTTCGGCAAAGTTCAGCTGCGCTCCTTCAAACCAGCGGGCTCCAGGCATCTTGTGCACATCGTCCACCACCAGATCATAGCCGCGGCTGACCACAAAGCCCGCATAGTCCCACAGCGTCGCCCAAAAGGTGGGAATGTCCTCAATGGACCACCGATATAAATCATCGTAAGTGCGAAACGCTGTGCCGTGTTTGGCGTTCACATGCTGCAAAAATTGAAACATGTTCGTGCGGCGGATGCGCTCTTCGCTGGGTTGCCATAGCAGTCGACTCATGAAAGCCTCCATTTGCGATGAATGTGGTCCTTCCCCCAGATGCCCTGGCATGCCTTCCATCCGCATGCCAACCGCTGAAAAGGAAGAGCGAAGTGAGTTCCAGAGGCGTGGTCGCAAGAAGACGCGGTTCGGCGGCCACGAATAGAAGCACAGCCTAATGCTAGCAGGTTTTTTATGTGAACAAAAGTTAAAACTACGCAAACATGCGCTGGCCCTAAAGTTCCGCAGGACCTGCGGGAATGAGGCAAACAAAGCGCAGGGGCTTATCGGAGGTGTTCTTGATTTGGTGTTCTTCGTTGGGAGGAATAAATAGGGCGTCGCCTTGGGTGATGGGCACCCACCGGCCTTCCTTGTAGGCGGACCCGTGTCCTTCGTGGATGAAGATTTCGTGTTCCCAGTCGTGGGAGTGTCGAGGGGTGTGGCCGCCAGGATGGATTTCAAAGAAGCGCATGCAAAAGCGCTGAGCGCCATCCTGTGATCCGATAAACACGCGGCCTGTGACGCCTCGAGCGGCCTCATTGTCGAAAAAGATGCCGGGAATATCCTAGTAGGATTGAATCTTCATGGTTCACGCTCCTTGCCGTAAGATAAGGTTGAAAAGGAAAGGGCATTGAGGGTGCGGCACCTTAGATTTAAAACGTTTTTCGTGGGTCTGACAAGCAAAAGGAATGGCGAGCATGGGCCGGTTCTTCGGTGCGCAGGTGCCTCAAAGTCTTCGATGGGTGCATGTCAATATGCCCTGGGCCATGTTGCCCAAGTATCTCGATGTCATTCGTGAGGAACGGTTTCATCTGGAACTGGGTTTTACAGGCGACGATTTGGACTGTTTGGATTGGAAAGCCCTGGACGGCACCGTGGCTTTGTTGACATCGTGGGGATGTCGACTGACGCTTCATGGTCCTTTCTGGGAGCTGTGTGCGGGCAGCTGTGATGCCCTGGTCCGTCGGGTGAGCCTTCTGCGGTGGCATCAGATTTTTGACGTGGCGGCACGAGTGCAACCGACGCAGATTGTCTGCCACACGGGCTATGATCCTCGCCACCATCGTGAACAAAGGGCGGCGTGGTTGGAAAGGGCCCTGGCGTTGTGGGAGCCTCTGGTGCATCGCGCTCATCGGGACAAAGTGCGTCTGTGCCTGGAAAATGTGTGGGAAGAAGATCCGTCCCTGCACGAGGAAATCTTTTCGCGGCTGGATTCGCCGTTCTTTGGATTCTGTCTGGACGTGGGCCATCAGCACGCCTTTTCGCAAACGAGCCTTAAGGAATGGCTGGAGGCTTTAAGCGGGCGTCTGATGGAAGTGCACCTGCACGACAACGACGGGACTCGGGATACCCATCTGCCCGTGGGCATGGGGACCATCAACTTTGCGTATCTTTTTGAAACCTTGGTGCGCCAAGGACGAAAGCCGCTGTTGACGGTGGAACCTCACACCAGAGAGCATCTTGTGAAAACCCTGGTCAATCTGGACAAGGTTCTTCCCGACGCGTGGTTTAAGAAGCGTTGGGGGACGAGGCCTTAAGGACGTTGCGGGGTGCAGGCTCTGGAGACGGCCATGGCGCGATAACCTTTTGCGACGGGGCGGCGCTCGGATAGGCGAGATCATCCGATAACATGCATGTGAGGAGCGTGTCCGAGAACACCTTTTGTCGAGGCGGCGCAAGCCGCGAAACCTTGTCTCGGCTTGCAGCGCATTTGCAGCCTCAAGCCGAATGGACGCGACCAAACTATTCTCCGATGAGCTTCAGAGGGGGGCGGTATGGCCATTGTGGAAGTCAGTGTGGTGCCGTTGGGCACGGCGAGGACGAGCCTGAGCAATGAAGTGGCCCGGGCGGTGGCCGTTTTGCAGGCGAGCGGCCTTTCTTACGAATTGACAGCCATGGGAACCATCATCTATGGAGATTTGGACAAGATCCTGGAAACCGTTCGAGCGATGCACGAAAGCTGTTTTCAAAGTGGCGTGCAAAGGGTCCTGACGCAGATCAAGATCGACGATCGCCGTGATCAAGCGAGCACGCCGCAGGAGAAGGTGCGTTCTGTTTTGGAAAAAATGAAAGGTGCTGTGCCATGACCCATCGGGGTGGGGAAGACATGCGTGAACTTGTGTATTATCTTGCAAGATCTTTGGTGGATCACCCGGACAAGGTGGTCTTGGAAGAAAAAAGCAGTGGTGACACGGTGCTCTTTGAACTGTCTGTGGCTCCTGAGGATATGGGCAAAGTCATCGGAAGAAGCGGTAAGACCATCGAAGCCTTGAGAACGGTGGTGCAGGTTGTGGCGAGCAGTATGGGAAAGAAGTGCCGTTTGGAAATTCTCGGCTGAAGGCGGGCAGGGCGGTGCCGCAGCGAACCCTTTGTAAGGATGCGGAGGAGAGGGCATGACCACACATTTCAGAGAATTGGCGGCGGAGGAGCTTCGAGCGAGCGTGGACCCGAACGCTTTTCCCTTTGAGCACACGGGGGTTCTCACCCCGTTGGAAGAGGGTGTTGTGGGCCAGGAACGAGCCATCGACGCCATCAAGTTCGGTATGGGGATGAAGGAAAAGGGCTACAACATCTTCATTGCCGGTCCCGCCAAAGCAGGGCTTACCTACATCGCCCGTACCTTTTTGGAAGAACAGGCCAAAAAGGAACCGACGCCGCCTGATTGGTGCTACGTCTACAATTTCAAGCAACCCGACGAGCCCAAGAGCCTTTGCTTGTCGCCCGGCCGCGGCAAAGAACTCAAAAAGGACATGGAATCCTTTATTCAAACGCTGCAAGCCAAGATTCCCGAAGTGTTTGATAGCGACGACTACCGCGCCAAGGAAGCGGAGGTGCATCAGGGCTTTGAACGGCGTCGGCGCCAGATTATTGACGAATTGTCGGAGATGGCACGCGAAGAAGGCTTCATTTTGCAGTTTTCTCAAGTGGGCATGGTGATCATTCCGGCTAACAAGGAAGGCCAGCCCATGGGGCAGGAGGAGCTGAGCGAGCTGAGCGACGAGGAGAAGAAAGCCCTTCGGGAGAAGAGCGACGAGCTTCACGAAAAGATGAAGGCGGCCATCAAGCGCATTCGTCAGGCCGAAGCCGAATTCAAAGAAAAACACGCCAAGCTTGACAACGAAATTGCTATGTTCGTGGTGGGTCAACTTCTGGAACATTACCTGGAAAAATACGAAGACGAACCCGGTGTCCTGGAATACCTGAAGGCCGTTCAGCAAGACATTTTGGAAAACATCGATGAATTTAAGAAGAAACCGGAAGGCCAGCAGCAGGTGGGCCCTTTTCCCATGCCGCCTCGAGAAGCGGCCATGCGCCGCTACGATGTCAACGTGCTCATCGACAACTCCGAAACCCAGGGAGCTCCGGTTGTCATCGAATCCAATCCGGCCTACCCCAACCTTTTCGGAAGCATTGAGCGGCAGGCTTGGTTCGGTGCCTTATTTACGGATTTCACCATGATCAAGCCGGGAGCCCTGCACCGGGCCAACGGCGGCTACCTGGTCATGAAGGCTTTGGACCTTTTGAAATGGTACCTTTCCTGGGAAGCCATCAAGCGAGCGTTGCGCGACGGGGTGATTAAAATCGAGGATCTTGGGGAACTGTACGGCATTTTCAGCACGCGCACCATTCGCCCGGAACCCATTCCCATGGACGTCAAGATTGTGCTCACGGGCGATCCCTACCTCTACCACCTCATGTACATTTACGACGACCGATTCCAAAAGCTTTTCAAAGTCAAAGCCCACCTGGACGACCAGATGGATCGCACGGAAGACACGGTCCTTCAATGTGCCCGCATGATCAGCCGGTTTTGCGAGGAAAACAAGATTCGCCATCTGGACCGCACGGGTGTGGCCCGCGTGCTGGAATACAGCATGGAGGTGACGGGGGATTGGGACAAGCTGAGCCTGGAGCTGGGGGATATCAGCGATCTGCTGCGAGAGGCCAACTATTTCGCCGCCTTGGACAGGGCCGAGTTCATCGGCCGAGACCATGTGCATCAGGCGGTGCAAAAGCGCATCTACCGAGCCAACCTCATTGAGGAACGGGTCAAGGAACTGGTCAAGAAAGACATCTTTTGGGTGGAGACCACGGGAAGCAAAGTGGGCCAGGTCAACGGGCTTTCGGTCCTAATGACCGGCGACCACGAATTCGGCAAGCCCAACCGCATCACGGCCACGGTATCTGTGGGACGCGACGGCGTGGTGGCCATCGAACGGGAATCCAAACTCAGTGGGAACATCCATACCAAGGGTGTGATGATCCTGACGAGTTTTCTCAAGGAACGCTTCGCCCACAACAAACCCATTTCCCTGACGGCCACCCTGTGTTTTGAGCAGAGTTACGGTATGGTGGAAGGAGACAGTGCCTCCAGCACTGAACTTTACGCCATTTTGAGTGCTCTTTCCGGTGTGCCCATCAAGCAGGGCATTGCCGTGACGGGGTCGGTGAGCCAAAAGGGTGAAATTCAGCCCGTGGGCGGCGTGACGCCAAAAATCGAGGCCTTTTTTGATATTTGTGCGCACAAGGGCCTAACGGGCGACCAAGGCGTGATCATTCCCGAAAAGAATGTGCGGAACCTCATGCTCAAGCAAGCGGTGGTGGATGCGGTGCGGGAAGGCAAGTTCCACATTTGGCCCGTGAGCCGTATTGAGGAGGGCATCGAGATCCTGACGGGCGTGCCTGCCGGAGAACTCCAGCCCGACGGCACCTATTCGGAAGGGACCATCTTCCGCAGGGCCGACGACCGTCTGAAAGAAATTGCCGAAATCGTCAAAAAATTCGGAAAAGAGGAAAACGGCGCCAAGGGCGCCTCAGAGGAAGGGGGCGAGGCGGGATGCCCCTCCTGCGATCGGTAGATAAAGCGGCGTAGTGCTCTTTGCCCGAGAATGACACGCGGCAAGGGTGCACGCCGCTCGTGCATCCTGGACGTTTGCACTGCCCCGGGGCCGGCTGGCAAGCTTTCAAAGCTGCCAAGGCGCGGCCCCGGACGATCGTGCCACAACGCTTCACGGCGGGCCGGCGGGTATTTCCGCCGCCTCTGCTGGTTGCAATGCCCTTCAAGGCCAACCGTGCATCGGTCGTGCCCATTTCCAAAAGCTCTTTCGGCCGGCTGTGGTGTGCCCGTCTAATTTTGCTCAGCTCCCCCTGTATGAAAAGCTGCGTAGGCCGGGTACGGGTCTTCAGCCGGGTGCAGGGAATAGGCGGTCTGTGGGCCCCAGACGGGCTCGAGTTTGGGCGCACTGCAGCGCGTACAGATCGCCCAGAAGTTGATAAAAGACGTCGTCCGGGTCGCCTTCCGTGTGGCACACCAGATGGCTATGGGGAGGTAAAGGTTCAGTGATGGGTTCGGCTTCTTGAAGAAAATGTGGCAGGTGGTGGATTCGGGCGTCGGAAAGGCCTGGCTGTGAAGACCGTTTCGCCAGGCGCTGTGCCAGGGTGTTTTCAGAACATCGGCATTCCACCACGATGATATTGGCGTCTTGGTCCTGGGCCAATCGCAGGGCTTCTTCCCGCCACTTGCGCTCGCCGAACGTGGCATCCAGAATCACGGAGCGCCTCTCCTTAAGCTGTTCATGGGCTCGGTTCAAAAGACGGGCGTAGACCATGCGGCGCCGATCCTTGTGGTAGAGCCCAGCGCCGTAAGCCGTCTTTTCCGGTAAGCCTTCCTGAAATTCTCGAAACAACTCCCGCCGAATGGCATCCGTTGCCACCAAGGAGAGGCGAAATGCTTCGGCCAGCTTTTGTCCATGAAAGGATTTTCCGGAACCCGGCAACCCGCAGAACACGTACAGGGTGGGGCGGGTCATGGTGGCGGCGTAGGCGTAAGCGAGATCCAGAAACCGGGCCGCGAGGCGTCGGCCGGCCGCAGCTTCCGGGTCCTGAAAATTTCGACCTTCGTCTTCGGTCAGTTCCCGGTGCCTCAAACAGGACACCTTCACCCGTACCATGGCTCGATAACACGCATAGAAATCCAGCACCCGGTACAGGGAAGGGTCGTGAGCCCGGCGTGCATAAGCGTGAAGTACCAAGAGGCTCTGTGAAAAAGCGCCTCGATGATCCAGGTCCAGGTGGAGAAACGCAAGGTCGGCGGCGGCATCTCCAAAGCGAAATCGATCGTTGAATTCGATGGCATCGATGATTTGAATGGCATCGTCCACGAAATAGATGTGGTCCGTGCGTACATCGCCGTGGCCGTCGCAGATGCGGTCTTCTTTGAGCCGAGCCTCAAAAAGGTCGCTGTGGCTTTCCATAAAAGCCTGGTTCACGTTGTGAATAAGATGCCACTTTTCCGCATTCAAAAGCGTGCCGACAAAGGGTGCGGTCTGATCAAAATTTTCCATGACATTTTGAGAGATGACGGCGAGGGTGCCGAAACGTCGAATCTCATCGTTTCTTTCGGCCTGAACGTAAAGATCCGCCAGCCGCTCCCCCAGCTGTCGCCAATGCTCGGCTTTTAAGGCGCCCTGGGCCAGGAGCGCTTCAAGGCTTTGGTGCCAAGGAAGCTGCCGCATGACCACGGCGCATTCCACGAGGGATCCGGGTCCACCCAGGGACAGGGTTCCGGAAGGGGCTTGCCGAACCGTCGCCACCTTGTCATAGACGCCGCGGCTGAATCGCTGATTGAGGAGTACTTCGCGGCGGCAATAATGGCATCGGGATTCCAGGCGGCTAAAGTCGAGAAAACCGAAATTGACGGGTTTTTTCAGCTTGTAGACCCAGGGGCCTGTAAGGAAGACGGCCGAAATGTGGGTATCAATCCTTTGAATGGTGGTCACGGGGTGAGGGTAAAAAGAGGGATCGGTAAAAGCGCGGCACACCGTTTCAAAGGCGGCCATGGCGTTCTCCATGGGCATGGCCTCCTCATGAACTGAACGGCGCCTCACAAAGCGCGTTCGATAAACGCATAAGCGCTGTGGTTGTGAATGGATTCAAAATTTTCCACATCCACCTGAAACCATAGAATGTGGGGATTTTTTTTTAGCCGATAGGCCACATCCCGCACCACATCCTCCACGAACTTGGGATTTTCATAACCCTTTTCCGTGACGAATTTTTCGTCGGGCCGCTTGAGCAGGGAATACACTTCGCACGATGCGGCTTCTTCCACGATGCGGATGAGATCCTCGATCCAAATGAATTTTTTAAATCGTACGGCGAGCCGCGCCGTGCCCCTTTGGTTGTGAGCCCCGTGCTTGGAGATTTCACGCGAACACGGACACACGGTCGTGATGGGAACATTGACTTCCACCACAAGGTCAAAGTTGTTCTCCCCGCTCAGGGACCCGCTCACTCGACACAAGTATTCCATAAGTCCCGATGTGCCCGTGACAGGGGAGAATTTTTCGATAAAGTAAGGAAAGCTGATTTCCAAGTGGGCCGATTGGGCGTTCAGGCGGCTCTGCATGGCTTCCAGAATCTTGGAAAATTCTCGAATATCCAGATGTCCGTAAAACTCGTTGAGGATTTCCACAAAGCGACTCATGTGGGTGCCTTTGAATTCCCGTGGCAGATTGACATACATATTGATGCTGGCCACGGTGTGCTGCACCCCGTTTTTTTTGTCCATCACGGTGAGGGGATAGCGAATGTTTTTGACCCCCACCTTATCGACGTGAATATTTCGATGATCGAAAAGACTTTGAACGTCGATCATGGTCACAATGTTCTTATGCGGGCATGGTCTGTTGCCGGGTGAGGTTTTCAGCGATGGTTTCCAGGGCTTTTCGCGTGGAATCCTTGATGAGGTCGGCAAAAACCCCGGCGCAATCCGCCTCGATGAGGCTTTCATCATAGGGAATGAAGCCCAGAAACGCGAATCCGTTCAGGCTGCTTAGCAAAAAAGCCTGGTCTTTGTCGTTGCGAATCTTGTTGCCCACCACGTACACGTTGGCGATGCCGATGTCGGCCGCGAGCTGTTGGACTTTCAGGGCCGTTTCAATGCTGCGTCGTCCCGGTTCCACCACAATGATCAAGGCATGGACGGCTTTGGAGGTGCCGCGGCCCAGATGTTCGATGCCGGCCTCCATGTCCATGACGACCACTTCGTCCCGCCTGAGGATCAAGTGGTGCACAAGATTTTTCAGAAGCACGCTTTCCGGGCACACGCAGCCCGTGCCCCCTTTCTTGACACCGCCCATGACCATGAGTCGAAGACCCGGGCCGCACGGGACGGCGACTTTTTCAGGCAGGTCGTCTACTCTGGGGTTCATTTTAAAAAAGCCGCCAAAACTTCCGGGCACGGATTCGGTCCGCTCGGCAATCAAGGCTTTCATTTGAGACAGGGGCGTGATGGCCGCCGCATCGGCGATACCCAGGGCATAGCCCAAGTTGGCGTCGGGATCAGCATCGATGGCCAGGACCGATTTGCCGTGCTCGGCGAACCATCGCGCCAAAAAGGCCGAAAGTGTTGTCTTGCCCACACCACCTTTGCCGCTCACGGCAATCTTCACGGGTTGATCCTCCCTGCACCATGGAACGGAACAGCACATTGAGCGTCGCACAGCCCTTTTAATACGTCCCACCAGGCCTGACAACCCTTAATGGTGCTCAAGGCAGGCCCACAGGCCCAGCGGGGTGTGAGGCTTTGCATCTTTGGGTTGCGCAGCGTTTCAGCGGCTAAAACCATGGTCGAAGCTTTTCGCGAATTTTTGCTATAGGTTTTTTAAGTTCGGATCACTGCCGCCGGCCATCCTTTCCCATCAAGACGTTATCGCTCCGGTTTCCCAGAGACATGGGCGCCGGGGGGCCTTGAGGACCTCGTGAAAAGGGAGGGTACGCATGGTGGATTTGCTGATGCAGGCCCTCGATTACCTTAGAGATCCTTCGAAGGCTTTTGACCTTTGCGGATGGGGGCGCTCCCCAACGACGGACCCTAAAGGCGGACTGTTTTTCATCGTGGAGCATCTCGTGCCCGCCTTGAACGCCTTGAATGTACCGGTTTTCGTGGGATGTTTCCGAGGATTTTCAGGAAATTTCGGTGGGTGCAAAGCTGCTGGCGCACGCTGTGGCGGACTTGGCCGCAGAGGCCTTCCTCTTGAAAGGCGCCGCCCGCATCCATGTGGAAGGGCGGGTCGAAGGGGAAAGACACATCGCTTGTCCCACCGCCACGGCATCGGGACAGAAGGTGTGCTTGGTTCTCACTGCACCGGATCTGCGCCTGAGTCCCCTGGAATTGGATCGGATCTTTGAACCGTACGCCTTCAGGCATTTGGCTGTGGGAAAAGGATTGGGAGGGTCCACGGCGTATTTGGTGGTTCGCCGGCGTGGGGGTCATCTCGCTGCCGTCAGGGACGACGGTGCGGAAACCCAGCTGATCGTCTGCCTTCCCGCGGGGACGTTTCAGAAATCTTCAGGGGTTGATAGGGATGGGCCGACGAAAGAGCGTGGTGCATTCACGGCACGGCTGCTCATTATGGATGATGAACACATTGTTCGTGAAACCTTGAGGGAGATTTTACAGCTCAAGGGCTTTGAGGTGACGTTGGCGGCGGACGGGGATGAGGCCACGGCGCTGGATCAGGCGGCACTGGTTGAGGGAAAGCCGTTTGATGCGGTCATTTAGGATCTCACGGTGGTGCGCGGGCTGGTACGGCGCGATCTGTTGTGGCATTCGGTGCCCATCAGGCGTCGGTGGCGCGAGCGGCAACAGCCGGGCTTTCATGGTAAATCTTGTCCAGAACACCGTTGATGAAAGCGCTGGAGTCTTGTGATCCGAAGCGCTTGGCCAGTTCAATGGCTTCATTGATGGACACGCGCGGCGGAATGTCGTCCCGATACAGCATTTCGTAAAGGGCGATGCGCAATATGTTTCGGTCCACCGGCGACATGCGATCGACCCGCCAATGTTCGGAAGCGGCGGCCAGGTGTCGGTCGATGTCCGGTTGATGGGCGCTGACTCCATCCACCAGGAGCTTGGCAAAAGCCCTGGGTTCCCGAGGCAGCTCAAAGCATGCACAGGCCAGTTCAAAGGCGCGGTCCGGCGCCATGTGGTTGAGGTCCATCTGGTAGAGCACCTGAAGCGCCATTTCTCGGGCTTGACGACGTGTTCCCATAGTGGCTTTTAGATGCTTTTCAGGAGATTGGCCATTTCCACCGCGGCCATGGCCGCTTCAAAGCCCTTGTTGCCAGCTTTGGAACCTGCCCGTTCGATGGCCTGTTCCAGGGTGTCTGTGGTGAGGACACCAAAGGTGACCGGCACTGAGGTTTCCAGGCTCACGGTGGCAATGCCCTTAGCCACTTCATTGGCCACATAGTCGAAATGGGGTGTGGCGCCGCGAATGACGGCCCCTAAACAGATCACCGCATCAAAGCGGCCGCTGTCGGCCAGTTTTTTGGCCGCCAGCGGAATTTCATACGCTCCGGGCACGCGATAAACATCGATGCGGTCCTCGCTGGCTCCCGTCCTTCTCAAGGCATCCAGAGCCCCGCCGAGAAGCCGTTCGCAGATAAAGTCGTTGAAGCGGCTGACCACGATGCCGAACGAAAGACCTTCGGAGCGCAGCTGTCCTTCATGCACTTTCATTTTGGACCCCTTCCAACGTGAAGCACTGGAGCACATGTCCCATTTTTTTGCATTTGGTTTTCAGGTAATGGAGATTGCATTCGTTGGGTTCAATTTCGATGGGCACCCTGTCGGTGACCGTGATGCCGTAGCCCTGTAGGCCGACGATTTTTTTGGGGTTGTTGGTCATGAGGCGCATTTTGCGCACGCCCAAGTCCACCAGGATCTGTGCGCCGATACCGTAGTCACGAAGATCCGCCTTAAATCCCAAGGCTTCGTTGGCTTCCACGGTATCGTAGCCTTGTTCCTGAAGGGCGTAGGCCTTGATCTTGTTGATGAGCCCAATGCCCCGCCCCTCATGATTCCTCATGTACAGCAGCACGCCTCGACCCTCCCGATCGATTTGCTTCATGGCCGAGCGGAGCTGATCACCGCAGTCGCACCGCAAAGATCCAAACACATCGCCGGTCAGGCATTCCGAGTGGACGCGCACCAGCACCTCATCGTCGGGCCCAAAGGATCCTTTGACCAGAGCCAGATGCGTGAATTCGTCGATGGCATTGGTGTAGGCGATGACGCGAAAGTCATGGCCGTACTTGCTGGGCAACTGGGCTTCCGCGACGCGCTGCACGAAGCTTTCCGTGCGCATGCGGTATTCAATGAGGTCGGCGATGGTGACAATCTTGAGGTTATGTTCCGCGGCGAATTTTTCCAGGTCCGGCATGCGGGCCATCGTCCCGTCGTCTTTCATGATTTCGCAGATCACACCGGCCGGTTTCAAGCCGGCGAGTCGCGCCAAATCCACGGAACCTTCCGTCTGGCCCGTGCGCACGAGAACGCCACCCTTTTTCGCCCGCAGAGGGAACACATGGCCCGGGCTGACCAGATCTTCCGGGCGAGCGTCATCGGCCACGGCTGTCAGAATCGTGTGGGCTCGATCCGCTGCGCTGATCCCCGTGGTCACCCCGGTGCGGGCCTCGATGGAGACGGTAAAAGCGGTGCCAAAGGACGACTTGTTATGCTGGACCATCATGGGCAGTTGCAGTCGATCCACCCACTCCGGCGCGAGAGCGAGGCAGATGAGGCCTCGGCCGTATCTGGCCATGAAGTTGATCGCCTCCGGGGTCACCTTTTCGGCGGCGATACAAAGATCGCCCTCGTTTTCCCGGTCCTCATCGTCCACCAAAATGACCATTTTGCCCTGACGAATGTCCTCCAGAGCTTCAGGTATAGTTGCCAGCGGCATGAGAAAACTCCCTTCCCACAAGGAATAAAGGGGCTTAGGGGATTTTCTCGCCCCTCATAAAAGGCACCCGACCGCAGCGGATGCCGGAACGCGTGACCTATAACACGGTGGAAGGGGAGACTCAAGACGGCTTGTGTCAAAGAAAGCCATGCCGTTTGAGAAAATCCGCGTCGACGCCTGTAGGCCGCGCCCTTGAGGCGTCCGTGGGCGCCGCGTTCCACGCCTGCAGCATGTTATGAACGTATTTGGCGATGATGTCCGTTTCGATATTGACCGGATCGCCTGGAGAGAGCATGCCGAGCGTGGTGATCTCGGCCGTGTGCGGGATGACGTTCACATCGAAGCGGCCCGGCGTGCAACCGTTTACGGTGAGGCTCACACCGTTGACGGCGATGGATCCTTTGGCCACGATGAACGGAGAAAGTTCTTCCGGGACCGTGAAAGCAAAACGCCAGGAACGTCCTTCTATTCTCTTTTGGGTGAGCGTGCCCACGGCGTCCACATGGCCTTGCATGAGGTGCCCTCCCAGGCGATCTCCAAGCCGCAAGGCCCGCTCCAGATTGACCACAGCCCCGGAGTTCTTGCTTCCCAGAGTGGTTTTTGACAGGGTTTCGGCGGAGACATCCACGCAAAAGACCGGGCCTTCAAAAGAGACGACGGTCAGGCATGCGCCGTCCACGGCCACGCTTTCGCCGAGGCTCATGTCGGAAAACATCTTTTCGGATCGAAGGACCATGCGAGCGTCCACCCCGCGGCGCTCCAGGCGCAGCACGGTCCCTCGACACTCCACAAGACCTGTAAACATTCAGCTCACCTCAACCTGAGGAGCTTGTCTGAGAACACCGTTAGTCGAAGCGACGCAAGCCGCGACGGCTTATCGCGCCGTGCGGCGCTCCTATAGCCTCAAGCCAAAAGGATGCGGCCAGACCATTCTCTGAAACCTCTGTGAGGAGCCTGTCCGAGAACGCGTTTTCGCCTCATGGCGCTCTAGCAATCGAGCCTGTGCGCATCAACCAAGCTGCTAAAGTAATTCCGGCGAAAAACGTCCGTAGACCAGGATGTCCTGCCCCACTCGGCGCGTCTCGCACGCGTAAAGGGGGACCGCCTCGCCCAGGGCGAGCCGGGATCTCCCTTGAAACATGGGTACACCGGACGCGTCGCCAAGAATCTTTGGTGCGTAAAAGAAATAGCAGTCATCAGCCAGGCCGTGATCCAAAAACGCCCCCTGAATGCGTGATCCTCCCTCCACCAAGACACTAGTGATGGAGCGCCGACCCAGCTCATTCAAAAGGGCCTTTAGGTCCACGCCGAAAGGATCTTGGAAGGGCAACACAACCACCTGAACGCCTTGGGCGGTGAGCCGTTCACGAGCTGCCTTTGGGGCAATGTCGCTGCAGGCCACGAGCACAGGGTTTTGTTGCGCGGTTCGAACGAGCTGCGAAGCCAGGGGCAAGCGGGCCTGGGTGTCCAGGACGATGCGCACCGGCTGGCGGTAGGTTTTTGCACCCAAGCGTGCCGTGAGCAGCGGATCGTCGGCCAGAGCTGTCCCAATGCCCACCAGCACGGCGTCCATAGTGGCCCGCATTTTGTGGACGAGCCGACGAGAAGCTTCGCCGCTCACCCATCGAGAGTCGCCTGTACGCGTCGCCGTGCGTCCGTCAAGAGTGGCGGCGCATTTGAGCGTCACATGGGGACGGCCCTGCGTGACCCACTTGATGAAAGGTTGATTCAGGGCGCGGCATTCTTTTTCCAACACGCCCATGGTGACGGAAAGCCCGGCTTGGCGCAGACGCTCGGCCCCGCCCCCTGTCACTTTTGGATTGGGATCGCTCATGCCGATGACCACTCGAGCGATCCCCGCCAGCAGAATGGCTTCTGTACAGGGTGGCGTACGCCCATGATGGTTGCAGGGCTCCAGCGTCACGTAAAGCGTCGCTCCGTGCGCCGACCTTCCGGCGCGGCGCAGGGCATGGACTTCCGCGTGAGGCCCCCCCAACTGTTGATGAAAGCCCTCCCCCACGACGTGCCCATCCCGAACCACCACAGCTCCGACTATAGGGTTGGGGCTCGTGCGCCCGCGGCCTTTCACGGCCAAGCGGATGGCCCGCCGCATAAAGTGCTCGTCTTGTGGCATGAAGTCCGTCATGGCGTCATGGGTTTCCGTGCATGCTTACGGACGTGAGGGCCCCAAATCTTTTCACCATGGCGACAGCCTTATCACCTACAGACATGCACCGGCCTTGGGACACGCACCGGCCGCGGACGTGGAACTCCAGCCCCGAGTGTCATCGTCTACCCAGGCGTTCAAAGGAAACTGTTGGCAAAAGGCCGCCACATTCCTTTTCAGTTCGGCCAGGCGGCTCTCGTTGTCCACGGCATTCAAGGCCTGATGAATAAAATCGGCGATGAGCTGCATGTGCGACGGTTCCATGCCGCGCGTGGTGACCGCGGCCGTGCCGATGCGTATGCCGCTGGCGGTGTTGGGCTTCTGCGGATCAAAGGGAATGGAGTTCTTATTGACGGTGATGCCCGCACGATCTAGGGTTTGTTCGGCTACTTTTCCCGTGATGCCCTTGTTCCTGAGGTCCACGAGCATGAGGTGGTTGTCGGTGCCTCCGGAAACCAGGCGGTAACCCAGGTTGCACAGGGCCGAGGCCAAGGCTTGACAATTGGCAACAATGCGCTGCTGGTATGCTTTAAAGGCCGGCTGCAAAGCTTCGTGAAAGGCGACAGCCTTGGCGGCGATCACATGCATGAGCGGGCCGCCTTGAATGCCGGGAAAGATTTGGCTGTCCAGCTTCCTGCCCAGGTCCAGGTCGTCGGAGAGGATCAGACCCCCGCGAGGCCCCCGAAGCGTCTTGTGGGTGGTGGAAGTCACGGCATGGGCATAGGGGACCGGGTTCGGATGAAGGCCTGCGGCCACCAACCCGGCGATGTGGGCCATGTCCACCATCAAATAGGCCCCGATGTCGTCACACACGTGCCGAAATTTTTCGAAATCGATGAGGCGTGGATAGGCGCTGGCTCCGGCTACAATGAGTCTGGGCCGATGTTCCCGAGCCAACCGCATCATTTGGTCGAAGTCGATGGTTTCCGTGTCGGGATGCACTCCATAGGAGACCACGCGAAACAGCCTTCCGGAAAAGCTCACGGGACTGCCGTGGGTGAGGTGCCCTCCTTGGCGCAGGTCCATACCCATGATGGTGTCACCCGGTTCCAGCAACGCGAAATAGACGGCCATGTTGGCTTGGGATCCGGAGTGGGGTTGAACATTGGCGTAGCGGCACTGAAAGAGGGTCTTGGCCCTCTCTTGTGCCAGGGATTCGGCCACATCCACGTGTTCGCAGCCCCCGTAGTAACGCCGTCCCGGATACCCTTCGGCGTACTTGTTGGTCAGCACGGATCCTTGAGCGATCCGCACGGCATCGCTGACGAAGTTTTCTGAAGCAATCAGTTCCAGTTTGGTGCGCTGCCGTGTCTCTTCGTCACGAAGGACCTTGGCCATGGCCGGGTCCGTCCTCTCCAACGAGCTCATGTTCATTGAGGGTTTCTCCAGAAAGAAGGATTGTCCAGTAACTCCAAACGGCGACAGTGGCGGCCCCCTTCAAAGGGTTCGGCCAGCCACACGGTGACGATTTCCATCGCCAGATCCGGGCCGATGAAACGCCCGCCCAGGCACAGAACGTTGCTGTCGTTATGGCGCCGGCTCATCTTGGCGGCGTAAGGCTCTGAAGCCAGCACCGCCCGCACGCCGGGAATTCGATTGGCCGCCATGGACATGCCGATGCCGCTGCCGCACACAAGAATGCCGCGATCTACTGTGCCCTTGGCCACGGCGCGGGCCACTGAAAAAGCGTAGTCCGGATAATCCACCGAATCGAGGCTATGCGTGCCGATGTCTCGGACCTCGTGGCCGGCGCGGCGCAGGTGTTCCGCAATCTTTTCCTTGAGTTCGTAGCCGGCGTGATCGGCACCGAGCATAATTTTCATTGCCCCAAACCCCTCAAGCGCCCTTGCCCTATTGCGTCCATTTTCGAAAGACCACGGTTCCGTTGGTGCCGCCGAACCCAAAGGAGTTGGACATGGCCACGTGCACCTCGGTCTTGCGGGCCACATTGGGCACGTAGTCCAGGTCGCATTCGGGGTCGGGGGTTTCATAGTTGATGGTGGGCGGAATGGTGTCGTGATAGATGGTCAGCACCGTGTAGGCTCCTTCCACACCCCCGGCGGCACCCAATAAATGGCCGGTCATGGACTTGGTGGAACTGACGGCCAGTTTCTTGGCATGGTCCCCGAAAACCGTCTTGATGGCCAGGGTTTCCAGGCGGTCGTTGAGATCTGTGGAGGTGCCGTGGGCGTTGATGTAGTCTACTTCCTGAGGGGCGATGCCCGCATCGTTCAGAGCCGCCCGCATGCATAGGACGGCGCCCGAGCCGTCGGGGGGCGGCGCCGTCATGTGGTAGGCATCTCCCGAAGCGCCGAAACCGATCACCTCCGCGTAGATGCGAACGCCCCGTTTCTTGGCCCGTTCCGCTTCCTCCAGAATGAGCACCGCGCTGCCTTCTCCCAACACAAAGCCGTCCCGGTCTTTATCAAAGGGACGGGAGGCCTTCTCCGGTTCGTCATTGCGCGTGGACAGGGCTCGCATGGCGTTAAAGCCCCCCACACAAAGGGGAGTGATGGTGGATTCCACGCCGCCGGTGATCATGATGTCAGCGGCTCCATCTCGAATCCAGTGAAAGGCAAGGCCGATGGCATGGGTCCCCGCGGCGCAGGCGGTTTGGATGGACAGATTGGGCCCTTTGGCGCCGTGCTGAATGGAGATGAGTCCCGAAGCCATGTTGCCGATGAGCATAGGAATGAAAAAGGGGCTGATCTTGCGGGGTCCCGATTGCAAGAGTGTCTTATGAGATTCTTCAATGCTGGTCAGGCCTCCCAAGCCGCATCCCATGACCACGCCCGCTCGAGGAGCTTCCGCGGGATGGATGGTCAGTGAGGCGTCTTGAATGGCCAATTGGGCGGCGGCGATGGCGTAGGTGAGAAAGATATCCATCTTGCGCAAATCTTTTTTGGGGATGAATGCTTCCGGCTGAAACCCTTTGACCTCGCCGGCGATACGGGTGGCGAAACCTTCCGTATCAAAGCGGGTGATGGGACCGATGCCTGAGACGCCGTTGATCACATGAGTCCAGTTCTGTTCCACGCCGATCCCTAGAGGCGTGACCATTCCCAATCCTGTGACCACCACCCTTCGCTTTCGGTCTTCTGCCATGATGCCCTCGTCGTTGGTTGTCCTGAAAATGGTGCGAGTTGTTTCCCGTGCCTATCCCATGAACATGCCGCCATTGACATGCAAAACCTGGCCTGTGATGTAACCTGCGGCATCAGAAGCCAGGAAGCGCACGGCGGCGGCCACTTCCTCAGGTGTTCCCGTACGCCCTGCAGGAATCTGCGCCAAAAGAGCCTGTCGGGCGTCTTCTCCAAGAGCCTGGGTCATTTCCGTTTCAATGTAACCGGGAGCGACGGCGTTTACGGTGATGTTTCGGGAAATGACCTCGCGGGCCAGAGAGCGCGTCAGGCCCACGATGCCGGCCTTGGCTGCCGCATAATTGCACTGGCCGGCGTTGCCTGTAAAGCCCACAACGGAAGTGATGTTGATGATGCGTCCATGGCGCTGTTTGAGCATGGGACGCATGGCGGCCTGGCAGCACAAAAAGACGCCTTTGAGATTGACGTTAAGGACCTCGTCCCAATCGGATTCTTTGAGGCGAGGGAAAATGTTGTCCCGCGTGATGCCGGCATTGTTGACCAAGACGTCCAGGCGCCCCAGAGAGTCGGTGATCTCCTTGAAGGCCTTCTTGACGGCTTCGGAATCCGCCACATCAAAAGGGCTGAGGACCGCCTGCGCGCCTCGGTCCGCAATGGCGCGCCCGGTTTCTTCCGCAGCGTCACGCCCTGACCTGTAATTGACCACCACCGTGGTGCCGAGTTCAGCAAAAGCCACGGCCACCGCTCGGCCGATACCACGACTGGCGCCTGTGACCACAACCACTCTGGCCTGTGCCATGAGGACCTCCCTTCGCCATGCAACCTGCTGCGCGCGCCAGCCTCAAAGCGCCCGGCCTTGAACCTCGGCAACGCGCCCCTTTTTCCGAGATCCTGCCTAAAAACTCCTTTTCGCTCACCGGCAATCGAGCCATTGCGTCTGGTTATGGCCCATATGGGGGGCGAAAATAGGTATTTTCGGGAGAGTCTGCCAGGAGCCTGCTCGAGAACACCTTCTTTCGGAGCGGTGCAAGCCGCGACGCCTTATCGCGCCTTGCGGCGCTCCTACGGAAGGAAACGAAAACGGCCCCGAAAACCCATTTTCGCAGACACTCCTAGGTTTCGCCGCGTCGAACGCGGTCAATAAAGGCCGGCAGGAATTCAAAAAGATCGGCCACCACCCCGCAAGAGGCCACGTCAAAGATAGGGGCTTCCGGGTCCTTGTTGACGGCCACTATGATCTTGGATCCCTGCATGCCCACGATGTGCTGAATGGCCCCTGAGATGCCGATGGCTATGTAAAGTGTCGGGGAGACCGTCTGTCCCGTTTGGCCCACCTGATGGGAAACCGGCACCCAGCCTTCTTCCACGGCGCTGCGCGATGCGCCGACGGCTCCCTTGAAAAGCCGCGCCAGTTCTTCCACCATTCGAAAATTTTCCGCTTTCTGCAACCCGCGCCCTCCGGAAATGATCACCTCGGCTTCGGAAAGTTTCGCCGTGGTGTCTTCCTCGTCAATCTCCTTGAGCACTTGCACGCGGGTAAGAAAGACTTCTTCGGGCAGAATGACAGGTTCCAGGCGGCCGTTGCGCGGGTCCGGCACCGGCCGCATGACTCGAGGGCGCACCGTCGCCATTTGAGGGCGACCGTAGGGGCAGATAATGGTGGCCATAACATTGCCGCCGAAGGCGGGACGCGTCTGCAGGAGCAGACCCTCATCGCTGATGTCCAGATCAGTGCAGTCGGCGGTGAGGCCCGTTTGCAGCATGGCGGCGACGCGGGGAATGAAAGATCGGCCTATGGAGGTGGCCCCGGCAAGAAGGATTTCCGGCTTTCGGCGTCGCACCAATTCCACAAGGCACCGGCTGTAGGCTTCATCCGTAAAATGCTTTAAAGCGGGGTGATCCACCACATAGACCACATCGGCACCATAGCGCAGCAGTTCCTCCGCGCTGTCCCCTAGGTTTTCTCCCAGGAGCACGGCGGCGCACGGAACACCTTTTTTGTCCGCTAGGCGCCGAGCCGCGCTTAGGAGCTCATAACTTACGGGGTGCACCCTGCCGCGGCGCCATTCCGCAAAAGCCCATACGCCCTTATAGGTGGCTGCGTCGGCCGCGGCGCCGGAACCCACCTCCGGCAGCGTGATGGCCTGAAATTCACAGGTGTCCACGCACATTCCGCACAAGGTGCAATCGTCGGACACCTCGGCATGGGTTTCCAAAACCGTGATGGCCCCCACAGGGCACACATCCTGGCAAACACCGCAGGCCGTGCATTTCTGCAGATCAATCAGCGCTTTCATAGACCAGGAACCTTGGCTTCCTTCAAGTATTGGTAAAGTTTTTCCACTTGCTCGGCCACCGACCCTTCCAGCATCCATCGGTCCGAACGCTTCGGTGGACTAAAAACGCGCACCACTTGCGTAAAGGAACCTCGAAGCCCCACGCGATCTTCCGAAAGCCCCACATCCGCTAAGCCCCACACGGGAATGACGGCCTTTTTGGCACGCATCTTGTGCTTCAAGGATGGAAGCCTCGGATCGCCGACATCGCGAAGGACCGTCACCAAAGCGGGCAAAGGTAACAGCCATTCTTCAGTGCCTTCATCGGTTTTGCGCACCACTTGAAGGTGGCTGTCGCCTTGGAGTTCCAGGTGCTTGACGAATGTGGCGTAGGGAATGTCCAGGATCGTGGCCACTTCAGGTCCCACCTGCGCCGTATCCCCGTCGATGGCTTGTTTGCCGCAGAGGATCAGGGAGACGTCTTGCATTCTTCGAATGGCGGCCGACAAAACCGTGGCAGTCGCCCACGTGTCTGCCCCGGCAAAGGCCCGGTCACTCAACAGCACTGCATCATCCACGCCTCGAGACAGCACTTCCCGCAAAGCTTCTTCCGCCTGAGGGGGGCCCATGGTGAGGGCCGTGACATGGGCGCCATGCTGGTCTTTGAGGCGCAGGGCGGCTTCCACGGCAAAAAGATCAAAAGGGTTGATAATGGACTCCACCCCTTGGCGGACCAGGGTGTGGGTGTGGGGGTCGATGCGCACGTTCTTGGCATCGGGAACTTGCTTGATGCAGACGACGATTTTCATTGCTCTACCCCCCCCGGTAAAGGCCCTGAACAGCTGGTTCAAAAACACCCTTTATTACGAAGCGAAACGACCCGATCCGAAAAGTTTTTTGGAGGAACCGGCGCGCGCTGGTCCGCACATTTGCGGCCTGCCTTTTAAAAAAAGCTTTCCTTCATGCGACCGTATTCCTTGTTGAGTTCCTGGCCGATGATATTTCTTTGAATTTCATTGGTACCTTCGTAGATCTGAAGAATCTTGGCATCGCGAAACATCTTCTCCACGGGATAATCCCGCATGTATCCGTAGCCTCCAAGGATTTGGACGGCTTCCGTGGTTACTTCCATGGCCGTATCGCTGGCGAGAACCTTGCACATGGCGGCCACCTTGCTGGCATCGGGCGGGTCCGTGTCCAGATGGCGCGCAGCGCAATAGATCAAAGCGCGAGCGGCTTCCGTTTTAATGGCCATGTCCGCCAACTTGTGCTGAATTGCCTGAAAAGTGATGATGGGCTTGCCGAATTGAATCCGCTTTCGCGCATACTCCACGGCGATGTCCAGAGCGCCTTGGGCCAGCCCCACCCCTAAAGCTCCAATACCCGGTCGGGATTTGTCAAAGGTTTTCATGGCAATGATAAA
Organism: Desulfosoma sp.; assembly: GCF_052743555.1. Taxonomy (NCBI): domain Bacteria; kingdom Pseudomonadati; phylum Thermodesulfobacteriota; class Syntrophobacteria; order Syntrophobacterales; family Syntrophobacteraceae; genus Desulfosoma; species Desulfosoma sp. Next base: position 102,068 of record NZ_JBRAHS010000006.1, read on the forward strand.
CCCCATCCCTTCGCGGCCGATAAGGCGGTCCTTGCGAATGCGACAGTCCTGAAACACCAGCTCCCGCGTGGCCGAAGCGCGAATGCCGAGTTTCTTTTCCTTCTTTCCGAAAGTGAACCCGGGATCCCCCTTTTCCACAATGAAAAAGCTGGCCCCTCGAGGCCCTTTGGTCTTGTCTGTGACCGCCAACACGCTGTAGATGTCCGCTTCTCCGCCGTTGGTGATCCATTGCTTGGTCCCGTTCAAAACGTAAAAATCGCCGTCCTTGACGGCGGTGGTGCGAATGGCCGTCACGTCGCTTCCGGCGCCCGATTCGGTGACGGCAAAGGCGGCTAGCCTTTTTCCAGAGGCAATGTCTGGAAGGTAGGCGGATTTTTGGGCTTCCGAGCCGTAGAGCAATATGGGGTACGCCCCCAGGCCACTGGCGGCAAAGGAAGTGGCCACACCAATGCAGGCTCGAGCCAGTTGTTCCACGGCCAGGCAATTCTCCAAAATGCCGCCGCCCAAACCGCCGTATTCTTCAGGAATATAAACACCGAACAAGTCCGATTGAGCCAAGATTTTTAAAATCTCCGTGGGGAACTCTTCGGCTTCATCCAACTGGGCTCGCACGGGTCGAATTTTTTCCCGTGCGATTTGTTCGGCCAATTCCTGAATCATCCTCTGCTCGTCGGTCAAAAAGTAATTCAAGGCTGTCCTCCTTTATCGGATTCCGGCTTTTTGGTGCTGAATCGCCATGGGCCTTTGAGTCCGGCAAGCATCCATCGTGTATAGTGGCTTCGAACCGCCGCCAAGTTTTCTAAGAGTTCCTCATCCTTGGCCATGCGCGGGGAGAGTTCCTGTCGAACGTAACTTTCGGCTTCCAGGATGGCGTTGGCGATTTCCCGGGCCCGAGAGCGACCGTGGGCGATGAGCACGGTTTTCCGCACACCCAGTAACGGAGCGGCTCCCAGTTCCTTAAAGGCCAGTCGGTGCAACCAGGGTTCGAGCGGAGAAGCCTCTCGGTTTGAAGAGGGCTCGAGAATGCCGTCCCCATAAGCTTCCATGCATTGGCGGGCGGCATCCGACACCCCTTCCAAAAGCTTCAGCAAGGCATTGCCTACGAAGCCATCACAGACCACGCCATCCACCGTGCCATGAAAAAGAGTGTGCGGTTCCACGTAACGCACGGCAGGGGCGGAAGTCTCGGCGAGAAGCTTCATGGCACCCTGAATGGTGCGAGGGCCCTTGGTTGGTTCATGCCCGATGTTGAGAATGCCGATGCTGGGATGGGGACGGCCGCAAGCATGCTTCAAAAAAGAAACTGCCAAAAAAACCGTCTGCGCCAAATGAATGCTGCCGGACTCACTATGAGCGCCAGCGTCCGCCAGAAGCAGGTCGGGCCCGAAGGATGGCAAGAGCACGCCTAAGGCCGGCCGCTTCAGTCCGGGAATGAGCCCCAGATGGTGCGATGCGGTGGCCACAATGGCCGCGCTGTTACCCGCACTCACCACCGCATCGGCGGCGCCGCGCTGCAATTGATCCATGGCCACGTAGAGTGAAGATAGTTTCTTTTTTCGAAGGGCCAAAGGACCGAGGTCCCCCATGTCCACAGTGTCCGGGGCATGGAGGACGTCAACCGCCGGTGAGTGTTTCTCGAAAGCCAGGCAGCGATGAAGGCGTTTTTCGTTGCCAACGAGAAGGATTCGCGCATTGGTGCGGGTTGAGGCCTGGAGCGCGCCCCGCACAACCGCATCGGGGGCCGCATCCCCCCCCATGGCATCGACGGCGATGACCATCGGCCCAGCCATTCAAAGGTCAACGCCCCCGTTCTAAACTTCTTCGGTGACCAAGACCGGCTTGCCCTTATAAGACCCGCACGAGGGACAGATGCGGTGCGGCATGACGGGTTCATGGCACTGAGGGCATGTGGACAAGGAAGGAGCCGTCAGATGCAGATGGCTCCGGCGTTTGTCTCGTCTTGATTTGGAAGTTCTTCTCTTCGGTACGGCCATGATATGCATCTCCTTGTTTGGCAGCGTCAGGGATTTCCAGGTTTGAGGCTTCTCAGCACCGCAAAGGCCGAGGAGGCCTGGGTTTTTTGACACGCACATGGTTCTCTGTTGAGGTTGGCCCCGCAGCCGGAACATAATCCTCGACAGGTTTCGGAACACAAGCATCGCATGGGAATTTCCAGGAACACCTCTTCGGCGATCATACGGTCCACGTCGATGATTTCACCATCAAAAAATTCGTATTCCAATTCATCCGGCTCCAGCTCCACCTCTTCCTCATGAGGCCCGTGTTCTTCATGGAAAAGAAGAACCCGCACGGTGCGCTTCAAGACCGCTGCATATTCGTCAAGGCACCGATCGCACCGTAAGGTCAGCTGTCCCGCAATGAGGCCCGTAACTTCAACGTGGTCGGGCTTCTTGTGAATTTCCAGATCAGCGTTCAGTGGGCGCGCCAAGGAAAACCCTTGAGGATCGTTGGGCGGCAGCATACGTTCCAAACGATCCTTCGTCCAATGGACATGAAGCAGGCGCCCTGATTCTGGAATTTCGTCCACACGGATTCTCATGCTCGCCTCTCTCGGTCACGCGTAAAGCGCTAAGTATAGGCATCGACGCGCCTCTGTCAAGCACACTTTATGCACTGAGTCAGGCTGTCCTTAAGGCGGGCAGACGGTTTTTTCCGGCGCCCTTTTGACCGCTCACCCACAATTTCCAGGAAGCTGTTCAGGAAGGCCTTCCTCTGACCTTTCTACCGACCCGTCTGTCTCAACAGATAGACGGCGTCCTTGTGGTCCTCAGATTTCCGGACGCACCGCGTTCCTTCAGGACCAGGGATTTGCTCACTCCATTGTGCTCAGAGGGACCGGCTTCTGCTGGTCCGCAAGTCCGCGGACGGCTGGGAGACCGTCCCTTCGAAAGCCAGGGCGCGCAAACCTTCGAGCCAGAAACCAGAAACCTCACCCGGCATGTTCGGCCAAGGTCCTAACGAAGGATGAAGACCTGCTCAAAAGAGCGGCGCATGCCTCGCGGCAGAAGCGCCGCGTCGGGGCGTTTCTTGCCGATGGCCACAAGCATGATCGGCACATATTTGGGATCCAAACCCATGAGGTTTCGAACACCCTCCACGTCAAACCCGTCCATGGGGTGAGTGTCCCAACCCTGATCCAGGGCCGCGAGCATGAGGTTCATGGCAAACAGACCGACGTTTCGTGAAGCATAGCCCAGAGCGCGATCTCCTCCGTAAAGGCGTTCCGCAGCGGCCATGGCCTGAGGCAACGCCTCGGCTTTCATGTAGCCCTTGGCGACCCAATCTTCAAACACATCTTGGCTTTCCAAAAATTGCTGGGTGTTGCCAGAAAGGACCAGAACCGCCGAGGCCTCTGTGACTTTGGGTTGATTCATGGCCACGGCGCGCAACTTCTCTTTTTCTTCCTTGGAAATGACGGCCACCACCTTCCAGGGCTGCAGGTTGAAGGAAGACGGAGCCAGTTTGGCCGCCTCGTAGATCTTTTCGAGATCCGAAGCCGTGATGGTCACTGAGGGGTCGAAAAAATTGACCGATCGTCGCCTCTCGTTCAGAGCCCTCCACTCCATGCTCTGCTCCTTCCCTCTTAAGGTTGCCTATCGGGTGAAACCGCGCGTCTTGAGATCCGCTCGGCTTTATGTTAAGCGATCACCTGTTTCAATGGCTATGACTTATGTATTCAATCCCCAAAAGCCTGCGCATTTCAAGAACAGTTCAGGAGAAGCCCCGCTCATGGAAACCGTCATCACGCGATTTGCTCCGAGCCCCACCGGTTACCTGCACATCGGAGGTGCTCGAACGGCTCTGTTCAACTGGCTTTTCGCCCGCCGTCACGGCGGCGTTTTCATTTTGCGCATCGAAGATACGGATCGCGAAAGATCCACGGACGAGTCCATTCGAGCTATTCTGGAAGCCATGGAATGGCTCGGCATGGATTGGGACCAAGGCCCCTATTACCAGACACAGCGCATGGCTTATTATCGAGAATACCTGCAAAAACTCTTGGAAACAGGTCATGCTTACTACTGCGAATGTTCCGCCGAAGAGGTGGAGCGGCGCCGACAGGAAGCCCTCAAGGCGGGAAAAAAACCCAAGTACGACGGTCGGTGCCGGGAAAAAGGTTTGGGACCCGCGCCAGGCCGTGTGGTGCGCTTCCGCTGTCCTCAAGCCGGCACGACCCTCCTCAACGACCTGATCAAGGGGCCCATCGAATTCGACAACGCAGAACTGGACGACCTGGTGCTCTTTCGAAGTGATGGCATGCCCACCTACAACTTCGCGGTGGTGGTGGACGATGTTTCTATGGGGATCACCTATGTCATTCGTGGCGATGACCATGTGAACAATACCCCGCGCCAGATTCTGCTCTACCAGGCGCTAGGCGCTCCATTGCCTCGATTTGCCCATGTCCCCATGATCCTCGGCCAGGATCGCACGCGCCTTTCCAAACGCCACGGCGCCACGTCCGTCATGGCTTACAAAGACATGGGATTTCTGCCGGACGCATTGGTCAATTACCTGGTGCGCCTCGGGTGGTCCTATGGGGATCAGGAAATTTTCAGCCGACAGGAACTCATCGAAAAATTCGACTTGGACCGTGTGGGATCTTCAGCAAGTGTCTTCGACATGGAAAAGCTTTTGTGGCTGAACGCCCATTACCTTCGAGAGAAAACCCCGCAAGAGCTTGGAGGCCTGGTGCTGCCGTTTCTTCGGCAGATGCAATTGCCTGAAAAGGAGGCCTCATTTCTGGAACGGGCCGTGTCAACCCTGCAGCCTCGATCGCGCACACTGAAGGAACTGGCAGAAGGGCTGCGCTTTTACCTGGTCGATCGGGTAAGCTATGACGACCAAGCGGCGCGAAAGTTTCTCACCCCGGACATGATTCGTCCTTTTCGGCTTTTGATGGAACGCCTACAGGCTCTGAATCGTTTTACCGAAGAGGCCGTGGAGAAGATTTTCAGGGAATTGGCCGAAGAGATGGGCCTCAAGCTGGGAAAAATTGCTCAGCCCGTTCGCGTGGCCCTGACGGGAGTGACGGCCAGCCCGGGGCTATTTGAGATTATGGATATATTAGGAAAAGAGGCGGTGATTGGACGGCTGGCTCAAGCGTGTGCGTACATGGAATCCGTGAAGGGCTCACAAGAGAGTGCCTGAGCTCATTCGAGGGCGTCGGCAGAAGGAAGACGAGGGGCCGTTGGCGCCCACAAGGGGTTGGCCCTGATGCCGATGCCGTGGCCAGGCGCCGAAAAGCATTGATCCAAAGAGGCTGACCCCAAAGGCTCTCCAAGTGTTTTTGTACGCGGATGGAGCTTCCGGCCGAGGCTTTCGGAAGGACGGCCTTCATGCCGTCCGCACATGTGGGGACACGCGGGAGCGCGTCCCCCTCGATGCAATGGGAACGCTCATGATAGGAGCAGCGTCCACCAGTCCATGGACATTGAGGTCACATCGGCATTTTTGGACGGGCTGCTTGAGTAGCCGAGTCCGGGAACTCCAACAGAGGATTTAGGGCTTTGAACCGCCTGAGAACCTTACCCCTGCGGTATCGTCTCATCGTGCCCTTTATCGTCCTCGCTTTTTTCGGGACCTGTTCATTGGTGTGGCTCGCCATTTTAAGCCAAAACACCCTCATTCAGCGCCAAGAACAACAACGGCTTGAAAGCATTTACAAGACTTTTCTGCACACGCTTGAACTGCGCGGTCAATGGGCTGTGTCATTGGCTTCGGGCTTTGCTCGAAACCCGGAAATCGCCAAAGCCTTGGCCGACCGGGACCGAATGCGGTTGCTGGAGTTGTGCTATCCCGCCTATGAATTCATGCGACGTCACTACGGCATTTACCAATTCCACTTTGAGATTCCTCCGGGGCGTTCGTTTCTGCGCCTGCACAGGCTTTATCAATTCGGCGATGAACTCTGGACCTATCGAAAACAAATTCAAGACGTTTTCAAGGAGGGCCGCAGCGTCTACGGGCTGGAATGGGGGGCGACGGGTTATGGTATTCGGGGTGTTGTGCCCGTGTACTGGCAAGAACAGTTGGTCGGGCTATTGGAAGTGGGGTTTTCTCTGGGAGAAAAGATCGTGGAGCCCATGCGCCTGCATGGGGATGCGGATGTGAGTATTTTGTCGGTGCACGAAGGGCCCCCTGAAGAGCTTCATGTGGTGGCGTCAACGCTGTCCGACGCCTTTGAACGACCGCAACGCACATACGGCGCTGTGTTTGCCTCCGGCATTCCACAATATGTCCACCTTAAAGTGGGGCATCGCCCTTATGCCTTTCTCCTTCATGCCGTGCCCGATTATCGCGGCGAACCAGCCGCGCTGGTGGAAGTGGGTGTGGATCGCTCCGACGCCGCTGCCCTCACGGTCCGCTACCGTCGCTGGATGCTTGGGCTGGGCTTCATTGGCATGGTCCTCTCGGTGGGGGCCATCTATATCATTGCGCTTTTCTTTACTCGCCCTATTGACCGCATGATTGCCTTTGCTCGAGAAATCGCCATGGGCCGCGCCGTTCGGCCCCTGGAAGTGCGCCCCTTGGGGGAGCTGGGCACCCTGGCCGATGCCTTGGACGAAATGTTGGGCACCCTGGAGATGTCTCGAGAGCAAATCAAACTGTATGCGGCCACGCTGGAGGAAAAGGTTCAGGCGCGGACGCGGGAACTTCGAGAGTCTGAAGAAAAGTACCGCACATTGGTGGAACGGGTTCCGCTGGTGGTGTACCGGTTGGATAAGGACGGCAACATGGTTTTCGTCAACCGCTTTGTGGAAGACCTTTTGGGCATGTCTCAGGCGGAAATTCTGGAGATGCCTCGGTTCTGGAAGGAAAAAGTCTGGTTCGAGGACCGTGACCGCATCTGGCCTCTCATGGACCAGTGCCTGCGGGAAGGTCGCGAGTTTCGAGAAGAATACCGTCTGCGCCATCGAAACGGTCAGCCCATCTATGTGCTGGACCATGCTTTGCCCGCTTTGGATGCGGAAGGCAAGGTCCAGATGGTGGACGGCTTTTTGGTGGATGTCACCGAACGCCACGCCCTGCAGCAGCAAATCATTCAAACGGAGGAATTGCGGATGCTCAGCGAGATTTCCGCGCGTCTGGCCCATGAAATCCGCAATCCCATCGCCGTGGCCGGAGGGTTTGCGCGCCGTCTTATGAGTCGCCTGCCCGAGGATGATCCGCATCGGCAAAAGGCGCAGATCATCTTGAAGGAAATGGCCCGTTTGGAAAACATTTTGGAAAGAATTCAGGAATATTTGAAGCCGGTGGTGATTGTTCCCGTGCGAAGCGATATCAATGTTCTGGTCACTCAGGTCCTTGAGGACCTTTCACCCAAATTCCAAGCCCAGTCTGTGCTGGTCGAAGCGCATCTGCAACCGGATCTGCCGCTTCTTATGCTGGACCAGAATCTGGTTAAAAAATCCTTGCACGTTCTCCTGGAGGCTCTTTTGAGCTATTGCCCTGAGGACGGGGGTACCCTCAAAATCTCATCCGCCTCCGGGCCGAACGTCGTGCTCTTTGAAGTGCAGGCCTGCGGTCTGCATGTTTCCGACGATGACATCGAACATTTCTTTTATCCCTTTACCAGCCGCATGGATGAGTCCCGTCTGCTGGATCTTCCACTGGCCAAAATGATCCTTCACCGTCACCGCAGCCTGGTGCGGCTGCAGCGCAAAGGCGAGAAGGAACTGCTCTTGAGCGTGTCTTTTCCCATGTGCTGAGCCAAGAATGTGCGGCGTTCTGCAGGAGCGATCCCTTTGATCCCAATCGGAGGAGCGAACCTTTGGTACCGAAGGAAGGCGCTCCTGCGCGTCCGGGGATTGACGGACCCCCAAGACGCGGTTCCTCCGATTTCAGTGCACGGGTGCGCCCGCCGCATTCGATGTCCAAGAGAGGCTAGGGGATAGGTCTGAGAGTGCCCTTTCGTGGCGTTCGGAAGGGGCCGAAGGTGCCAACAAAGGGCGTTCTTGGGGTCCGAAAGGCCGCGGACGGCCGGAAGGCCGTCCCTTTGAAAGCAAGGGCACGCAAATCCTTGATTCGGGCGGAGGAAACCTCGGACAGCGTTTCAGACAAGGTCTTGCAAGGAAGCCGGTCAGGGAACAGCTTCGGTAAGAGCGTCGCACACCGCGATGCTCCATCGCGCCTTGCAACGCTCTTACAGAATATTAAAGAAAACGGTTCCGAAAAGCCATTGTCAGACACGACCCTTTGGGCCTTTGGCCGTCGGTGCGCCGCACAGTTTTCCTTGAAAAAGGCCTTCACGGTCCATGTAGGCCAACAGGGTTTCAATGTTTTTTTGCTTTTCCAGGGTCCACAACGGCGCGACCAGCTCCTCGGGATGAGGGTCCCCCGTCACCCGCTGCACAATCACATGGGCAGGCAGATGCGCCAAGAAAGCCGCGCAGGCTCGCACATACTCCTCCCTCGTCAGACACCGATAGCGTCCCTGCCGATAAAGGCTTTCCAGCGCGGTGCCCCGCACCACATAAAGGACATGAATCTTGACGCCCTGAATGTCCAAACGGCTGAGAAAGGATGCGGTGGCGATCATGTGTTCCAAGGTCTCTTCGGGAAGTCCCAAGATGACGTGAACACAGACGGGAAGGTTTCGATGGCGGGTTCTTTGCACGGCGTCCACGAACTGCGCCACATCATGGCCCCGTCGAATGCGGCGTAGGGTTTCGTCATGGGCCGACTGCAGCCCGTATTCCAGCCAGATCATGTGGCTTTGGGCAAGGGATTGGAGATAGTCCAGGACAGGGTTCGGTACACAATCGGGCCGTGTGCCGATGCTGAGGCCCACCACATCGGGATCGCTCAACGCCTGCGCGTAGATGTGACGAAGCTTTTCCAGAGGGGCGTAAGTGTTGGTGAAGGATTGAAAATAGGCCAAAAATTTCTTGGCCTTGTATCGTGAGGCAAGATAAGATTTGGCGTCTCGAATCTGGTCCTGAATGGATAGGCCTCTGTGAAAAGCGCCGGTGCCTGAACCTCGAGGGTTGCAATAAATGCAGCCGGATGTTCCCAGGGTGCCGTCGCGATTGGGGCAGGTGAGTCCCGCGTCCAGGCTGATCTTGTGCACGCGGCATTGAAACACGCTGCGTAGGTACGTGTTGTAATCCCGATAGGGCTTGGCGCCGGCGACCATGGGCCGAAAAGGGTCCTCCATTTTTGGGCGAGGTAAGAAAAATTTTACAGGCTTTCGGAAGGAAAGACCACTATGAGTTTCATCTATGACGTGATCGTCGTCGGGGCCGGCCATGCGGGATGTGAAGCCGCCATCGCCGCCGCCCGCATGGGGTGCCGCACTCTTTTGCTCAGTCTCAATTTAGATACCGTGGCCCACATGCCCTGTTCGCCTTCCGTCGGGGGTATCGGCAAAGGGCATTTGGTCAAGGAAGTGGATGCCCTGGGCGGCGTCATGGCCAGGGTGACCGACGGCACGGCCATTCAGTTTCGGCGGCTGAACACCAAGAAAGGTCCCGCCGTTCGCGGCACACGAACGCAAAACGACAAGGTGCGTTATCGCACCGCCATGAAACACGAGATTGAAAAAACGCCCAACCTGGAACTCAAACAGAGCCTGGTGGAATCCCTTGTGGTGGAAGGGGAGCGCATCGTCGGGGTGGTCGATCAGTTGGGTGTCTTTTACGGCGCACGATCGGTGGTGTTGGCCACCGGGACCTTTCTTCACGGCCTCATCCACATCGGCACGGCGCACATCCCTGCCGGCCGGGCCTGGGAACTGCCTTCCATTGCTTTGGCCGACCAACTCAAGAACCTTGGATTCCAATTGGGTCGCATGAAGACCGGCACGCCGGCACGGCTGCATCGGCAATCCATCGATTTCAGCCGCTTTCGTGAACAGCCCGGCGACCCGGATCCGCGCCCCTTTTCGCTTTTCACCGACCGCATTGCTCTGCCGCAGGTGTCCTGCCATTTGGGCCGCACGCATCCTCGCACCCATGAGATCGTGCGCCGCCACATTCACCTTTCCCCCCTGTACAATGGGACGATCAAGGGGGTTTCCGCCCGCTACTGCCCGTCTCTGGAAGACAAGGTGATGAAATTTCCTCACAAGGAGGAACACCAGATCATTTTGGAGCCTGAAGGTTTGGAGACGGAAGAGATCTATGCCAGCGGCACGGGCAATTCCCTGCCCTATGAAATCCAGCTGTGTCTCATTCGAAGCATTCCCGGCCTGGAAGAAGCGCAAGTCATGAGGCCGGCCTACGCCATTGAATACGATTTCGTGCAGCCGACCCAGCTCAAACGCACCCTGGAAACAAAGAAGGTGGCCGGCCTTTTCATGGCCGGTCAAATCAACGGCACATCCGGCTACGAAGAAGCGGCGGCGCAGGGCCTGTGGGCGGGCATTAATGCGGCGCTCAAAGCCCAAGGGCGCCCTCCGTTTGTCCTGGACCGTTCCCAAGCCTATATGGGCGTTCTGGTGGATGACCTGGTGACGCGCGGAACCAATGAACCCTATCGTATCTTTACCTCACGGGCCGAATACCGGTTGTGGCTTCGAGAAGACAACGCCGATGTGCGGCTTCTGGAACTGGGATACCAGTTAGGCCTGCACAGCCGCGACACTTATAAGGAACTCGTGGAGCGAAAGCGGGCCATCGAAGCAGAATTGCAACGGCTGCGAAGCCATCGCATTTTTCCTTCAGCCGAAGTCAATGCCTACCTAGCCGCTAAGGGCAGCGCGCGCCTGGAAGAACCCTTGACCCTGGATCGGCTTCTCAAACGGCCGGAATTGACCTACGAGGATGTCGTCCACCTAGCGCCGCCTTTCGAACCCCTTCCGGAACGCGTTCGAGAACAAGTGGAAGTGGAATGCAAGTATGAAGGCTACCTGCAGCGGCAACAAAAGGAGATGCAAAAATTTCAAAATATGGAAAGGGTGCGCATTCCCGAAAATTTCTTCTTTGAAGGCATTCCGGGGCTTTCCCACGAAGTGCGTCAAAAACTCACGGCCGTGCGCCCCGAAAACCTCGGCCAGGCCTCGCGCATTCCCGGCATGACCCCGGCAGCCCTCTCCGTCCTGATGGTCTATCTCAAGCGCCATCAGGGAGTAGCAGCCGGCGCACATGAATGAATTATCATTCATTTTTTGTTGGCTTTTGGGCAACACTTCGTGTGAGGTGCTGGACGGCGGGACTTCAGGGGTGCCTTGGCCGCGAGGAAGGGGAATGTGCCGAAAAAAGACGGGCTCTTGGGGAAAAATGGCGATGCCCGATAAAAACGCACACTTTTCGAGGGAGGGCCCTCAGGCCGTCCGCCAATCTGCGGAACGGTAGGAAACGGTCGCTTCAAGGTGGATCGGCTGAGCAAAGCTCAAGGAGCTCTCTCGCAAATGGCTCTACGGCGCCGTTTTCGTTCCATTCTGTAGGGGCGCCGAAGGGCGTGATCTCCACATGGACCTTTAGGCTTACGGGACCCGCACCGGCGTGGGGTCGCGGCGAGCCCTGCTGCGACAGCATTAAACCCAAGGAGGTGGCCAAACCCTATCGGTCGCGCGCTAGGCAAAGGAGGGATGTATTCCCGTGCTTTTGGGAATGAGCGGACCGAGGAGACGCGGTCCCTTTGAAAGAATGGAAGGTGGCTGAAGAGGTCGAGCGGCGGGAGCCAGCCCCATCGTTGGGAGATGTGGGGCCGCAAGAAGGGACGACGCCTGGGCGTGCCGTCCAGCGGGTTTTCAGGGAGCGGTCAGAACTGAGCCACAAGGCTTGGTGGATAAGGTTTTTGTGGATGCTTGGCGTAGTGATGAGGGCATATTGCGTTTCGCTCGCACAGTAGGCGGGTGACGTCGTCAAGGGTGAAGCAGCTCGTGACATCGAAAAAGGAGGACAGGTCGTGAACATTGTGGTGCTTCTCAAGCAAACGCCGGACACAGAATCGGTCATTCGCATCGCGCCGGACGGGCAATCCATCGTGACGCAGGATCTCAAGTGGATCATCAACCCCTACGACGAATTTGCCGTGGAAGCGGCGCTTCGCCTTAAGGAAAAGCATGGCGGCACGGTGACCATCGTCAGCTGGGGGCCGCAGCGCGTGGTGGAAGCCATTCGAACGGCCTTGGCCATGGGCGCCGACAAAGGTGTTCTTTTGGACGACGAGGCTCTGGAGGGCAGCGACAGTCTGGGGGTTGCTCGGGCCCTGGCGGCCGTGGTGCAAGGGCTGCAGCCTGACATTGTTTTGTGCGGTTCCCGGGCCGTGGATTACGACCTGGCGCAAAGAGGGCCCATGGTGGCGGAGCTTCTGGGCTGGCCCCATGTGGGTCTGGCTGTTTCCTTGGAATCCGACGGTTCGAGCGTGACCATTGAACGGCCCCTCGAGGGTGGCAAGGTGATGTTGCAGGCCGACCTCCCCGCCGTGGTCACCATGGGTGGGTCCCATGCCGTGTGGAACCCCCGCTATGCGTCTCTTCCCGGCATCATGAAGGCCAAAAAGAAACCGTTGGAAATGAAAAAGCTTGCCGATCTTGGGCTCAGTGTCGAGGAATGCGGCGCGCCAGCAGCCAAGATTCGCATGGTTTCTCTGGAAATGCCTCCAGAGCGCAAACCCGGTCGAATCATCGATGACGGACTGGACACGGAAGGCAAAGCGGCCGCTTTGATCAAGGCGCTGCATGAAGAGGCCAAGGTGATCTAAAGCTTGGATTCAGAGACACGATCAACGCCACAGGAGCGTAAGGAGATAAGAAATGGCCGACTGTGTGGTATCGATTGCCGAGTTTCGTGCGGGGAATTTTCGCCGAGTATCGTTTGAAGTGGCCAGTGAAGCGCGGAAGCTGGCCGACGCGTTGAATGTGCCCCTCTACGGCATCGCCGTGGGATCCGGCGTGGCCGACAAGGCGGTGGAATTGGGCTACTACGGTGTGGACAAAGTGTTTGTGGCGGAGGACGCCGCGCTGGAAAACTATGTCCCGGAACTTTACGTGCCCGTCGTGGCGGCTCTCATCGAGCCATTGCAGCCTGCGGCGGTGCTGTTGCCGGCTTCGGTGGACGGCAAGGACCTCAGTGCCCGGTTGGCGGCGCGGCTGCAGACCGGATTGGCCCAGGATTGCATTCAGGTGGAGTGTGATGGTGGCGTCATCAAAGCCAAGCGTCCCATCTTTGCTGGCAAATGCCTTGCCTGGTGCGAATGGGCCGAGGGCGCTCTGCCCATGATTTCCTGCCGACCCAACGTCATGGATTGCAAGGCCGCCGACGCCACGCGGCAGGCTCAGGTGGAAAAGGTGGCCGTAGAACTTCCGGATGCCCGGTCGCGCGCCTTGGGTGTGGAACTGGATACCACGGGCAAGGTGGAATTGACGGAAGCGGAAATCATCGTTTCCGGTGGCCGGGGCATGAAGGCTGCGGAAAACTTCGCTATTTTAGAACAACTGGCCAAGGAACTGGGCGCCGCGGTGGGGGCGTCTCGAGCGGCGGTGGATGCGGGCTGGCGGCCCCATTCCGATCAGGTGGGCCAAACGGGCAAGGTGGTCAACCCGAATCTGTACATCGCCGTGGGCATTTCCGGGGCGATTCAGCACCTGGCGGGCATGGGCTCTTCCAAATACATTGTGGCGGTGAACAAGGATCCGGAAGCCCCCATTTTCACTAAGGCCGATTACGGTATTGTGGAAGACCTGTTCAAGTTTATTCCGGCTTTTACGGAAGAAGTGCGCAAGTTGAAGAGCACGTGCTAGGGGAACTAAGGCTCGATGCGTGAGCGTGGCTGGCACCGCGCTCACGCTCCAGTCGAAAACGCTGGAGGGCTGAGCGCTGAGCGTTCAGGACGTGCCGCTGCCCGGCGAGGGGGCGCCCCAAATGCCTGTGACGTCGGGGCAAGGGGAAGTGAGCATTGAAGGCCTCTGGGCGGTGCCCAGCATGGCAGGGGATAGGGAGGAGGACGTGCATGGATCGCCCGTGGCTGAAACATTATAACAGCAAGGTACCTCAGGAGATCGATTTTCCCAATTGGCCGCTTCCGGTCCTGGTGTCGCGGACGGCGGAAAAGTATGCTGCAAACACGGCGACGGAGTTTTTCGGCGCCAAGGTGAGTTACAGGCAGTTTTGGGATCAGGTGCTACGGCTTGCCGCGGCGCTCAAGGACATGGGCGTTGGCCAGGGGACACGGGTGGCCATCATGCTTCCCAACTGTCCTCAGACCATGATCGCCTACTATGCCACCCTGTGGTTGGGCGGCGTGGGGGTCATGACCAATCCCATGTATGTGGAACGGGAAATGGAGCACCAGTGGAACGATTCAGGAGCCGAGGTGCTCTTTGTTTTGGACCACCTGTTTCCCAAGGTGGAAAAGGTCCTGGCGTCCACCAAGATTCGTACAGTGTTGGTCACCAGTCTACGAGAATATTTGCCCTTTTTGTTTAAGGTTCTCTATCCCATCAAGGCCAAGAAACAGAACCTGTTCATGGCCGTCCCCTATGACGGACGCCGCGTGGTGAATTTTTCTCAGCTCCTTGCCAAACATTCGCCGCTCAAGGACGCTTGCGCCGCCTCTCTGAACGACCTGGCCCTGTTGCAGTACACCGGTGGAACCACGGGAGTGTCCAAGGGCGTCATGTTGAGCCACCGTAACATCTTGGCCAATGTGCTGCAAGTGGCCGCATGGTTTCCTGATTTTCGTTGGGGTCGGGAAAGGCTGGTGGCCATTTTGCCCTTCTTTCACGTCTTCGGCATGACGGTGTGCATGAACTTTTCCCTGTACGGCGGATGCACGACCATTGTGGTTCCCCGGTTTGACGCCGATGAATTCATCAAACTTTTGCACAAGAGCCGACCGACCTTGTTTCCTGGTGTTCCCACCATCTACGTGGCTTTGATCAATCATCCCAAGGTCAAAGACTACGATTTGTCCTCCATTCGGTTCTGTATCACGGGTTCCGCACCGATGCCGGTGGAGGTGCTGAGGAAATTCGAAGAAATGACCGGCTGCATTATCGTGGAAGGCTACGGGCTTTCCGAAGCCAGTCCCGTGACCCATGTCAACCCCATCAGTGGCATGCGAAAACCCGGGTCCATCGGCATTCCCGTTTCCAGCACCGATGCACGGATCATCAGCCTGGAAGACGGGGTGAGCGAGGCGCCCCTGGGCCAACCCGGCGAGCTGGTGGTCAAAGGTCCTCAAGTCATGCTCGGCTATTGGAACATGCCGGAGGAGACGGCGTCGACCCTGCGCGATGGTTGGCTGTACACCGGCGACGTCGCCACGATGGACGAGGACGGTTACTTTTTCATCGTGGATCGTAAAAAAGACATGATTATCGCCGGAGGCTACAACATTTATCCGAGGGAGATCGACGAAGTTCTTTACACGCATCCCAAGGTTTTGGATGCGGTGACGGTGGGTGTGCCCGACCCGTACCGAGGCGAAACGGTCAAAGCCTTTATTGTTCCGAAACCCGGTGAAACATTGACGGAAGAAGAAATCATTGCGTTTTGCAAATCCAAGCTGGCCGCCTACAAGGTGCCAAAGGCTGTGGAATTTCGAGAGGCTTTACCTAAGACCATGGTAGGCAAGATTTTGCGAAAGGAATTGCGAGCGGAAGAACTGCGCAAAGCGCAAGAGAAAGCCGGTTCGAAAAACTAGGAGCGTCCTCGAGACCGCCTTCCCTTGGCTTTTTTGTTCCGAAGGGACCGGCTCCTGCTGGTCCGCAGATTTTCGGACGCACAGGAGCGCATCCGTCCGATACCGAGGACTTGCCCCACCGATGTTCCTCAAAGGGCCCGCGTGCTCACTCGGATGTGGGGACTGCCGGAAAGGACCCCCTTGACATCTTAAACCGTTTCACAATTCTTTATATTTCGCCCGGTTTCTCGCTATAATGCGTTAAAATTTGACAGTAAAAACCGTTAGGGCGTGGAACATTTCCACGGACACCATGTCGGCGAGTGGGCGGAGGTCTTACAGCCCGTGGCGGACAAAGACTACTATGGCATTCTTGGCGTTTCCAAAGACGCTTCAAGGGATGAGATTCGGCGGGCTTATCGGACTCTGGTTCGAAAGCATCATCCCGACCGAAACCAGGGCGACGCGGCCGGCGAAGAAAGACTCAAGGAAATCAACGAAGCTTACGGGGTTTTGGGGGATCCGGAAAAGAAAAAGGCCTACGATGCGCGCCGGAAAGCTTCATGCCCTTGGTCCTCGACGCCTTATCCGGCCTACGGCGTGCGTGAATCCTTGGCCGCTCTAAGACACGGCCGATCTAGGGCAAGTTTTTTCAGGTGGATTCACGAAGATTCTTTTATGGACGATCTCTCCTTCGTGGAAAAGTGCCTGGACCCTTGGTGCTGCTTCATGGAACGCGCTCCAATGTCTTCGAAAAAAAGGGCGGGCATCAAAGGGCCATCCATTGAAGTGCACATCGAAGTGGCCTCATCGCGCCTGGCCCAGGGCGAGGCGGTATGGGTTAGCTATCGCGTCGAAGGCCGCGTGGAAGAGGTCTTGGTTCGAATTCCACCCCATGTGGGTGACGGAGCCCGCCTGAGAATGGCCGGCCGCGGGGCCCCATCCCCTCACGGAGGCCCGCCCGGCGACCTGTACGTCGTTGTTCACGTGGTTGCCGACGCGTGATCTTTTTCCTTGGCAGGACCTGGACTATGGCGCGGCCATCGCCAGCCGCTTCCGATGAGCCAATTTACCAAGCCGCCCGGGATTTTCTTTGGTTGCAGGACCGAGGTTACCCGCGCGAGGCGGCTTTGCATTGGGTGGGGAATCGCTTTGCTTTGGTGCGCAGCGAGCGAGATCTCCTTCGCCGTGGCGTGTTTTCTCAAAGAAGCGCCGCTCAGCGGCTCGCCAAAAGAGTGCGCGGCGCCTTGTGGCGTCACCGGCCTTTATGGGTGGACGGTCATAATGTGCACATCACGGTGGAAAGCCTTCTTCTCAAAAGGCCTATGGTTTTAGCCAACGACGGCGCTTTGCGCGATGTGGCGGCGCTTTCGGGAAGCTACCACATGTCGGAGGTGACCGAGCCGGCCATAAAAGCGATTTTTTCATTTCTTGAGGCGTTTCCTTCCGTGGAAGTCTATTTTCTTTTTGATGCTCCCATGAGTCGAAGCGGTGAACTGGCCGCCCAATACAGAAAAAGCCTTCAAAAACACGGTCTTTTGGGTGAAGCATGGGCTGTGCCGGTGCCGGAAAAACATTTTCCGACATCTAAGGCGGTGATTGCTTCCAGCGACCACGCCGTGGTGGAATCCTCCACGCACTGGCTGGATCTGGCCCGCGGGGTGATGGATTTCATGAGCCTACCGTTTTGCGGCTACGATTTTCGTGGGCTGGCCGCCATTTAAAAGCGCATTCAAAGACGCTTTCCGTGGGTTCGTGCGCGCGGATCGAGGATTTCTGCGCACATGCTTTCGGAGAGACGCGCTTTTGCACGTTCGTCATGATATTCCCAACACGCAAGCCGCCTCAGGGTTTGGCAACTTTCGGACCGCGAGGACGCGGTCCCTCCGAGAGAAACCCGTGAGCGGTCCCTCCGAAAGAAACCCAGGTGCGGTGCGCCCGAAAGAAACCCGTATGCGGGACCTTCCAAAGAAACCGGCGCCAAGGGGAGATGCAGACCCCGAGGAAAGAAGGCCTTCGAGAAAAAGGTGGGGTGAACCCCTGGTGTTGAAGGGACGCGCTCCCGGGAGCTTGTTCCTCAGGTGTTGAGCGCCGTCCTGTCCACTTGAGGCTGTAGGAGCGCGGCAAGGCGCGATAAAGAATCGCGGCTTGCGCGGCTCCGACTGAAGGCCTTCTCAGGCAGGCTCCTCAGGGCGTGCAGGCCTTTCTTGCTTAGGAAGCGCTCGTGTGATACGGAGGCGCTGTGAATGCTTCCGTGCGCAATAACAGCGCTTCACCGGAGGCGCACCAAGAACCTCTTTGAAGAAAGGCGATCCATTCATGGCTGTTGTCGCTCCTTTTCGCGCGCTTCGTTACAACCCCGACCTCGTGGGCGACCTGGGTCGCGTGATCGCACCCCCGTACGACATCATCAGTCCAGCGGAACAAGACGCCTTTTATGCCATGCATCCTTACCACATGGTTCGCTTGGAACTGGGAAAGACGACGGATCAGGACACACCCGGAAACAACGCTCACACGCGGGCGAGCCGATATCTTCAGCAGTGGCGCCGTGAAGGCATCCTTATGCGAGAATCTGAGCCAGCCTTTTTTCCCTACGAGCTCGAATACCCCTTTGCAGGCGATTGCAAGATGCGCCATGGCTTCTTTGGGTTGCTTCGGCTGGAGGAATTCGGCAAAGGATGCGTTCGGCCCCACGAGCGCACCTTTCAAAAGGTCAAGGACGAACGGCTGGCGCTTTTGGTGCAATGTCGGGTGCATTTCAGCCCTATTTTTGTCCTGTTCAGTGATGCGGATGGGCGGGTGCGCGATCTGATGCAAGCTCACCTCAGCAAGAAACCGTTGGTGGAGTGCCGCGATTTTCGTGGATGTGTGCACCGCCTTCATCGCATGAGTCGGCCCGAAGAGGTGCGGCATCTCAGGAATCTTATGGCGGATAATGACATTTATATCGCCGACGGCCATCATCGCTATGAAACAGCGCTCAATTATCGACGCCTCATGATGGAAAAGCATCCGAACGCTTCCTTCGAAGCCCCTTTTCATTACGTGCTCACGTATTTTTGCCCTATGGAAGACGACGGCCTTGTGGTGCTGCCCACCCATAGGTTGTTGCCTCGGCTGGATGCGCACAGGGCCTTGCGGGTTATCGACAAAGGTGAGGCGTTTTTCCGGCTGCTGTCCTTTTCCATGCATGACGCAGGACGGGCGGCATGGCAGGAGCGTTTGGCTTCTTTTCGTGCCCAAAAGGAGATTGCCATCGGCTTCGTACACCATGGCGGCGACGCTTATTGGGTCCTGCACGTGAACAGAAGCGCCGCCCGTTCTTATCTTGCGAATAAAGGCTTTCCCGAAGTCTTGCAGGACCTGGATGTGGTGGTGGTGGATCACCTCGTGCTGCGAGGCCTTCTGGGCTTGGATGACGTGTATTTGTCCGACGCGGAAAACATTCGCTTCAGCCATGACCTGAACGAAGCTCTGGCCGCCGTGGCGTCGGGAGAAGCGACCGTGGGCTTTTTCGTCAATCCCACGCGGGTGGACCAAGTGCGCGATGTGGCCCAAGCCGGCTTAATTATGCCGCACAAGGCTACCTATTTTTACCCCAAAGTGTTCAGCGGCCTTGTCATGCATCCCATGGATTCGACGGAGACGGTCGAGTTGCCTTGATGAACCGATGAGATGGGTCGCTCTCCCTTGGCATCTTCATTCATGACGGCCCGCGCACATGATGGGTGTGAGATCGTGACCATGCCCGCCTCGTTATCACGAGACCGCGAAGAGCTGATCCCTGAGGGATGCGTGAGCGAGGAGGCAGACGTTAGCTGTGACCGCCTCTTTCAGGGAGCTTTGTCCCTTTACCAGGACCGGCGGGGCTATCGGTTTTCTATTGATGCCGTGCTTTTGGCGGGGCTGACCCGCGTCAAGGCCACGGATCGCATCATGGAATTGGGGACAGGCTGCGGCGTCGTGCTGCTGGCTTTGGCGGTGCGACGGGCGGGCGGGCAATGGGTGGGCGTGGAAATTCAGTGGCGCTTGGCGGCTTTGGCCATGAAAAATGCCGAAGTCAACGGATTATCCGAGCGCGTACGCATTCATTGCATGGACTGGAGGGACGTGAACAAGGTTTTTGCACCGGAAGGATTCGACCTGGTGGTGTCCAATCCACCCTATCGGCGGCTTCGCTCGGGAAGAAGGAATCCGAATCTGCAAAAGGCGGTGGCTCGGCACGAACTCTACGGCACGGTGCAGGATATGTTTGAGGCCGCATCGTACCTTTTGAAGGAAGGGGGGCGCTCGGCGGTCATTTACCCGGCGTCTCGGTTGGACGATCTCGTGACGGCCGCCGTGAAAGCTGGCCTGCGCCCCAAGCGGCTGACCCTTATCCATTCTCAACGCGACGCGCCGGCTAAGCTTGTGCACATGGAATGCGTTAAGGGCAGTGGTCAGGAGCTTCAAGTGACGCCGCCTTTTATCATTTACGAGGAAACCGGCTGCTACAGCCCGGCCATGCTTCGGTTGCATGCGGGGTGTTGGTGAGCCTGACGCAGCAGAGATGAACACGCAAAGGAGGGCTTATGGATCTTGGGCTGAAGGGTAAGGTGGCTTTCGTGGCCGGAGCCAGTCAGGGGCTGGGCAAGGCCGTGGCCATGGAATTGTGTCGGGAAGGGGCCAAGGTGGCCATTTGCGGGTTGGACGACCCTGAACTGCCCAAAGCCGTGGAAGAGATCGCAGCGGCAACAGGCGGGCAAGTCATCGGCATTCCGGCCGATGTGACCGTTTCCGAACAGGCGCGCGACTTCATTCGCAAGGGCCTTGACCATTTCGGCACTGTGGACATCTTGGTCAATAATGCCGGAGGCCCGCCGGCCAAGACCTTTCTCGAAATCGACGAGGATTTGTGGCATTTCGGATTTCGCTTAAACCTGCTGAGCACCATCGTCATGACGCGGGAGGCGGTGCCGGTCATGATGGCCAAGCGCTGGGGCCGAATCATCAACATGACGTCGGTGTCAGTCAAACAACCCATTGACGGCTTGATTCTCTCCAACACCATTCGATCCGGCGTGGTGGGTCTGGCCAAGACCTTATCCAACGAACTGGCCCCCTACAACATTACGGTGAACAATGTGTGTCCCGGCTATACGCTCACCGAGCGGGTCCGTAGTCTCGCCGTGATGACGGCGCAAAAGGAAGGAACCACGCCGGAAGCGGTCATCGATCGATGGCGGGCGAGCATTCCCATGGGGCGCCTGGGCACTCCCGAAGAATTTGCCGCTCTGGTGACCTTTCTCGCCTCGGAACAAGCCGGGTACATCACGGGGGCATCCATCCATATTGACGGGGGATACTACAAAGGCGTGATGTGAAAGGATAAGCTATGAGCCGACGAAGGGTGCGGATTCGTTCCGTGGGACGTTATCTTCCGGAACGGAAACTGACCAACGAAGATTTGGAAAAAATGGTGGACACCACCAATGAATGGATCCTGACGCGAACGGGCATCCGGGAACGGCGGATTCTGGAACCGGGCCTGGGGTGTTCCTTCATGGCCGCTCGCGCCGCCCAAGAATGCCTGGATCGTGCCGGGGTTTCGGCCGCTGAAGTGGATGCCATCATCGTGGGCACCGTCACGCCCGACATGTTCTTTCCCTCCACGGCCTGTTTGGTGCAACGGGCCATCGGGGCCGATAAGGCGTGGGGGTTTGACCTTTCCGCCGGTTGTTCGGGTTTTATCTTTTCCATGACCACCGGAGTGCAGATGATCGAATCGGGCCGGTACGACAAAGTGTTGGTCATCGGCGCCGATGTCATGAGCAGTATCATCGATTATACGGATCGCAACACCTGCGTCTTGTTCGGTGACGCCGCCGGCGCGGTGCTTTTGGAACCCTGCGATGAAGATGGCTACGGTGTTCTGGACTTTATTCAAAGGATCGATGGGGCCGGCGAACCATATCTGCACATGAAGGCCGGGGGCAGCCGACGCCCGGCCTCCGAAGAAACCGTCAGGGCTCGAGAGCACTACGTGTATCAGGAAGGCAAGAAGGTCTTTAAGTTCGCCGTGACGGAAATGGCCGATGTGTCCGTAAAAATCCTGGAACGCAACGGCCTTTCCGGAAAAGATGTCAGGGTGTTCATTCCGCATCAGGCCAATTTGCGCATTATCGAAGCCTGCGCCAACCGCATGGGGTTGGACATGGACCGGGTCATCATCAATATCGATCGGTACGCCAACACCACCGGCGCCACCGTTCCGCTGTGCCTCTACGAAGCGACGGTGGAAAGAAACCTTCTGGACACAGGCGATTACCTGGTCATGTCCGCCTTTGGGGCCGGATTTACCTGGGGAAGCATCCTCATGCGCTGGATTTAAGAAAAGACGCGCGTGCGGGAAGGCTCGAAGCGGCAAGAGACTGTCCCTACGGAGTGCATCGCGCATCGAGCGAATCCTTGACACCGGAAAGACGCGAGATGCGCGTTCCGACGATACCAGGAAGTTACCCCTCCTTTCGCCCTGAGCCGAGCCGACAATGGTTTGGCCGCGTCCCTTCGGCTTAAGTTGTAAGAGCGGCGCCAGCCGCGATGCCTGGTCGCGCTTGCGGCGCTCCTACAGATCGGTACGATGACGGCCGGGAAAAGCCAATTTCGGACGGGGTTCTATATTCCGGCGCGGGCGAGCAAACTTCCCCACCGCGCGTCCACCTCTCTTTGAAACGCTTCCATTTGTTCGGGCGTCATTTTCTTAAAGCGCGCTTGGGTCTTGAGGTAGTCCGCCACGGGTCGCTTGCGTTGGGTCTTGGCCAGATTGAGGCTTTTTCCCGTAAGGCGAAACACGCCGTTTTCCACTTCGTAGAGGACAATCACGCCGGTTTCCACGGCCAAGCGGCCGATCTTGACGGTTTCTCGCGTGGGAAAGCCCCAGCCCGCGGGGCAGGGGGTGGTCAAATGGATGAAACGGGTTCCTTGAATCAGGCGTGCTTTGGAAAATTTGTCGTAAAGGTCCATGGGGTAGGATGAACAGGTGGTGGCCAGATACGCCGGGTGATGGGCTTCCATGATCTGAATGAAGTCTTTTTTGGGCTGTTCCTTGGGAAACACCGGTGTTGTCGTGGTGATGGCTCCGGACGGCGTGGCGCTGGAACGCTGCACACCCGTGTTCATGTAGGCTTCATTGTCGTAACAAACGTAGATGAAGTTGGTTTGCCTTTCGGCAGCGCCGCTCAGCGCCTGAATGCCCATATCGAACGTGCCGCCGTCCCCGGCCATGGCCAGGACCACATAATCGTCTTTACCCAGAACCTTGAGTCCCGCGGCCAATCCGGACGCCGAAGCGGCGGTGCCGCCAAAGACGTTGTTGACGGCATTCACGAGCACCGGTGTTTTGGGGTACATGCCGTGCAAAATGGTGAGGCAACAGGCCGGAAGGGTCACGATGGTCTTGGGCCCCAGGGCCTTAAGAATGTGCCGGTAGGCGATGGGCAGGCCGCAACCCGCGCAGGTTCGCGTGCCAGGGAGAATGTATTCTTTTTCGGGAAGATCCATCAAAGCGGTCGCCATAGGGTGTCCTTGTTCGTCAGACTTCGTTGGAAAACCAAACGGAATGGCACGGCACCTCCTCTTGCGTGCCGAATGTCATGGCCTGCTTGGCAATGTCGCACAAGTCCGAGGGTTTGACGTCTTTTCCTCCAAGACCGACAATGTAACCAGCCACGATCGGTTGCCGTCCGTTCAAGCCGTAAAGGGCCGACTTGATTTCTGTGGCCAAAGCGCCTTCCAGACCGTAACTGATGGCTTTTTCCACCACCGCCAGACGAGGCGCGTGACCAAGGCGGTTTCGCACCGCTTGTTTGGGAAACGGGCGAAAGACCCGAAGACTCGTCACGCCCGCCTTGATGCCTTGTTCTCGAAGCATGTCACAGGCCTCGGAAGCTTCGCCGCCCAAAGAACCCATCGTCACGAAGACAATCTCCGCATCTTCCGTGCGGTATGCCGGAAGGGGATCTTCATAACTTCGGCCAAAGTGTTTTTCAAAGGCTCGGCCCTCTTCGGCAAGAACGCTCACGGCCGATTCCAAGGTTTCTTGAAGGCGTCGGCGAATGCCCATGTACCCCGGGCACAGACGGCCATCGGGCCCCGCGATGGGATCCGTCATCACCACCGCGTTGATATTGACAGGCCGTTGCCAATCCAGCTCATACGCCGGTGTAAACGGCGGCAAAAAAGCGTCCACGGCTTCCTGGTTGGGCACATCCACGGGCATCATGGTGTGGGAGAGGCGAAAGCCGTCAAAGCAGACCATGACAGGCACCAGCAGGCGTTCCGCCACTTTGTAGCCGAGGATGATGAGGTCGAGAACTTCTTGATTGTTCATGCAGTAAAACTGCATCCAGCCCGTGTCTCTTTGAGCGATGCTGTCCTGCATGTCGTTCAATATGGTCCAAGGGGCGCCCAATCCTCGGTTCGTCACCGGCATGACAATGGGCACGCGCGCTCCCGCCGCCCAATGCAGCTGCTCATGCATGTAAGCGAGCCCGTTGGCGGCGGTTGCCGTAAAAGCGCGGGCGCCCACAAGGGAAGCGGAAATACAGACCCCCATGGCCGAATGTTCGCTTTCCACGCGAACGAATTCCGCCTGCAACTCGCCCCTTTCGACATACTCGGAAAGCACTTCAGGAATCTTCGACTGGGGCGTGATGGGATAGGCGGCGATGACCTGCACGCGGCAGAGCTTTGCCGCCAAAGCCGCTGTTTGATTTCCCGTGAGAATTTTTGGTGCCACGATGTCGCAAACCTTTCCTTGCTCTCTGCGCTCAAGGCTCGAACGCCTAAAAGTCCCTCTGAAAATGCCTTTCCTTCATGTTCACACGCCCGCGCATGGGCCGACGGAAGGGGTGCGCTCTTCGCGGTCGGCGCATTTGCGGAGGCGCAGGACGCGTCCCTCCAATCGCAGGGGCTCGCTCACCCGATTCGACTCGGAAGGACCATAATCTCACGGTCCCCAATGTTCGGAAGGACCGCACCCTCGCGGTCCGGCGTCGCGGATGGTCTTTGAGTCCATAAAACACCGCTGAGCCGGCCCCATCAGACGCTGCCGCGAGAGCATTTCACATAACGACACGGAAGAATCAAGTCAATGGCAATCATTTGACAAAGGCCCAGAGGGGGGCATGGTCGGTTTTTTCAGAAAGAAGGGAGAAAGACAAAAAAGAGAGCCGAAACTCAGCCGTCGTGAGCTGGAGGGCGGCTCTCCTTGTCAGCCCGGGGAATGGTGCGGTTTACTTGGCCTTGGACGCCCGCTTGGAAGCCTTCAGGGGATTGATCTTCACCTGCTGTGAAGTCACAGGCGCTTTGACATGGGTTGCAAAATTGCAGTGCCCCGTCTTCCATTTGATGCTGGGATTGGGATAACTGGCACAGAAACGCCCCGCCGGGACCTCAACGATCCGCTGGCATCCTTCGCACTGCTCCACCACCTGATGGCAAGAGCCCCCATTGTACCCGCAGCCGGCTTTGGTCATGAAGAAGCAGTCCACACCCGCCTTCACCGTTTGACAAATCATGGCGATCACCTCCGTGTTTTCTGATGGTCTGCCCCGAAAATCGGCGACATAGTACTCACGAAATCGCAGCTGTCAAGCCCATGAAACGGTTTTTTTTTTAACAAAGTAACAAAAAATTTTTTCAGCCCGTCAAACTAGGCAACTCTTTCCAGGTCTCCTTGAAAATGTTGTTCGAGCGGCATTGGGCCACGATCGAGCTTTTCTGAGCCCTTGTTGTGGAAAAGAGGGCCTTCCGGCCCTCCGATGATCTTCGGACCGCGAGGACGTGGTCCCTTCGACAGAGGGTGTTAGCCCTTCCGTCGGCGCAGGAAGGCATTGTCGAGGGTCTTCCTTGTGTTCGATATTTTGTTTGATGGATGACGGGTTTTTTGAACAGGCGGACAAAATTGGGTTAAAGTTTTGGACAAAAAAGGCGATTTTCTGAGAGAGGCTTGTGGATGACGAACAGCTGAGGGAGCGGGTGCCCGAGCACGTATGACGACGGCGACGAGTGCACAGGACAAAGGTCCCGGTGGGGCTTCTGTCAAAAGAAACAAAATCGGCCAGCTGTTGCTGCAGGCCGGCCTCATCGGCCCAAAGGACCTGGAGCGTGCTTTACAAGAGCAAAGCCGAAACGGGGACCGATTGGGAAGCATTCTCATTCGGCTGGGTGTCATTGACGAGAGAATCCTGACCGAGTTTCTGGCCAAGCAGTTTCGCGTCCCCTTGGTGAATCCGGCCCGCCTGACCGCTTCCAAAGAGGCTTTAAAGCTCGTCTCTCCGCAGGTCATGCAGAAGTACCATGTTTTTCCCCTGGGAGTCATGGGGGCGACGCTGCATGTGGCCATATCCGACCCCGGCAATCTTTTCGCCATCGACGACCTTCGCTTCATCACCCAAAAGAACATTCGTATCCATGTGGCTTCGGAAAGCCTCATCAAAAAGGCTTTTGAATCGGTGCATGCGGCCGACACTGATGAAGGTTTGGAAGCCGTTATGGGCATGATCCGCGACGAAGCGGACGCGGAAGTGGTGGAAGGTTCCCAGGAAATCGACCTGCTGTATTTGGAAAATGCGGCGGGCGAAGCGCCGGTGGTCAAGCTCGTCAATCTTATTCTTCTCGATGCCATTCGCAAAAAGGCGAGCGATATTCACGTGGAATGTTACGAAAAGGGCATGCGAGTGCGTTACCGCATCGACGGGCTTCTCTACGAAGTCATGCGCCCCCCATACCAGCTTCGAAACGCCATCATTTCACGGCTCAAGATCATGAGCCGCCTGGACATCGCGGAACGCCGGCTGCCTCAAGACGGCCGCATCAAGCTCAAAAGCAAAAGCGGCGAGATGGAATTTCGCGTCTCCGTGCTGCCGACCCTTTTTGGGGAAAAAGTGGTGCTGCGTCTTCTGGACAAGAGCAATTTGCAGTTGGACATGACCAAGCTGGGTTTTGAGCCCAAGCAGTTGGATCTCTTTCGAGAAGCGATCTACCGGCCCTATGGCATGGTCCTGGTGACCGGGCCGACGGGAAGCGGAAAAACCACCACGCTCTACAGCGCCCTTTCCGAGTTGAATAAGGTCAGCCATAACATCTCCACGGCGGAAGACCCGGTGGAATTCAGTCTGCCTGGCATCAATCAGGTGCAGGTCCATGAGGCCATTGGGCTGACCTTTGCTGCGGCGCTGCGTTCCTTTTTGCGCCAAGACCCGGACATCATCATGGTGGGCGAAATTCGGGATTTCGAAACGGCTGAAACCGCCATCAAGGCGGCTCTGACGGGCCATCTGGTGCTGAGCACGCTGCACACCAATGATGCGCCCAGCACCGTGAACCGTCTGCTCAACATGGGCATTGAACCCTTTCTGGTGGCCTCCGCCGTGAATCTGGTTCTGGCCCAGCGGCTGGCTCGGCGCGTTTGCCCCGAATGCCGCATTCCGGAAGACATTCCACCGGAAGCCCTCATCGATCTTGGGGTTCGAGAAGAGGAAGTGGGCACGTTCACGTGCTATCGCGGTCGAGGGTGCCCGGCCTGTTCCAACACGGGGTATCGGGGCCGCATCGCCCTCTATGAAGTCATGGCCATGACCGACGAGATTCGGGATTTGGTTCTGGTGGGAGCCTCCGCTTCGGAAATTAAACGGGAAGCCATTCGGTTGGGCATGCTCACGCTGCGCCGGAGTGCCATCAACAAGCTCAAGGAAGGCATCACCTCGGTGGAAGAAGTGCTTCGAGCCACGGTGAGGGATTAAGGACATGATCAATTTTCTTGTGGGGGACGTTGAGACGCAGTTTCTTTTCGGGCTGCGCGGAATTCCTCCACAACTGAGCCGGAAATGACGTTATCGAGTCCTTTTCGGTCAGGTCGACACGGAGTCCGCCATGCCGGAATTCATCTATAAAGGGGTCAATCGCAAAGGGCAAAAGGTTCAGGGAGAGATCGAGGCCGACAATCTCACCATTGCGCGCCAACTACTGGAGCGTCAAGGCTTTTCACTGAAAACACTCAAACCCAAACCCAAGGATCTTCTGGAATACATTCCCGCACTTCAAGAAAAGGTTAAAGAAAAGGATCTGGTGCTCTTTACGCGCCAGTTTTCCACAATGATCGACGCCGGATTGCCCATCATTCAGTGTTTGGAAATCATCAGGGACCAGACGGAAAACAAGGCTTTTCGCAAAGTGCTTCGCGCGCTCAAAAAGGACGTCGAAGAAGGAGCCGCCTTTTCCGAAGCCCTGCGAAAGCACCCCAAAGTGTTTGACCAGCTTTTCGTGAACCTGGTGGCGGCGGGGGAAGCGGGCGGCATTCTGGATGTGACCCTGACACGTCTGGCCGCCTACTTGGAAAAGGTTGCTTCATTGAAAAAGAAAGTGCGAGGCGCCATGACGTACCCGGCCATTGTGGTGGCCATCGCCGTCATCGTCATCGCCGTCATTCTGATCTATGTCATTCCCGTCTTTGCCGGCCTCTTTCGAGATGCCGGTGTTGCTTTGCCCACCTTGACCCTGGTGGTCATGAATCTGAGCGATTTCGTCAAGAATTATATTCACTGGATGATCTTGGGCGTTGTGATGCTTGGCTTTTTGTTCCAAAGGTTTCGAAAGACACCCCGCGGGCGCGACCTCACCGACCGCATTTTCCTCAAGGCGCCTGTGTTCGGTATGCTTATCAAAAAGGTCGCCTTAGCCCGCGTGACCCGCACCTTGGGAACCATGCTGGGCAGCGGCGTGCCCATTCTGGAAAGTATGGAACTGGTGGCGGCGACCTCGGGCAATGCCGTCATTGAAAAGGCCGTTCGTCAAGCGCAGCAGGCTGTGTCTCAAGGAAAGACCTTGTCGGAGCCACTTTCGGAAAGCGGCATTTTCCCGCCCATGGTCATCCATATGGTTTCCGTAGGGGAAGCCACGGGAGCTCTGGACAACATGCTGGCCAAAGTGGCCGACTTTTACGATGAAGAGGTGGACGCCACCGTGGAAGCCTTGACGTCTCTTCTGGAACCCATGCTTATTGTCTTTTTGGGCGTCACCATCGGCGGGCTTTTGGTGGCCATGTACATGCCCATTTTTCAATTGGCGGACGTGGTTTCTCGAGGCTCATGAGCCACAGGTGAAAAGAGGCGGGCCATGACCAAGGCCTCGCGTGCCCCTTGGATTGCCGAAGCAAATACCGCCTTTCAACGCACGGTGCACACGCATCTGGTGCTGCGGTTGTTGGCCGCGGTCTTTATTCTGGCCGTGACCTTTCTTTTTCAGTTGCGCTTGTCTCGGGACGTTTCGGAACCGGTCCTGACACCCCTTTACATCTACGCGGCCGTCCTCTTTTCCGTGACCCTTTTGAGCGCCTGTGTGCTCCCCATAGTGCACCGCCACGGGCTTTTCGCGGCGGGCCAGTTCGCCTTTGATGTTTTGGCCGTGACCTTTCTCATTTATCTCACCGGAGGTGTGACCAGCCCTTTTCCGTTTCTCTACATGGCTTTGATCATGGCGGCGGCGGTTTTGTTTCAGCGTCGAGGAAGCCTCTGGGCCGCCGCAGTGTCCACCATCGCCTATGGAGTTCTTCTCGACTTACAGCTCTATGGATGGGTGCATCCTTTGCCGTTTATGGGCAGAGCCGTGTCGGCGGTTTCGAGCGGAGTCTACCTTTACAATTTGGCGGTCACCACTTCGGCGTTTTTTCTCGTGGCTTTCATCAGCGGATATCTGGCGATGGAACTGCAAAAATGGGCCAGACTTTCGGCTGAAAAAAGCCGAGACATCGAACGGCTGGAATCCTTTTACCGTCGGCTGGTGGAAAGTCTGGGGGCCGGGCTGCTCACCACCGACGCCCATGGCCTCATCACCTATGCCAACCGCGCGGCCCAAAAACTTCTTCAGGTGGACGCTTCCGCATTGGAGGGGCAGCCTCTGGAGCGCGTTTTCCCCGAACTACAACACCACAATCCGGTAACGAACGCCGAAAAGCCGTTCTCAAAGAGCCTGCCTGAGGCGTCCGAACCGGCTGACCACAGGTTTTCGTGCACGGGTTTTGGCACGGAAGGCGACGTCCGAGAGAAGGCTCAGGAAAGTCCGAGTTCTTGCCGAGTTCTGGAAATTGTGCGGGAGACGCCCTCGGGTGAACAAAGATCCTTTGTGGTGACGGTGTCGCCCTTGAAGACGGCCCGGCCAAGTCAGGACCGAGTGATTGTATTTCAGGATCAAACCGAGATCAAGGCCCTGCAGGAACGCATGAGGCGTCTGGAACAGTTGGCCTTCGCCGGCAAAATGGCCGGAGAAATCGTTCACGACATCAAAAATCCTCTGGCGGCCATCAGCGGCGCGGCCCAAATGATGGCCGCCCAAGGGACTCAGGACGACGATGTGGCCCGGCGCCTTCAGGATATTCTCATGCGCGAGATCGATCGATTGAACACCTTGGTCGGACGTTTTCTATGGATCGCTCGAGAAGGCAAAGCCTCAGAAAAACCCGAACCTGTGGCCGTTGCCGAAACGGTGCACCAGGTCCTGGAAACCCTGACCATGAGCAAGCACCTGTCGAACCGGCATCGCGTGCACGTGGATGTACCCCAAGACCTTCACGTGACCCTGGTTCCCCGCCATCTCTTTCAAATCCTCTGGCACCTTGTGGCCAATGCGGCGGAAGCCCTGCCCGAGGGAGGGCATCTGCAGATCGGTGCCTACCCCCATGCCCACGAAGATGGGCGCTCGGGCGTCCTTTTGAAGGTGGCCGACAGCGGCCCGGGCGTTTCCGCCGACGTGGCCCACAAAATCTTTGACCCCCTGTTTACCACCAAGGAAGGCCACCTGGGTTTGGGCTTGAGTCTGGTCCACCGGCTGGTGGATGCCGCAGGCGGCCACGTGCGTGTAGGGTCCTCCGCCGCCTTTCCCATGTGCGTGCGCGTCTTTTTGCCGCAGCCATAATTTTTTCCCTTGCCAAAAAGGACGCCCGTGATTATATAGCACTCGTTTTCGATGAGTGCTAATAAGGCACGGTGTGGTTGTTCAAAAAAACTCTGATTTTATAAGGAAAGGAGAAGGCTCCATGAAGCTTCGACCGCTCAACGATCGTGTGGTCATCAAACGGATTGAGGAAGAGGAAAGGACGGCCGGCGGCATCATCATTCCCGACACGGCAAAGGAAAAACCCATTCAAGGTGAAGTTCTGGCCGTGGGCAACGGCAAGCTCATGGAAGACGGCACCCGTCGCCCCTTGGATGTGAAGGCGGGGGATCGCGTGCTTTTCAGCAAGTATGCGGGCACCGATGTGAAGGTGGAAGGCGAAGATCTTTTGATCATGCGCGAAGACGACATTTTGGCCATCATTGAAAAGTAACGTTGACGATCAAGGAGGATCCATTTCATGGCAAAACAACTCATTTACGATACCAAGGCTCGAGAAGCCCTGCTCAAGGGTGTGAACACCTTGGCGGATGCCGTCAAAGTGACCCTGGGTCCCAAGGGCCGCAATGTGGTCATTGAAAAGTCTTTCGGCGGCCCCACGGTCACCAAGGACGGTGTCACGGTGGCCAAGGAAATCGAGCTGCCCGACAAGTTTGAAAATATGGGCGCCCAAATGGTCAAGGAAGTGGCCAGCAAGACCAGCGATGTGGCTGGAGACGGCACCACCACGGCCACCATTTTGGCTCAGTCTATTTATTTTGAAGGGTCCAAGCTGGTCACCGCCGGCGCGAACCCCATGGCCTTAAAGCGCGGCATTGAAAAGGCCGTTAATGTGGTGGTGGATGAACTGAAAAAGATCAGCAAGCCCACCAAGGACCAAAAGGAAATCGCTCAGGTGGGCACCATTTCCGCCAACAATGACCCGACCATCGGCAACATCATCGCCGAAGCCATGAACAAGGTGGGCAAGGAAGGCGTCATCACGGTGGAAGAAGCCAAGGCCATGGAAACCACTCTGGAAGTGGTGGAAGGCATGCAGTTTGACCGCGGCTATATTTCCCCGTACTTTGTCACCGACCCCGAAAAGATGGAAGTGGTGCTCAATGAACCCCTCATTCTAGTCAACGAAAAGAAGATCAGCAGCATGAAGGATCTGTTGCCCATTTTGGAACAGATCGCCAAGATGGGTCGGCCCCTTTTGATCATTGCCGAAGATGTGGAAGGTGAAGCCTTGGCCACTCTGGTGGTGAACAAGCTGCGCGGCACGCTGCAGGTCTGTGCCGTCAAGGCCCCTGGGTTTGGGGACCGGCGCAAAGCCATGCTGGAAGATATCGCCATTTTGACGGGCGGCCAGGTGATCAGTGAAGAAAAGGGCATCAAGTTGGAAAGCGTGACCTTAAAGGATCTGGGCAGCGCCAAAACCGTTCGTGTGGACAAGGACAACACCACCATCGTGGACGGCGCCGGAGATCGCAAGGCTTTGGAAGGCCGAGTGCGCCAAATTCGCACCCAGATCGAAGAGACGACCAGCGACTATGATCGGGAAAAGCTGCAGGAACGGCTGGCCAAGCTCGTGGGCGGCGTGGCCGTCATCAGTGTGGGAGCTGCCACGGAAACGGAAATGAAGGAAAAGAAGGCCCGCGTGGAAGACGCGCTGAACGCCACCCGTGCGGCCGTGGAAGAAGGCATCGTGCCGGGCGGCGGCGTGGCCTACCTGCGGTGCCTGAAGGCTCTGGACGAGCTCAAACTGGAAGGTGAAGAGCAGCAGGGCGTGAACATCGTGCGCCGCGCTTTGGAAGAACCCGCCCGTCAAATCGCCAACAACGCCGGTGTAGAAGGTTCGGTCATCGTGCAAAAGATCAAGGCCGGCGAAGGCGCCTTCGGTTACAATGCGGAAACGGGGGAATTCTGCGATCTTTTTGAAGCCGGTGTCATTGATCCCACCAAGGTGACTCGATCCGCGCTGCAAAACGCCGCCAGCGTCGCTTCCCTCATGCTCACCACCGAATGCATGGTTGCGGAACTGCCCAAGGAAGAAAAACCCGAGATGCCGGGTGCCGGCGCCGGCAGGGGCGGCATGTACTAAAAAGAGCGTGGCTGACAACGCCGTTGATTGAAAATGAAGCGGATCTGAAAGGCCTTCCCGTGGAGGGAAGGCCTTTCTTTTTTTCGGTTTTTGGGGTATCCATGCCCGGCGATGGAACCTTTTGAAGAAAAGAAACGGTCAGGAGGGTGGCGACGAGGGTGATGGATTACAAAAAAACGCTCAATCTGCCAAAAACCGATTTTCCCATGAAAGCGAACCTGGCCCAGCGCGAACCGGACCTGCTCGCCCAATGGGAACGCATGGACCTTTATGGAAAGCTTCGCCGGGCTTCCGCCGGTCGAACGCCCTACATTCTTCATGACGGCCCGCCCTATGCCAACGGCCATATTCATCTGGGCACGGCTTTGAACAAGATCCTGAAGGACATGATTGTCAAGAGCCGCCAGATGAGCGGGTTTGACGCCGTTTATGTGCCCGGTTGGGACTGCCACGGGCTTCCCATCGAACATCAGGTGGACAAGGAACTAGGGCCCCGAAAAAAGACCATGTCCCAGACAGAAATTCGAAGGCATTGCCGCGCCTACGCCGAAAAATACATCGACATTCAGCGCCGGGAATTCAAGCGGCTGGGCGTTCTGGGTGAATGGGACAACCCGTACCTGACCATGTCCTACGATTACGAAGCCACCATCGCTCGAGAACTAGGCCGGTTTTTTGAACGGGGAAGCGTCTTTCGAAGCAAAAAGCCCATCTATTGGTGTTGTAGCTGCCGCACGGCGTTGGCGGAAGCCGAAGTGGAATACCATGACCATGTGTCGCCGTCCATTTACGTGAAATTCCCCGTAAGCGACGAAAGCCGAAGATCTCTGGAAGGCCTTGGCGGTCTTCCGACCTACGTGCTCATTTGGACCACGACGCCCTGGACCCTTCCGGCCAATCTGGCCATTGCGCTCCATCCCGATTTCACCTATGCCGCCGTGCGCGTGGGCCATGAAATTTGGATTCTGGCCGAAGGGCTGGTGGAAAAGTGCCTGCAGACCTTCGGCATCAGCTCTTACGAAAAAATTCGAACATTTTCCAGCCGCGAACTGGAAGGGCTGGAGTGCCGCCATCCTTTTGTGGACCGAGCCTCACGCCTGGTGCTAGGATCCCATGTGACGTTGGATGCCGGCACGGGCTGTGTCCATACGGCCCCGGGGCACGGCCGGGAAGACTATGAGACGGCCCTGGCCTACGGTCTGGACGTCTATTCCCCTGTGGATGACGACGGCTGTTTTACGGCCGATGTGCCCTTCTTTGCCGGGCAATTCGTCTTTGACGCCAACGCCGCCGTCAATGCCAAGCTGAAAGAGCTGGGAGCGCTGGTTCTGGAAGCCGACATTTCCCACAGTTATCCTCACTGCTGGCGCTGTAAACAGCCGGTCATCTTTCGCGCCACAGAACAGTGGTTCATTTCCATGGAACGAAACGATTTGCGAAAGAAGGCGCTTCAGGCCATCGACGAAGTGCAGTGGGTGCCGTCTTGGGGCCGGGATCGCATTTACCAGATGATTCACAACCGTCCCGATTGGTGCATTTCTCGGCAGCGTTCCTGGGGTGTGCCCATCACGGTGTTCACGTGCCGGCAGTGCGGCCACGTGTTGGCCGGCCGCGAGGTGTTTGACAAGGTCACGGCGCTCTTTGAAGAGGAAGGAGCTGACTGCTGGTTTGAAAAAGACGTTTCGGAACTGTTGCCCGAAGGGGCCGCCTGCGCGAGCTGCGGCGCCACGGACTTTGACAAGGAAATGGACATTCTGGATGTCTGGTTCGATTCCGGGGTGTCTCATGCGGCGGTGTTGGAGCGACGGCCGTATCTGAGGTCCCCTGCGGATCTTTACCTGGAAGGCAGCGACCAGCATCGCGGCTGGTTTCATTCCTCGCTTTTGGCCTCGGTGGGCACGCGGGATCGAGCCCCCTACAAGGCGGTGCTGACCCATGGATTCGTGGTGGACGGCCAGGGTTACAAGATGTCCAAATCCTTGGGCAATGTCATCGCCCCCAACGAAATCATTCAAAAATTCGGCGCGGAAATTCTGCGCCTGTGGGTTTCCGCGGAAGACTATCGGGACGATATTCGCATCTCTCAGGATATCTTGCAGCGCCTCAGCGAGGCGTATCGGCGCATTCGAAACACCTGGAGGTTTCTGCTGGGGAATCTGCACGATTTCGACCCGGCGCGGCACGCTGTGGCCCCGAAAGCCATGCCGGAATTGGACCGCTATGCCTTGCACACGCTGCAAAAACTGGTGGGCACGGTACGGCGGGCCTACGACCGTTTTGAATTTCACCGCGTCTACCATGCCGTGCACAACTACTGTACCGTGGACCTGAGTGCATTTTACCTGGACATTTTGAAAGATCGGCTATACACGGCGCCTCCGGCCAGCCTGGAACGCCGATCGGCCCAGACGGCCTTGTATCGGATTCTCACCACCTTGTTGAAGCTCATGGCGCCCATCTTGTCTTTTACGGCGGAAGAAGCCTGGGCCCATCTTCCCGGGGATCACGGGGAGTCCGTGCATTTGGAGATGTTTCCCGAAGTGGAGGAAGCCCTGGTGGATGAGGAGCTGGCGGCGCGATGGGAACGGATCCTGCAGCTGCGCACCGATGTGAGCCGCGCTCTGGAATCGGCCCGGCAGGCCAAAACCATCGGGCATCCTCTGGATGCGCGCGTGTGCATGGATTTGCCCGAAGGCTGGCGCGAGAATTTTTCGCAGGATGCGGAACTGTTGCGGACGGTTTTTATTGTTTCCGAGGTGCGGCTGGAGAACCTGGACGGCCGCACGGAGGTGGTGGAAGGCCAGGAAGTTTCGGGCTTGAAGGTTGTGGTGGAACGGGCTTCGGGAGACAAATGCGAACGGTGCTGGGTCCTTTCCCAAACGGTGGGAACCTTTGCCGACCATCCGACCCTGTGTGCCCGGTGCCACAGTGTTTTGCGTGACGCCCAATAAGTTGCCGCGGGCATGCTTGGCACGAGCACTTGGCCTCGGCCCCGACCGTAGGCCCCGCGCCTTGGCGGCCGAGTGCTTTCCGGACGGCCGGGAGGCCGTCCCTCGCCGTTCAAACACTAAGAATGCCGTCGCAAGAACCATGGTGCATCACTCAGAGAAGCAACGGAACCCGGCCATGTCTGAGGAAAGCGCCCGCCCGTCCACTCCGGCGCGAGCCGCCGATTTTTTTCTTTTCGGCGCCGTGGCGCTGAGCGTCTATCTTCTGGATCAGGCCGCCAAAGCCTGGGTCCTGCACACCCTGCCTCTTTACAGCCAAAAAGCCGTCATTTCCGGGTTTTTCAACCTGGTGCATGTGCGCAACACGGGCGTGGCCTTCAGTCTTTTTGCCGGAAGCGACAGCCCCTGGCGTCTGCCCGTCCTGGTGGCCCTGACACTCTTCGCCTTGGTTGTCGTGTTTTTTCTTTATCGAGAAAGCCGCCCTGTAGAAAAGGTCAAGCGCGTGGCCTTAAGCCTCATTGCGGGAGGCGCTGCCGGAAACCTCACGGACCGCCTGCGATTCGGCCATGTGGTGGATTTTTTGGATTTTTACTTCGGCTCTCATCACTGGCCGGCCTTTAACGCGGCGGATACGGCCGTGACGGTGGGAGCGGTTCTGCTCCTGTGGAGCCTCCTTCGCGCAGAGAAAGCCCCTGGCGTGCGGCCGTGAGCGCCTCCAGCGGCGTCTTCGAGAACACCTTCCGGAGGAGCGCCGGCAGCCGCCATTCCAGGCTGGTGCCGGTTCCGTGACCATCCGGTCTAAGTGTGGAAACCGCGCCGTGCGGCGCTCTTACAGCATACAGCCGAAAGGACATGGCGGAACCATTCTCGGTCGGCTTGCCGGCGCACCGTGGCGGACGGCTGGCCGTCCCTTCGAGGTTGGGGCCTGCCCCCTGAATTTTTTTCGGAGGGACCGGCCCCTGCCGGTCCGCATATGGCCTAAGGTCGGTTTTTTTTTGGGACGGACCGCGTGCTCGCGGTTCGTCATGGTGTGACCGGCGCTCTTTGGAGAGACCGTGTTATTGGAGCGGCGCAGTCGGCCATGCGTTGTCGCGCCGTGGGGCGCTCCTACAGGCTCAAGCCCAAAGGACGTGGTCAAACCCTGCTGAGACAGGCATTAGGGCCGATTGGCGGAAAGAAAACCCGCGCCGTCAGGGCTGGATCGCGACGCTGCGAAGGCTCGCCGAATTTACGGCTCACTTTTCCTCTTCTTTTCTTAGCTGCACCGTGACGAAATCCGGCACCCATTGTTTTTGATCGGCGTTCCACACATACTGGCGCACCACCACGGCGTCCTTGTAGATGCGTTCCACCAGACCATCGGGTGTGACCGGCGTGCCTTCCTGAACGATGTAGCCCTTCCCCGAGGCGTCTTGAATCAGGGCTCGGGATCCCAATTCCCCCCAGACGATGGCCTTGAGGCCCCGCTCCAATTCCGCCAGAGTCATTCTTTGCAAAGGCGTCAAAGGAAATCCGGCCGAGGAAACGGGGGAGGGTTCCCTTTCCGCCTCGGGATAGGTTTCGGTCACGGTGGTTTGCGGCTCGATGAAAGGAACAAAGGGATCGGCCAGGCCCAAAGGCCGATAACGAAAGGCGTCCGACTGCACGGCCTGAAGCATCTCCTTTTGCAGCGCTGCGGCCTGTTCCGGGCTGATGTCCGTTGCTTCCGAAAGATTCGCCTCTGATGCCGCCGGTCCCTCTGAAGATGCGGGAGCACCCGGTGATTGCTGAGGCGCCGCAAAAGCCCCCTGAGTGATGCACATCAGGGTGATGACGACGGCCGCCGTCAGGCCTTTGGCCCAATGCATCGCCTGACCAGCCCACACGCGCCGTGAACGTACGGAGGACTGAAATGAACGCCTTGAATTTTCCATATCGCTTACCCTCGTTCCCGTTCCATGCGTCACCGACGGCCCCGTGGCGAAAACCGCAGGTGCTTTGTCCACCGGGTCCGACCCTTCATCAATTCCATTGTTGGCATCAAATCCTTGGCCATTCAAGCAAAACATCATTTTTCGCCATTCATTCAACAAATCGGCTGAAAAACGTCGCTCCTTGAAGCGTGACAATTTTTGTCTCCACACGGACAATGTTTGTCATGCTCCCGGCGGTCAAGGGCCTAAAAATCCCCGACAGGTCAGGCATAACCATTGAGAGCGCCTCAAGAAAAATTTTTTTTGGGGCTCTGGCACACCCATTGCTTGTGGTCCGGCCAAGGGTTTTCGATGAGACACTTCGGGAAGGGTTTATCCCCAAAAAATGACCGCGGAAAGGGGGGAGGCGACACGGGGCGGTCGGGGGGATCACGCGGCATGACACAAACCCGAAAACCAACCATCCCGGCCCGATGGGTCGGGGCAAGGTGAAAGGAGAAAATGCATGTTCATCAAAATGAAGGAAAGTAAAGGCTTTACCCTGGTGGAACTTATGATTGTCGTGGCCATCATCGGCATTCTGGCCGCCGTCGCCGTGCCTTTTTACCAAAGGTATGTCAAGAAGGCGCGTTTAACCAGTCTCGTCCTTCCGGGCGTTCATGCCATTGAAACCAGTATCAGTACTTACTACAGCGTGCAACAAGCGTTTCCACCC
>NZ_JBRAHS010000006.1:140354-146406 GCF_052743555.1 Desulfosoma sp.
ATACATGATCAGGCAAGGAGCCTTGGCAGGGCTCCTTGCCGACAGTGGATGTATGTCTTGACTTAACCTCGAAATAAGCATTCACTAAGCCATCGGGATGCCAAACGACATGCGTATGAAAAGGCACAAAATTTTATGTGCGTGTTTCATCTCGATCCTTCTTTTAGCTTCCTCCTACTCCAATACATATACATCCCCCTTCGTCCTTGACGACATGCACTCCTTCGTGAAGAACCCCGTGACCCACGTGACCGAGTTGAGCCCTCAGACGTTGAAGCCTTTACACCAAACACAATTCGGCCCATGGCGACTCCTGCCCATGGTCTCCTTTGCCTTTGACTACTGGTGGGGCAACGGAAGCGTCGCGGCTTACCATGTGACCAACAACGTCATTCATGCCCTGTGCTGGCTCGCCTGCCTGTGGATGCTTTGGGTGCTCTTGAGCACGCCGCGTCTTGTTCCGGCCGACCGGGACAAAAGATTTTTCGGTGCTCTCAGCGTGGCGACCTTGTGGGCGCTTCATCCCGTGCAGACCAGTGCCGTAACCTATGTGGTGCAAAGAATGGCCACCTTGCAGGCCTTATTTTTCATGGCGGCGGTGGCGGCCTTTATTCAGGGGCGCCTGGGGGTTTATGCCAGCCGAGCCAAGGCGGCTTTCTGGTGGAGCCTAGCGGTGCTTTTTTCTTTGGGCGCGTTTTTGTCCAAAGAAAATGCGGCCATGCTGCCTGTCATTCTTGGTTTGATCGAGGTGACTTTTTTCCGACCGCGATGGTGGGCGGAACTTCCCCGGCGCTTTGGTGAATCACTGAAGAAACCTCGGATCGTTTTATTGGTCATCCTAGCGGGTGTCGTGGGGTTTTGGGTGGTGAGCTCACTGCTGGACTCCTTTTCAAAAGGGTACGAGATTCGTCATTTCACCATGAAAGAGCGCCTGTTGACGGAAGCCCGCGTTGTGATGCGCTATTTTTTCACCGTTCTTGTGCCCGATCCCAGGGCCTTGTCCCTTGAGCACGATGTGGAGGTTTCCCGATCGCTGTTTGACCCCCCGGCAACGGTCCTGAGTCTCGCGGCCATTGCAGGGCTGTTGTCGGCCTCGTTGTGGACCATAACGAGGTGGCCCCTCATCTCTTTCGGCCTTCTATGGTTTTTCTTAAATCTCGCCATCGAATCCAGCGTGGTCCCTCTGGAATTGATCTTCGACCACCGCATGTATCTTCCTTCTGTAGGCCTCATTCTGGCTGCCTTTGAGGCCGTGAGGCGAGTGTTTTCCAAAGCGGCCGGAAGGTGGACTATTCATGAGCGGGAAAAAATAGCCTGGAGCGCCGTCGCTGTGCTCAGTGCCGTTCTATGTCTAATGACGTTCGTCAGAAACGAGGACTGGGAAACCGCGGTGAACATCAATGCGGACGCTGTGCGAAAGGCGCCGAATCATCCCCGGGCTCATGCCAACCTGGCGTCCGCGTTAATTCGAGCCGGTCGATATGCGGAAGCGGTGGAAGCGGCCCAAAAGGCCGTTGAAGTCGGCCGCGACCATTTTGAAGAGCACTTTGTTGCCGCGACGAACCTTGTGATTGGTCGGCTGTACCTTGACGGAGAAGAGAAAGCCCTGGAAGAGGCCGAGAGGCTGCTCGGGACGGCGCCGAAAGCTCCCGACGCCACGGCGCTGCCGAATTTTCTCACCATTTTGGCTACACTGCAAACCCGGGCGGAAAGGTATCGAGAAGCCTACGGCTCTGTTCAAAAAGCGCTCGACGTTCTAGCCAAATTTCCTCGACTGCGTTCGGATGCGCCTATGGTCTACGCCGCCATGAACCGACTGGTGCAGGCCGTTGCTGAAAAGAATGAGGACATCGACGGGGACGGTTCCCCGGATCCTGGGGAACTTCAGCCGACGGAATGGATTGTGCGAAAGCTCCATGATCTGGGCGATTGGGAAGGGGCTAAAAGATTTGCCGACACCGTACCGGCGAGCCCCGTGGCCCAGGAAGTGCGAAGGGTGATGGCTTTGGCCGAGGAGCGCAATCGATTCCAGTCGGCGCAATGGGGTTACCGCAACTATTTATGGAAGCCCAAAGGACTGGCCGATGTGGCCGCAGGCGCCGCTTATGGGTTGCATCGATGGCATGGTTTCGCAGGTATCGAAAAGCTCGGGCTGAAGCTCCTTCACGTGGCCGAGCTTCGCCGACCGGACAATGCGGACGTGCCGCTCTTGAAAGGCTGGTATGCCTTTGAAGCGGGGCGTGCGCAAGAGGCGGTGGCGTTGGCGCGACAAGCCGTAGCCCTGGCGCCGCAGTCCGCCAAGGCCTGGATCGCTCTGGGCTTTTTTGAGCAAAGGGTGGGCAATGTAGAACGCAGTCTGGCGGCTTTTCAGCAAACGCTGGAACTGTACCCCGGCTATCCCAAGCGCCAAGTCCTGCAACAGCTCATGACGGAGCTGCACACGCAGCTTGCGGCCCAATCGGCTGAAAAAGAATCGGCGCAGCAGGCAAACGTCACGGCGACGTTTCATGCCCGGCGTTAAAAATGTGCGGACCGTCATCGGCTGTTTTTTGCAAAGGTTTTTCCTCAAGCTTTTTATTCCGCATGATCCAGCGAATTTTTTAAAGTTTTTTTTCCCTTCCTGCCGATAAGAAGAATGGATAGCGGTGCCTTTCTTTTGACCCTCGGCGGGGTCGGGCATGGGGAGTGCGTGGCGAATGCGTCCTATATGGGCGCGTGATGGGGGCGTATGGAGGTCCGGTACCCACCCTTTCGTAGGAAGCCGCTTTCGGCCGGAACTATGGCGACCGGCAGGAGTCGGTCCCTCCGGGGAAAATTCCAGGGGCGGGCACCAACAAGGGAGGGAGGCGCTCCTCAGCGTTCAAAACTGTGAGGTCCGCGAAAGACATGGTCCAGTCGAAAGACGCGAGGTGCCAAGGCGGTCTTTCGGTTGAGACAAGCGGGCCCGCACGAACGCCAAGGAAGGCATTGTCAATGGGGCTGGTCAGGCGTTGCACCTAAGGGAGACAGAGCAGAGGAGCGGGCGGTGAAGGGCGATACAAGAGTGAAGGCAGGAATGATGCGGCAGGTGCCTTGTTCAGCGCTTTCGCGTGTCTGCAGCCGCCCCAAAGACAAGAAAACGCCGGGGTTCACCCTGGTGGAACTCATGGTGACGGTGGCCATTTTGGCCATTTTGGGGTCGGTAGCTGTCCCTGCCTATGTGAATTACGTCAATCGAGCGCGGCAGAGCGAAGCCATTTTGGCTTTGATGAACATCAAGATGGATCAGGAAATTTTTTGGGACGATCACAATCGATACGCGGGAACCATCAGTTGCCTGCCATCCTTCGGCAACAACTGCTCGGGTGGAACGGCTCGCATAACCGCCGGCGGGTACAAGGTCAAGGTGTTGAACGCAGCAGGAAGCACCTTTCGAGCGCAAGCTGCCAAAAAGGTCTATGCCTATGCCTCCACCGACATCATCGAACTGCACGTGACGGCGGCCACACCGGATGCGACGCCCCAAGTGCTCCATCCGAACGCCATAGCCTTTTCCGTTTTCAAGTGGATTTTTGATTGAGGGGAAGCATGAAGCCACGGGTGGTCACGGCTTGCATTTTAGCCTGTGTGGGGGTTTTGGGATGGGTGGATGTGCTGAGGTGTTTCCCTTCGCAGAGCAGGGAAGGGGAACAGAAGGCCGTTTCCACGGCATGGTCACAGCCGGCGACTGCAGAGGATCACATTCCGTCGGCAAGCTTTGATTCCGGCCGGACACAGGAAGACGAAAAAACAGGGTCGGCCGCCCCACGGCTCGTTTCGCTTCGGGTGGATCCCGCGCGTCCGGTGACAGGGGACACGCTCCGAGCCGAGGTCACGGTGCAGGGGGAAAACCCCGACGAGGACCTTGTGGTGATTTGTTGGCACATGAACGGGCAAGATGTGGAAGAAACGGGCCCGGTCCTCAAACATCCCGTGAGGTATGGGGACTCTGTGTCGGTTACTGCAGAACTGCAGAGCTCCAACGGCAAACGCCAGATCCTATCAACGTACGTGTTGGTCCAAAATGCCCCGCCCACGATACGTGTGGCCCGCGCATCCATGAAAGCCGAAGAATACGTGGTGGAGTTGGTGACTGAGGATGCCGAAGACGATGCGGTAGCCTTGCGGCTTACCCAGGCACCCGAGGGCATGGTGCTGGATCCGGCGTCCAAAACGCTTCAATGGCGGCTCGGGCCGGAGCACCCCCCGGGTGTTTATCAGGTCGTGGTGGAGGGGACGGATGCCGTTGGCAACGTCGCCCAATATCAGTTGGACGTGACGGTTTCGCAGCCGTAAGCGGCGATGCTTTTGGTGGAGGCGGCGCAGTCATGAATGCACGTACCGGCGGCTCAGGGTTCACTTTGGTGGAATTGATGGTCACAGTGGCCATTGTGGCCCTTCTTTTGAAATTCGTGGGATGGGGATTGGCCGGCGTCACCAGCTATGAAGACGTGCGCATGGCGGCCCGCGGTCTGGAGACCGCGGTTCAGGAAGCTAAAACCCTCGCTTACGAAAAAGGTGCGGTGCATTCGCTGATTTTCTCCTGTCCACAGGTCGAGGCTACAGACTTTTTCGCGACGATAACGCAAACGGCAACCACACCGAGTCAACCGACGGAAACTGCCGTCGCGAAAGCGATGAGCCCTGGCTGCGAAGTGTGGAACTTTCTTCCAGGATTTCCATGAGCTTTTCGAGTTCATTGCCGAAAAACGATGACAACCAAACGTGCCTGGCCTTTGGCAGTGACGGCCGCCTGATGAAGGGACAGGGCGGCACGGTGACTTTTACGGCTACGGGAAAGTATGAAGCGCAGGCATCGGTGTCCATCAATTCTATGGGGTGGGTTCATGTGGACTAGATTGCAAGTGGGCGCAACAGGACGACCAAAAACACGCCTCGGCACGGCCTGCGGGTTTACCTTAGTGGAAGTACTCGTGTCTCTGATGGTTTTGGGGGTCGCCCTCGTGTCCTTATGGGGATTTCACTGGACCTCCCGCCATGTGAACATGCAGTCCAAAAGGGAAACGACGGCGCTCTTTTTGGCCAACGAAAAGCTGGAGGCGTATCGGCAAAAAATCCATGCGAACGACGACTTGTATAATCCCAACGGAACGGACAACGTGACCATAGAGAATGTTCTTTACACCCGAACGACAAGCTCGACTCCTGATGGGACGTATTCTTGGAAGAGAAATGTCACGGTTTCCGTTCGATGGGCGGAGCAAAGAGGTGGACAAGGTCAAGTGGTGCTGCAAACCATTGTGGTCCCTTAGCCGAAGAAAAGGCCTGGAAAGCAAGGGGCTTTTGGACGACCGCCGCGAGTCGCTCTACGGAGTCGCGGTGCCGCTGCCGAGAAGTCCAGCGGGGTGGGGGGCTGTCAGAAAAGAAGTGGGCTTTGAGGCGCGCGCCCGTGCCCGGACCGCGATGAGGCCGTCTGCGCGGGGAATGAAGGTGCGGAGCCCTGGGACGCTGTCCCTTCAAGAAACGGACTGCGAAGAGGCGGTTTCTTCGTTGGGCCGTATGAGCCTGCCCAAAGGCCAAGAAAAGGCACCTTCTGCGGGTCGCCTGGGCGGCAGGGCTTTGGGCTGGAGCCGAGCCATGACCCTTGTGGAGTTGATGGTGGCGCTGGCGGTGACGGCGCTCGTTGTGGCGGCGGTCGGCGGGGTCTTCTCGTCGCAGCACCGAAATTACGTGCGCGATCGGTCGGAAAAGGAAGTGATTCAAGATACAGTTGAGGTTCTCAGGGTTCTTCAAAGAGATCTTCTGCAGGCCGGCTGGGCCGTGGCCCCAAAGTTGGCTTTTCTCATTCGTGACGGCGGATCGGATGGGCCGGATCAGATTTTTGTGAACGACGTGGATCTCATCGATCCAGTCATCAACGCCGGTA
This sequence comes from Desulfosoma sp., assembly GCF_052743555.1. Classification (NCBI taxonomy): domain Bacteria; kingdom Pseudomonadati; phylum Thermodesulfobacteriota; class Syntrophobacteria; order Syntrophobacterales; family Syntrophobacteraceae; genus Desulfosoma; species Desulfosoma sp. The sequence goes on from NZ_JBRAHS010000006.1 coordinate 146,260, forward strand.
GAATCATCGAAGCCTCCGAATGTCCCGGGTGCCTTCGTGTGAGTTCCAACTCCGGGTGGGTGGTCACCCTTAGCGATCCATGGCAGCCTTCTGCAGACTGGCGAAAGGTTATGGACATTAATGAGGACAATAAGACGGATTTTACGG
>NZ_JBRAHS010000007.1:0-26195 GCF_052743555.1 Desulfosoma sp.
CTTGAGGATTCTGGCCGCTTCCCGTCGGTTCCAGTTCACTTCTCGAAGGACATATTCCAAAATGGCTCTTTCGACCCGTTCCACGGCGCGATCCCGGATTTCTCTCAGTGACGGAAATTCCCGAGCGCCTTCGGTTAGAGCGCGAACCTCCCTGGTCACTCGAGCGACAATGAAATCTTCGCTCGGGCGAGGGCCATTGTCTCCTGCCATACGCAGCGGATGTTCGTCCAGGCTTCGACGCAGCTCCTCTCGGATTTCCGTAGCATTACGAAGCACGCACAGCCTCTTGAGGTAGTTTTCCAGCTCCCGTACGTTACCCGGCCAGTGGTATGCCAAAAACAGCTCCATGAGGCTGTCCGGCACAGGATAGGGCTCCAGAGCTTGTTCTTTTTTAAACTGCTTCATGAAAAAATGAACGAGCGGTTCCAGGTCTTCCCGCCGCTCGCGAAGAGGGGGCACGGGAATGCTGATGGTGTTGATGCGAAAATATAGATCTTCTCGAAAGCGACCGCGCGAGACCTCCGCTTCCAGGTTGACATTGGTGGCGGCCACAACCCTTGCCTGACTCTGGATTTCCTGGTTGCCGCCGATGCGGGAAAACTTCAGATCCTGCAGCACTTGCAGAAGTTTGGCTTGCATGGGCAGAGGAATTTCACCGATTTCGTCCAAAAAAATGGTGCCTTCGCCAGCCGCTTCAAATTTTCCAGGCTTCCGCCGATCAGCTCCGGTAAAGGCGCCTTTTTCGTAGCCGAACAATTCCGATTCGATGAGTTCTCCCGGAAGCGCCGCACAGTTGACCTTGACAAAGGGTTTGTCCCGACGGCTGGAGTAATAGTGGAGAGCGCGCGCCACCAATTCCTTACCCACACCGCTTTCGCCGGTGATGAGCACCGTCAAGTTGACGTCCGCCACGCGGCGGATCAAACGACGGATCTTTTCAATGGACGGGCTGATGCCGATGATCTGCGGTTCCGTCACTGGGCAATCACTCTCTTTTTTACGGCGCAAGGAGCCAGAACATCCCCAAAGCCCTCAGCGGGCTTAGGGATGCGCCAACAGGGCTTCCACTGCGCCGGCGAGCTCTTTAAGGTCAAATGGCTTGGACAAAACCCGATCGGCGTGCTCTTCCTGGGCCAGTTTTTCCGGAGAATTTCCATAGCCTGTGATACAGATGACGGGGAGTTCCGGACTCCTTTCCTTGCTGAACTTCACCAAGCCGATGCCGCTCACGTAAGGAAGCATCACATCGACGATGATGAGGTCAAAGGGTTCCCTGTCCATGCATTCCATTCCCTCCAGGCCGTCGGACGCCTCCACCACCACGTGCCCCACTTCCCTGAGGAATGTGGCCAAAACTTCCCTCAACCCGTCATCATCTTCAATGATGAGAATTTTCGCCATGAGGGCAAAATCCCCCCGTGCAAAGGGTTGTGCAGGTCGGCACCCGCCGTAGCGGTCGGCATCTTCGACGATGGAACCAACGGCCGCATTTGCCGAATCCTTACTCTATCATCCCCCTTCTGTCAATGCGAAAGTCCCTTTGTGTGCAAAAAATTGCATAAATTGAGCTCTGCCAGGGGCTTTTTCGGCGAAAGGTGGAAACCGGCTGCAGAGAAGTGTGCAAAAAGATGACTCGGTGTGAGGCGTTTTAAGGGCTTTTGGAAAAGCTGTGCAGGCGTTTTCTTTGGACCATGGCCGAGGTCAGAATCCAGCGGGATTCGCCCCAGGAGGCGGAAATGGCGCCGTGAAGGTCCGTGCGAAAAACGGGAAGACCTTCTTTTTGAAGGCGATCCAAAACGATTGGCGACGGAAAGCCGAAGCGGTTTCCGTACCCGCAGGAAATGAGCACGGCTTGGGGCCGCAGCGCCTGCAAAAGGTCCCACCCGGTGGATGTGGCACTTCCATGATGGGGCGCCACCAAGAGCCAGTGGCGCGTTGCGGCGTCCCGACGGTTCTGCCAAAGGCGTTCGGTCTTTTCTCCCACATCCCCAGGAAGTAGTGCTCCAGCCTTGCCGTAGGTCACTTCCACAACCAATGAGGCATCGTTAAGGTTTCTTGAGTCCCAGCCGCCTTCAACAAAGGCTTTGGTGGGGTGAAGAGCCCGCAACCGGCATTCGCCCAGAGAACCGAGATCGATCGTGCCATCAAAGCTTTCCTGCGCCTGCCTCAGGGTGCACAAGGTTGGTATGCGGCGTCGTTGGGCGATGGCCTTTAAAGGTGATCCCGTGAGACCTCGAGAACTCAGCCCCGTTTCCACGTAGCGACCGATGGGAAAGGTGTTCAGAAGATAACGCAGTCCATTGCAATGGTCCGGGTGGTCATGGCTCAACACCACCGCGTCCAGTCGATGCACACCCATGGCCCACAGAGCCGGTGCGATCACGAATCGACCCACATCAAAAGCATCATCTTCAAAGCCGCCGCCGTCCACCAGCATGGCCGCGTCAGGGGGGCATTGGACCAGCGTGGCCGATCCTTGCCCGACGTCCAGGACGGTGACGCGAAAGGGATATTTTTCCGGATCCGCGCCGAGGTGGCGGAAAGCGACAAAAAGAGCGCCCATGACCGCCAATGCGGCGGTGATGAAAAGCTTTTTTTTGCAGTCAGCCGAAGAGGTCCAAAGCAGGAGAGCGGCATAACAGCCCAAAATCCCCCAGAGGGGGACGGGCCCCACATGCGCCAGCGCATGGGGCAAATCGGCAAAGCTTTTGACAAGCCACAGCAGGACGGCCAAAGCCCAATCCACAGGAGCGAGCACCGCGGCGGCCACGGACGGCACGAGCATGGAGAGGCCGAGGGCGGCGAGGCCCGGCGGCACCACGGCCAGAGCCAGGAAAGGGACGATGACGGTGTTGGCGGCAAGTCCGGCCACCGAAACGGTGTGAAAATGATAGACCGTCAACGGTGCCACGGCCACGCCGGCTGCGGCGGAAACCAGAAAAGCATCCAGAAAGAGGCGCAGCACGGGTTTCAGTTTCTCGGGAAAATGGACCACAAGCTTGAAAGCCCTTTCGCGCCACAAGGGATAGAAGAAGACCAGGCCCGCGACGGCGGCAAAGGACAGTTGAAAGGAGGGGCGAAACACGTTGTTGGGATCCTCGACAAGGATGAGCAACGCGGCGGTGCTCAACAGCGACCATGAATCGGGTTTGCGGTAAAGCCCTAACGCCGCGGCCGCTGCCGTCAGCATGATGAAAGCTCTTTGCGTGGGCACGGCAAAGCCCGCCAGAACCGCATATAAGGCGGCGGCTATGCCTCCGGCCCAGCCGGCAAGATGCACATCGGGAATTTTCAGTAAGACTTGAGGCCAGAAAAACCGAAGACCCAGTTGCACCAGGCGAAAGGCTGCCCAGGCCGCAAGACCCACGTGCAGCCCGGAAATGGCCAAAAGGTGTGCCGTGCCCGCCTTTTGAAAGGCTTCTTGCACTTCACGGGGAACCATGTGCCGGTAACCCAAAAAAAGAGCCTGAGCCAAGGCGGCTCTTGTCCCAGTGAGGTGCTGGGCCAGAAGATGGCGAAGGCGTTCTCGAAGTGTGTCGATGTGACCGAAAAAGGTGAAATGCCAGGGAACGTCTGCTTGGTTTTCAGGCACGCGCATCCAAAAGATGTCGCTCTTTGTGAAGGCATGGGCGAAGATCCCACGTCGAGCCTGTTCCGCCACGTAGTCGTATCGACCGGGATTTTCAAAATTGGTCAGCGGCTGAAGCCTCAAAGGCATGTCCACCACATCTCCCGGTTTCCATGAGCGAAGAAGGGTGCGCACGGAAAGGCGAACCCCAAAGGGCACGGGGGCCGTCGGCAGGGGAATGGGGCGAAGACACGCTTTCGGCGGCCCGGCCGCGTGCTGCATAAGATCGGCCTTTGGTCGTCCGTTGTCTGATAGGGAGATGCTCGGTTTTTCACAACGGGCCAGAAGAACGGCGGTCACGACGGTTTTTTCAGGGTAAAAATCGGCAAAAGGACGAAGCACGACGCGGTAGCGCCGTTCCGTTCCGTCCAGCAGCGCTTCAAAGGACGAGGACGGAACGGCTTTTTTTTCGGCTTGCACCCATAGAAAGGCTCCAAAACAGGCGACGCCAAGACACAGTGCTGCGGCCGATCCGTGTCGTGCCCGTGGCGTGGCGGGCCCGAAAAAAAGGTGTGTGAAAAAGGCGAAGGCCCAAAAGCACGCCGCGGCAAGGAAGAGCGCCGTCGATGCCTGAAGACCCCAAAGACGGGCCAAAGCGATGCCGACGGCCAAAGCGGCGGCCAAAGGTAACATGGGTCGAGCACCCAACACTCTTCCCGAAGACATTGCCGTCCCCCGTGGTCACCATCACCAAAACCTGAAAAGCTTTTCAACTAAGTGACATTTTTCAAATGGGCCGGCATGCTTCAAGGAAAAAAACCGCTGGCTCGGCAGAAAAAGGGCAGGCTGCAAGGTGGACCTTTGGGGAGTCCAGATGATGAGCGTGACCCTGGTTTAAAAGGGGCGTGCTCCTGCGCGTCGGCAAAAGCTATGCCCATTTGATGCCATGAGTCAGACTTCCGCCGTTCGGGAACTTTCGGACCGCGAGGACCCGGTCCCTTCGTTTGGGCAATCCGCCGTGGACACATGCCATGGGAAAGCTTTCTCGAACACGCTCGTGAGAGCTTCGCCATGACCGTGTGTCTGCGGGCTTCCGCGCCTGCTAAAGACCCGGTCCCACCGCGGATCATTCCTTTTCGCGGCGAATGCGGGCGCCTACGGCGCGCAGTTTTTCGTCCAGGTTTTCGTAGCCGCGTTCCAGGTGGTAGACGCGGCTCACATCGGTACGACCGCGAGCCGCCAGGCCGGCCAAGACCAAAGAGGCTGAAGCGCGAAGGTCGGTGGCCATCACAGGAGCGCCGGAAAGAAAAGGCACTCCGCGCACCACAGCGCTTCGGCCGTCCAGCACGATATCCGCTCCGAGGCGGCGCAGTTCGCTCACATGCATGAACCGGTTTTCAAAAATCTGTTCCTTGATGACGCTCACGCCATGGCCCAGGGTCATGAGCGCCATGAATTGGGCCTGCATGTCGGTGGGAAATCCGGGATAAGGCCAGGTGGTGGCATTGACGCTGCGAATGGGCCCATCGGGCGCTTCCGCCGTCAGGCTCTCGCCTTCTGAAGAGATCCTCATGCCGGCATCCCGCAGTTTGCGAAGGACGGCATCCACATGGTCCGGACGGCAATGGGTGAGGCGAAGACGCCCGCCGGTAATGCCTGCCGCCACCAAGTAGGTGCCCGTTTCGATGCGGTCGGGAATGACCCGGTGCACACCCGGCTGAAGGGACGGCACCCCTTGAATGCGGACAACAGCCGTGCCCACCCCTGTAATGCGGGCGCCCATGGCCGTGAGATAATCGGCCAGGTCCACCACTTCGGGTTCGCGGGCGGCGTTTTCCAGAACGGTTTCTCCATCGGCGAGGCAGGCGGCCATCATGAGGTTTTCGGTGCCGGTGACCGTCACCTGATCAAAGGTAAAAGCTGTGCCGCGCAGTTTGTCGCAGCGCACGAGCACATAGCCGCCTTGGAGTTCGATGCGAGCCCCCATGGCTTCCAGACCGCGCAGATGCAAGTCGATGGGACGGGCTCCAATGGCGCACCCGCCGGGTAAAGACACGCGAGCCCGACCGTATCGAGCGGCCAAAGGGCCGAGAACCAGCACCGAAGCGCGCATGGTCTTGACCAGTTCGTAGGGGGCTTCCGGCTGCGTGATGCGGGACGTGTCCAGGGTGAGGGTATCGTCATGTTCGGTGCGGGCGCCCATGTGCTGCAGAAGCCGTTCCATGGTGCGGATATCCCGCAGCCGAGGCACGTTGGTGAAGACGTGACGGCCCGGAGCCAAAAGAGATGCCGCCATGAGGGGCAAAGCCGCGTTCTTGGCGCCGCTGATGTGAATATCGCCATGAAGGGGAACACCGCCTTCGATGACCAGTTTGTCCATAAGAAATCGCCTGTGGGTGGGTTATGAGGTGATGGAAGGCGATGGAGCGGCGCGCGCCGAGGAAGGCGGCGCCTTCTGTGGTGACGCCATGCCGCCATGGGATTTCGTGACGCGAAGAACCCGCGGCTTATGCGCATAGTCATGCACCACTGCCACCGTGTGAACCCCGGGTATGGTCTGGGCCGCCCGGGCCAGCACCTGTTCCTGACCTATACCGAACTCCATCAAAAGCACTCCGCCTGGCCTCAGCAGCGGAAAAGCTTGCTGCAGGAATTTGCGTGGCAGCACGGTGCCGTAGGGTCCACCGCCCCGAAGCGCTTGCTCGGGTTCGTGGCCGCGGACTTCGGGTGCCAAACCGCCCCATTGCGCATCCCCCACATAGGGCGGATTGGTGCAGATGAGATGAAAAGGAGCGGGGGTCGGGCGAAAGGCCGTGGTGAGGTGTGAGACCGCAAAGGCGATGCGATGCGCCACACCGTGACGTTCGGCATTTTTTCGAGCGGTCTGCACCGCGTCCCGGGAAATGTCGCAGGCGGTGATGATCCATTGGGGTCGTTCCACGGCCAGAGCAATGGCAATGGCGCCGGATCCGGTGCCGACATCCAGAACACGAATAGGATCCATTCCAAAGGCTTCCAGGGCCAGTTCCACCAGCCGTTCCGTTTCGGACCGCGGAATGAGCACCGAGGGGTTGACTTCCAGTTCCAAGGACCAGAATTCTTGGCGGCCGGTAATGTACTGGGTGGGTTCTCTGGCGGCGCGGCGCTGAATGAGGGTTCGATATCGGGCCAGTTCGTCGGGCCGCAAGGGCTGATCGTAGCGCAGGTAAAGATCCACCCGGCGCACACCCAGGGCGTGGGCCAACAAAACCTCCGCGTCCGAGCGGGGCTGTTCCAGACCCTTACGGCGGAAGTAGTCGGTGGTCCATTGCAGGACCTTCAAAATGGTCCAGATGTCTTCCATGGCCAGAAGCCCACCCAAGTCATGCCGTCATTCCCCGTCTGCTAAGGCTTCGGCTTGCGCGGCGGCGATGAGCGGGTCGATGATGTCGTCCAGGGCGCCCATCATGACTTCTTCCAGCTTGTAGAGGGTGAGGTTGATGCGGTGGTCGGTGACGCGGTTTTGGGGAAAGTTGTAAGTGCGAATGCGTTCGCTGCGATCCCCGGATCCCACCTGGCTTTTGCGTTCCTGCGCGATCTTGGCTTCCTGTTCCGAGCGCATCATGTCCAGCAGGCGCGCGCGAAGCACCTTCATGGCCTTGGCCTTGTTCTTGTGCTGGGATTTTTCGTCTTGACAGATCACCACAAGGCCCGTGGGCAGGTGCGTGATGCGCACAGCCGAATCCGTCGTGTTAACGCTTTGGCCTCCAGGTCCGGACGACCGAAACACATCCACCCGCAGATCGTTGGGGTCGATGGCCACGTCCACTTCTTCGGCTTCCGGCAACACGGCCACCGTGACGGCCGACGTGTGAATGCGCCCCTGGCTTTCCGTTTCCGGCACGCGTTGCACGCGATGCACACCCCGTTCAAACTTGAGGCGGCTAAAGGCGCCAGCGCCGTTAATGGCCGCAATGACTTCCTTGAAACCACCGATGTCCGTGGGGTGCACATCCAGCAGTTCCACCTTCCAGCCGCGATTTTCTGCGTACCGGGAATACATGCGGAAAAGGTCCGCCGCAAACAGAGCCGCTTCTTCACCGCCCGTGCCCGCACGAATCTCCAGGATCACGTTCTTTTCATCGTTGGGATCCTTGGGCACCAGCATGCGCTTGAGGGCCGACTCGGTGTCTTCCAGTTCCGTGCGCAACCGATTCAGATCCTCGCGAATAAGTTCGCGCATTTCCAGATCGGTTTCGTGGCGCAGCAGATCCTGGTTGGCTTCCATGTCCTGCTGGGCTTTGCGATAGCGGCGCAGCGCCTCCACCAAGGGGGACAGGTCGGCGTGTTCCTTGGCGACCTTTTGGTATTCCTTGGGTTGCGCCAGCAACTTCGGGTCGCTCAACAGCTTTTCCAGTTCCGTGTAACGTTCTTCCAGTCCGGCCAATCGATCAAACATGGCTCTTCCGGTCTTGGGCCAAAGACGCAAAAAACCCGGCAACACTCGCAGGCCCCTCACAGACCGACGGCCTGCCGAGGGGGAGGTTCCGGGTCAGGGGGTCTAAAGGTTTTCCCGCGCTTTTTCTTGATTCTTTTGGTACTGCTCGTACTTTTTCATGAACCGCTCGATGCGCCCGCCCGTGTCTACCAGTTTTTGCTTGCCCGTAAAGAACGGATGGCATTTGGAACAGATTTCCACACGGATGTCCTTTTTTGTGGAACCCGTCTGGATTTCGTTGCCGCAGGCGCAGCGAATCACCGTCTGAAAGTATTTCGGATGAATGTCCTTTTTCATGGTCGCCTCCGTGTGGGTTCGTTCTTCGAGAGCCCTTCATTGTAGCCAGGCTGGTGCCGGATGCAAGTCCTTTGCTCAACGATTCATGGATGCCAGAAAATCTTCGTTGTCCTTAGTCCCTTGCATCTTGTCCAACAGGAATTCCATGGCATCCACGGGGTTCAAGGGAGAGAGCAGCTTGCGTAGGATCCAGATGCGGTTGAGATCGTCCGGCGCCAGAAGCAGTTCTTCTTTACGCGTTCCGGACCGATTGATGTCAATGGCGGGAAAGATACGCCGATCGGCAAGCTTCCGGTCCAGATGAATCTCCATGTTGCCCGTGCCCTTGAATTCTTCAAAAATGACCTCGTCCATGCGGCTTCCCGTGTCGATGAGGGCCGTGGCAATGATGGTCAGGCTTCCGCCCTGTTCGATGTTGCGGGCGGCGCCGAAAAAGCGTTTGGGTCGATGCAAGGCGTTGGAATCCAAACCGCCCGAAAGAATCTTACCGCTGGGCGGCACCACCGTGTTGTAGGCTCGAGCCAAGCGCGTGATGCTGTCCAGCAAGATGACCACGTCGCGGCGATGTTCCACCAAACGCTTGGCCTTTTCGATGACCATTTCGGCCACCTGCACGTGGCGCTGGGCCGGTTCGTCAAAGGTGGAACTCACCACTTCCGCCCGCACATTGCGTTCCATGTCCGTCACTTCTTCCGGACGTTCGTCGATCAGCAGTACAATGAGATAGGCGTCCCGGTGGTTTTTGGCGATGGCGTTGGCGATGTTTTGCAAAAGCATAGTCTTGCCGGTGCGGGGCGGCGCCACGATCAGGCCGCGTTGACCGAAGCCCACGGGGGTGAGCAGATCCATGACGCGGGTGGAGTAATTGTCGGAAGCGGTTTCCAGGTGAATGCGCCGGTCCGGGTAGATGGGCGTCAGGTTGTCAAAGAGGATCTTGTCCTTAGCCGCTTCGGGTTCTTCAAAGTTGACCGCCTCCACCTTGAGCAGCGCAAAGTAGCGTTCGTTGTCCTTGGGCGGGCGGATTTGTCCGGAAATGGTGTCGCCGGTGCGCAGGTTGAAGCGCCGAATCTGGGACGGGCTCACGTAGATGTCGTCCGGGCCGGGCAAGTAGTTGTAATCCTGCGTGCGCAGAAACCCAAACCCGTCGGGAAGAATTTCCAGAACCCCTTCGCCGTAAATGAGACCGCTCATTTCCGCCTGGGCCTGCAAAATGGCGAAAATGAGGTCCTGTTTGCGCATGGATGTGGCCCCTTCGATTTGAAGGGCTCGCGCCAGCGTCACCAGTTCCTTGATGTTGCGCCTCTTGAGCTCCACCAGATTCATTTCGCGGTGGGCGACGGCGGCGTCCCTTCTGGATGCCGTAGCGGTGGACTCCGTGGTGTTGTTTTCTGTCATTCGTTTGTCCTTTTCGCCGCTAGAATCCCAGGCGTGTCCAAACGCTTTTGCCGTCCCCTTGCCGGTTCAGACATTTCCGGCAGTCGGCAAGAATTTTCTCGATTTCTTTTTCATATCCCAGCTTTTTCACCGCCTGGGGATAGTCTTCCTGCAGACGCGTCAACCGCAGCTGCGCGGCGCGGTACTTGCCCATGCGGTAGTACATGCGTCCGATGCGGAATTCATGGGCGGCGATCCGCTTTTCGCATTCCAGAAGCTGCGCCTGCGCCTTAGAGGCATATTCCGTGCCGGGATAAACTTCCACTAATCTTTGAAAGGTTTCCACGGCCTTGCGCGTCTGGTCCTGGTCCCTGTCCATGGACGGCGAAGCAAGATACTGGCTCATGCCCAGCTGATACAGCACGTAGGGCACGGCCTCATTGCGCGGATGCAACCGCACGAATTCTTCATAGGCCAGAGCGGCTTCTTCGTAGTTTTTCTTGTAAAAATGGGCATCACCGATCTTGAGTTCCGCCAAAATGGCGTACTTGCTGTAAGGGTAGCGTTCTTTGAGCTTTTGAAACGATTCCAAAGCCTTGCCATACTTTTTGGCCCGCATGGCTTCCATGCCGTCCCAAGCCAGTTGTTCCGGTGTGGGTTCGATGGTGTGGCCGGAGTCGAACAAATCGTCAAAGTAATAGCTCAAAAGGTTTGTGCCGCATCCGGTCAGAAGCAGCGTGCACAGGCTGAGGGCCGTGGCGCACCGCAGGGCGCCGCTCAGGGTCCGTCGAGCAGGCATGGCTTTCATCCTGAAGCGCTCCATGACATGTGGTGGCGTGGGATTTATCCGTGGTGGGCCAAGGATTCCACGTAACGTCCGGCACTGAAAGCCGCCGTGGCGCCGTCCCCCACGGCGGTGACGATCTGGCGAAGGCTTTTGGACCGCACATCACCTGCCGCAAAGACTCCTGCGACCGATGTGGCCATGTGGTCATCGGTGATGAGAAACCCCAGGTTGTCGCGGCGAACGTCTTCGGGGATCCACTGCGTGTTGGGCAAAAGCCCCACGAAGACGAAGACGCCGGAAACGTCCAGTTGCGAAAGGGCACTGGTGGTCGTGTCTTGCAGCACAAGGCCCGTCACCCCTTGGGGACCTCCCAGAATTTCGGCCACGATGCGGTTCCAATGGACGGTGATCTTGGGGTTGGCCAAGGCTTCTTCCTGCAGGATCTTTATGGCGCGAAAGGTGTCCCGGCGATGAATGATGTGCACGTGGGCAGCGAATTTGGTCAGGTACACGGCTTCTTCCACCGCCGTATCGCCGCCTCCGATGACGGCCACCTCCTGGTTTCGGTAAAACGGGCCGTCACAGATGGCGCAATAGGACACGCCGCGCCCCGTGAATTCCGCTTCGCCTTTGACCTGCAGTTTTCGCGGCGTGCACCCCGTGGCGAGAATCACCGCCTTGGCCCTCACGGGACCCTCAGGCGTATGCAGCACCTTGACCGAATTCGACAGCTCCAGCCCCGTGACCTCCACGCTGCGGTGTTCCATGCCGAAGCGCACCGCCTGCGCCTTAAAGAGCTCGATCAATTCAGAGGTGGTGACGCCTTCGGGAAAACCCGGGTAATTGTCCACTTTTTCATACGTAAGCAGCTGCCCGCCGAGCCCGATGCGTTCCACCAGAAGCGTCTTGAAACGAGCGCGGCACCCGTAAAGGGCCGCGGCTAGCCCCGCTGGCCCTCCACCTACGATCACCATGTCATACAATGCCGTCGTTGTCATGGGGATTCGGCACGTTTTCGAGAAGAGTGGACACGGACCCGCGACAGGGTCCGTGGCGGTTGACGTTCGGGGAAGGCAAACGGATCAGGACACCACCTTGTCCACCGCTGCGGCGATCTGGGACTTGGCCACCGCCCCCGTGATTTGTTCCGTCACGGTTCCGTTCTTGAACAAAATCAGGGTCGGAATGGCGCGAATGCCGTAACGGGCCGGCGTGTTCGGATTTTCATCCACATTGCACTTGGCCACTTTGAGTTTTCCCGCGTATTCGGCTGACAGTTCATCGATAACCGGAGCGATGGCGCGGCACGGCCCGCACCACGGCGCCCAAAAATCCACCAGAACCGGAAGGGTGGATTGCAGGACTTCCTGTTCAAAACTGCCGTCCGTGATTTCAACGATGTTCTTTCCAGCCATGTGTTCACGCCTCCCTGGACATCGTGCTGGGGTTTAAATGGATCCTGACCCGCGTGTTCGTTTCCACTGCCTTCAGAAACTTGGTAACGGACTATAAACCAGCCCATTTTTCTTTGTCAACGACTGCAGAAAGAGGTAAGAGCAGAGCCCCACAGCCAACCTGCCTGTGCGGAACGTTTGGGAGTATACCCATGACCAAAGACAAAACCGTTTTTCAATGCTCGGAATGCGGTTACGAGACATTAAAATGGCTGGGGCGATGCCCCGGCTGCCATGCCTGGAACACGTTGCAGGAAGCCCTAAAATCCGCGGGGCCTCACCGAGCCTCCGCGGGCCGCTCCCCGTCGGCGCACCCTGTGCTTCTTTTTGATGTGCCGATCCTGGAGGACATGCGCCTGAAATCGGGCCTGGAGGAATGGGATCGCGTGCTGGGTGGGGGGCTGGTGCCGGGATCCGTCATTTTGCTGGCGGGTGATCCAGGAATCGGCAAATCCACCCTGCTGCTGCAGGCCCTCGGCCACATGGCGCGCCTCGGTTCCGTGCTTTACGTGTCCGGAGAAGAAAGCCTGGCGCAAATCAAATTGCGCGCCCAGCGCCTCGGTCTGGAACGTGCCGATTCCCTCTGGGTGCTTGCGGAGACCAGCCTGGACACACTGGAACCTATACTGACCGGCCGTCCGCCTTTGGTCCTGGCCGTGGATTCCATTCAGACCATGCGGTTGGATCTTTTGGACAGCGCACCCGGCTCCGTGTCCCAAGTGCGGGAATCGGCGGCATGGCTGCAGCGGCTGGCCAAGGAAAAAAACATCGGCGTTTTTCTTGTGGGCCATGTCACCAAGGAGGGCATTGTGGCCGGACCTCGAGTGCTGGAACACCTGGTGGATGCGGTTTTGTACCTGGAAGGTGACCGCAGCCACACCTTTCGCCTCCTTCGCGCCGTCAAAAACCGGTTCGGATCCACCAGTGAAATCGGCGTCTTTGAAATGCGGGAATCCGGGTTGTTGCAAGTGCCGAACCCGTCTCGATTTCTCCTAGCGGAACGGCCGGGAGGTGTTTCCGGGTCGGTGGTTGTGTGCACCATGGAAGGCACCCGCCCCATCTTGGTGGAAGTGCAGGCTTTGGTCTCTTCCAGCGGATGGGCGCAGCCGCGGCGCACTTTCATGGGCGTGGACGCCAATCGCGTGTCGTTGCTGTTGGCGGTGCTGGAAAAAAAATTGGGCTTTCATTTTCTGCAACATGACGTGTTCGTCAATGTGGCGGGCGGTGTGAAGTTGACCGAAACAGCGGCGGATTTGGCCGTGGTTTTGGCTTTGGTGAGCAGTGCCATGGATGTGCCCTTGCCCGAGGATCTGGTGGCGTGGGGGGAAGTGGGTCTGGCGGGGGAGGTGCGGGGCGTGGGACACGCGGCGCGTCGGCTGGCCGAGGCCTCTTCTTTGGGATTTCGCACCGTCGTGTGTCCTCGAGGCAACCAGGAGCAGCTGGCGGCGTCGAATTGCGACGGCCGCTGCATCGCCGTCAAATCTGTGGAGGAAGCGGTCAAGCACCTTTTCGGCTGAAACCTTCGGCCGTATGCACCGCCGCCTCCAGTCCCCTGTGTCAAGCCACCTTGCATGCTCTCGCAGGGATCGCATTCTTCCTGGTCAGTTCAACCCTTATCAGTCGTTGCTCTCGAAGGGACCGCGTCCTCACGGTCCGCATATTTTCTGACGCACAGGAGCGCGTCCCTCCGAAAATGCCCGCAGGGGGGCGCGTGATTGCCGTTCGTTTCTCGAGGTCTTTTGTTCGAAGGAATCGCGTCCTCGCGGTCCGCAGATTTTCAGGCGCGCATGGGTGCCTTGCCTCATGGGAAGTCCGGCCCAGAAAAGGAGGCCAGATTTTCGGCCCTGCATGGGCGCCACTCTTGACGGCAAAGGACTTGCCCCTTCGATGCGCCTCGAAGGGACCGGCTCCTGCCCGTCCATGTGTTCCCGAATGCACCGAGGGGGCTTTGCTGGCGATGGATGGTCTGGCGGGCACGCAGGAGCGCGTCCCTTCGATGCCGTGGGCTCGCCCCTTTGATGTCCCTCAGGCGGAACGGCTCCTGCCAGTCCATGTGTTCCGGGACACGCAGGAAGGCTTCTTGGCGGGGGACGGCCTGACCGCCGCCGCGCATCAAGAACGCGGGGCCAGGCATTTTTTTGCCGAAAGCTTTTCAAGGTTTCTATAAGCTCTTCAGAGAAGACCTGATCGAGGAGCGGTGCAAGCCGCGACGCCTGATCGCGCCTTGCGGCGCTCCTACCCCATCGAGCCCAAGGGGCGTGGCAAAGGCAATTTCGGATAGGCTCCTAAGCCGGCGGCGGAGCTTCCAGGGCTCGGCGAATGCCGCGCATAAACGGCTTTCGAATGATGCCCACTTCGGTGATGATGCCCGTGATGTACCGGTTCGGCGTGACGTCAAAGGCCGGATTGGTGGCCTTCATCCCTCGAGGTGCTACAAGACGCCCGTAAAAATGCGTCACTTCCTTGGGATCCCGTTCCTCGATGGGGATTCCCGATCCATTGGGCAGCAGGGGATCAATGGTGGATCGAGGAGCGGCCACATAAAAGGGAACACCGTTGGCCTGAGCCAACACCGCCAGGGTGTAAGTGCCGATCTTGTTGGCGGTGTCGCCGTTGGCGGCGATGCGATCCGCTCCCACAATGACCACGTCGATTTCTTTCCGGCGCATGAGGCTTCCAGCGGCGTTGTCGGTGATCAGAGCGCACGGGATTTTTTCCGTCATCAGTTCATAGGCCGTCAGGCGGCTTCCCTGAAGAAAAGGGCGCGTTTCGCAACACGTGACATGCAAGGATGGGTCGGCGGCAAAGGCCGCGCGAATGACTCCCAGGGCGGTGCCATAGTCTCCGGTGGCTAGAGCTCCGGCGTTGCAGTAGGTCAAGATGCGGGCTCCTTTGGGGATCACCTCGGCGCCGTAACGGCCGATGGCTTCGTTGGTGCGGATATCTTCTTCCAGAATGGCCTGGGATTTTTCTCGAATGAGGTGCTGCAGGCCGGGTACATCCACCCCGGGATTTTCTACGACCACGGCAAACACGGCATCCACGGCCCAGCGCAAATTGTTGCCCGTGGGCCGAGCCGCTCGAATGCGCTCACACAAGCGGGAAAACTTGCGGACAAAAGTGCGCACGTCCGCCGCCGCGATGCGTCGAGCGCCCAGGGCCGCCGCCATGGCTCCCGCGATGCCGACGGCCGGAGCGCCACGAATGGCCATGGTTTTGATGGCGCGAATGACCTCATCCACCGTGGTGCATCGCAAAACCTTGTTTTTGTGCGGCAGAAGTCTTTGGTCCAGGATCATGACGGCATCGCCGTCCCACCATATGGGACGAAGTCGCGAAGATGACATGGGCAATCTCCTTTCGGTATGTCTCGGAATGCGTGCGGGGTTTCATCACAGCGCCCCCCGCCGGGGGGAGTCGATCGCGGCTGTCCTTTGTGCCGAATTCTGAAAGGCCCGGCCGCACAGGCGTGCGGGTCACTTGCTCGTGACCGCCTATGGTGCACGGTCTGAGCCTTCATGTTCAGGGGGGGCCGAGGTTCGACCTTCTTTCGGCGTAGGCTTTCCCGTTTGCCTTTCCTGCAATCGTGCCCTTCCAAAAAGGCCTGCCGAGCTTCTTGGCTCGCCTTCAAAAAACGCGGCCCGTGCAGCTTTATAGAGCACGTCCTTTTGGCTTTTTCACAATCCCCAGCAGATCGGCAATGCGACCCTTACCAATCCACAACTGAGCCTGGGTCCGTGAGGGCCCCTTGACAACCGCCCTTGATTGTCGGCCCTCAAGAGCCCCCTCCCTGGCGGAGCGACAAAAAATCCCCGAACTCTTTTTGAAAAGGCGTTCTTCTCGTCAGGCCTGAGGTCCCGAAAGTTTTTCCTTCAGCATGCGGTTGACCAACTGAGGATTGGCCTTGCCGCGGGTCTTTTGCATGACCTGCCCGACAAAAAACCCCATGAGCTTTTCCTTGCCTTGCCGGTAGGCGTCCACTTCCTTGGGGTTTTCCTGAAGGACCTGGTTGATGACGCTCATTAGGGCACCTTCGTCGGTGACCTGTCGCAAGCCTTTGTCTTCCACGATGCGAGACGGCGCGGCCCCGGTTTCGTACATTTCCTTGAAAACCGCTTTGGCGATCTTGCCGCTGATGACATTCTTGTCCATCAGGTGGAGGAGCTCAGCCAAGTGGGCGGGCGGGACAGGACACTGATCGATGTCGCGCTCGTCCCGTTTCAGCTCCCTCAGCAACTCACTCATGATCCAGTTGCTGACCGTCTTGGGTTGCGGAAAATCCGCCGAGACGGCTTCAAAATAGTCGGCGACACCCTTGGATGCCGTCAGGACGGCCGCATCATAGGCGGGAAGCCCGTATTGAGCCACGAAACGTTCTCTCTTGGCGTCGGGCAATTCGGGCAGGCTGTGGCGCACCGCCTCGATCCAGGCTTCATCGATGGCCAAAGGCACCAGATCGGGGTCAGGAAAGTAGCGGTAATCATGGGCTTCCTCTTTGCCGCGCATGCTCACCGTGACGCCCCGGCCCGCGTCCCACAGCCGCGTTTCCTGCACCACGGATTCTCCCTTGTCCAAAAGAGCGCGCTGACGCCGCACTTCGAATTCCAGAGCCCGCTGCACGTTTCGAAAGGAATTCATGTTTTTGAGTTCCGTTTTGACGCCGAAGCCGGTGGATCCAACGGGTCGCAAACTGATGTTGGCGTCACAGCGAAAACTCCCCTCTTCCATATTCCCGTCACAGATTTCCAGGTAGCGCAAAATGTCTCGAAGCGTGCGCAGATAGGCAGCCGCTTCCTCGGGCGTGCGGATGTCAGGTTCGCTGACGATTTCGATGAGGGGCACGCCCGTACGGTTGAAATCCACGTAGCTCACCGGTTGGGCTTCGTCATGAACGAGCTTTCCCGCATCCTCTTCCATATGAATGCGCGCAATGCCGATGCGACGGGTGCCGCTGTCCGTGGTGATTTCCACCCAGCCGCCTATGGCCAGGGGCTCTTCGTACTGGGAAATCTGATAATTCTTGGGCATGTCGGGATAGAAGAAATTTTTGCGGGCAAAGCGGCATCGAGGCGCAATGCGACAATGGGTGGCCAAGGCCATCTTCATGGCGAATTCCACGACGGTGCGGTTTAAAACGGGAAGGACTCCCGGCATGCCCAAGCACACCGGGCACGTGTGGGTGTTAGGCGCGGCCCCAAAGGCCGTGGAACACCCGCAAAAGATCTTGCTTTGCGTCAGCAACTGCGCATGCACTTCCAATCCGATGACCGTTTCCCATTCCATCATTGTGCCTCGCTGAACCATCGGTTGCCCAGGGCGGTGCTCGCGCACCCCAAAGATTCCCACCCGCCTCTTTTAGCACCGATCCGCGCATTCGGGAAGTCGTGAGTCGCAACTCGCGATTTTGACTTTGCGAAACTTTTCTTCTACAAAGGGGGCAGCGGAAAGGGCCGAGCGGAGCTTTTCGCATGGCGATTCCAACGGCGTTTCTTGGTGCAACGGCGTACGGTGCGACGGATGATCAACGAGAGAGGGTGGCCATGAAGATTCACGAGTACCAAGCAAAGGAGCTGTTTCAAAAGTATGGAGTGCCGGTTCCCCGGGGCCGCGTCGCCTTTACGGTGGAAGAAGCCCAAGCGGCGGCTCGAGACCTGGGCACGCTGCCCGTGGTCATCAAAGCCCAGATCCATGCGGGGGGGCGAGGCAAAGGGGGCGGCGTGAAGCTCGCGGAAACGACGGAAGACGTCGCGGCCGTGGCCGGCAGCATTCTCGGCATGACCCTCGTGACCCATCAAACGGGGCCCGAAGGCCGCTTGGTGCGCAAAGTCCTTGTGGAAGAGGGACTGGAGATTGAAAAAGAATTGTATCTGAGCCTTCTGCCCGACCGATCGACGGCGAAAATCGTCTTTATGGCCAGCGAAGCCGGCGGCATGGATATTGAGGAAGTAGCGGCGAGAACGCCAGAAAAGATCGTCAAGGTCTATGTGGATCCTTTGGTGGGGCTGCAGCCCTTCATGGCTCGCAAACTGGCCTACGGGCTCCGCTTGGATCCGGACATGGTCAAGCTCTTTTTGCCCATGGTTCAGGCCCTCTACCGCCTGTGCCTGGACTACGACGCCTCCCTTGTGGAGATCAACCCCCTGGTGGTGACCAAGGACCGGCGCCTTTTGGCCCTGGATGCCAAGATGAATTTCGATGACAACGCCCTGTTTCGCCACATGGACGTCCTGGCCTACCGCGACTTGGACGAAGAAGACCCCTTGGAAGTGGAGGCGTCCAAGTACAACCTGAACTACATCAAGATGGACGGCAACATCGGCAACATGGTTAACGGCGCCGGGCTGGCTATGGCCACCATGGACATCATCAAACTGGCGGGCGCCGAACCGGCCAACTTTTTGGATGTGGGTGGCGGCGCCAGCGCCGAAATGGTGGAAAACGGCTTTCGCATCATTTTGAGCGATCCCAATGTCAAGGGGGTGCTCATTAACATTTTCGGTGGCATTTTGCGCTGCGACGTGCTGGCTCAGGGTGTGGTGGAGGCCAGTAAAAAGGTGGGCGTCACGGTCCCCGTGGTCATTCGCATGGAAGGCACCAACGTGGAACAAGGGCGCAGAATCTTGCAGGAATCGGGCTTGAATCTCATTGTGGCACAGGACCTCAAAGACGCGGCCCAAAAAGTGGCGGCCATCGCCAAGGCCTAGGAGGAAACACCATGAGCATCTGGGTGAATGCGCAGACACGAGTCCTTGTTCAGGGGATAACCGGCCGTGAAGGGCAGTTTCACACACGACAGTGCGTGGCCTACGGCACGCGCGTGGTGGCTGGGGTCACGCCGGGAAAAGGCGGCCAGACCATGGACGACATCCCCGTGTATCATACAGTGGAAGAGGCCGTGCGGCAGACGGGTGCCGACTGTTCCATGATTTTCGTGCCGCCGCCCTTCGCCGCTGACGCCATTCTGGAAGCCATGGACGCGGGCGTGCGCCTGGTCGTGACCATCACGGAAGGCATTCCCGTCCTGGACATGCTCAAGGTGAAAAACGCTCTGAAAGGCTCATCCACACGGCTCATCGGGCCCAATTGCCCGGGCATCATCACGCCGGGCCAGTGCAAGGTCGGCATCATGCCGGGTCCCATTCATCAGCCGGGATCCGTGGGTGTGGTGTCCCGTTCCGGCACCTTGACCTATGAGGTGGTGCACCAGCTGACATTGCAAGGCATCGGTCAGAGCACCTGCGTGGGCATTGGCGGTGATCCCGTCAACGGCACGAACTTCATCGATTGCCTGAAAGCCTTTCAAGAAGATCCTGAAACCAAGGCGGTGGTTATGGTCGGGGAAATCGGCGGGTCCGCGGAAGAAGAAGCGGCCGATTTTATTGCCCGCCACGTGACCAAGCCTGTTGTCGGATTTGTGGCCGGCCTCACGGCCCCTCCAGGACGCCGCATGGGCCACGCGGGAGCCATCATCAGTGGATCCAGCGGCACGGCCCAAGGAAAAATTCAGGCCATGAAGGCGGCGGGCATCACGGTTGTGGAAAACCTGGGGGAATTGGGAGCCGTTTGCAAGGAAGCCTTTGCCTCGGTGCTTTAGGGTCAATGTGGTGAGTGAACCCCTGGTCGTGAAGGGACGCGCTCCTGCGCGTCCCAAAATCGAGGGACCGCGAGGACGCGGTCCCTCCGAGAGGAACTCTCGTGGCGCGTAGGCTCGCACAAAGGCCCGGACAAGGCGCTTTCAGACAAGTTCCCAAAGGACCCACTTTGTGAGTCTTTCACGACCCTCAAGGGGCGCGCTTTTCGCCCGAATTCGGGCGTGCGTCAAAATCGGGGCCGAAAATGGCTTCAAAGATTTGCTCGGCCGCTTCTTGCGTGCGCCCTTCCAGGGTTCGAAACCGTTCCAGAAGTTCCTTGGCATAAGGCGTCAGCGCCGATCCTCCGCCTTTGACGCCGCCGATCTTTTTGTTGAGCATGGGACGTCCCAGGCGCTTTTCCGTGGCTCGGATTTTTCCCCACACCGCGGAATAGCTCATGCCCAGTTCTTTGGCCGCGCCGATAATGGATCCCGCCCTCTCCACGGCTTCCAAAATACGAAGGCGGCCAGCACCAAAGACCAAGGCACCGGCGTCGTCTTCCACCCAAACCTTGCAATGGACGACGAGCTTTTTGTCCACAGCCACGGTGTTCCCCCTTCCTTCGGCGCAACCCGTCTTGCCACAGCACCCTAAGTTCGATAGAAAAATCTTCGCACGGGGCGCCGCGAGGGTCAACCTGGAGCGTCAGGCGTCCGTCGTGAGGTGGGGCGTTACGTGTGGGTTATGAGGAGGTGGGGTGAGGGGAGCGTCCCTTTGGTTTCCGGCGGATTTTTCGCCAGTGAAATGATGGACGGATCTCAAGTGGACGAAAAGCTAAGGTGGTGTGAATGCCGGAATTTCTCAAGGTAAAGACGGCTGAAGAGGTTTTGCGCCTCATTGATGACTTGGCGCCTTTGGAAGAGGAGACGGTGCCTTTGGCAAAGGCGGCGGGTCGAGTGCTGTTCCGGGATTTGAGGGCTCCCTGTGATGTGCCCCATTTTCGCCGTGCGGTGATGGACGGCTATGCCGTCAGGGCTCGGGACACCTTTGGGGCTTCCGAATCCCTTCCGGCGCTTCTGACCGTGGCGGGCGAAGTCCTCATGGGCCGGCCCGCCGAAAGGGCTCTCGGTCCGGGGGAAGCCATTGCCGTGCCCACAGGCGGGGCCATGCCTGAAGGAGCGGACGCGCTCGTCATGGTGGAATACACCCAGGACGTGGGGGACGGCACCATTGAAGTGACCCGCCCGGTGGCTCCCGGCGACAATGTTTTGGAAACGGGCGACGACATCGCTCAGGGCAGCCTGCTTTTTTCTGCAAGCCGGCCCCTGCGGGCTCAGGACGTGGGGGTGCTGGCCGCCGTGGGCGTGCCATTGGTGCCCGTGTTTCGTGTTCCTCGTGTGGCGGTGCTTTCCACAGGCGATGAAATCGTTTCTCCCGATGTGCCTGTGGTTCCTGTAGGCAAGATTCGCGATATCAACACTTTTGTCCTGGCGGCCCAGGTGCGGGAAGCCGGAGCGGTTCCGGGATGGACGCGGGTGGTGCCCGACGATCTGGATGAGCTGGCTTCCGCCTGCCGTCAGGCCCTTAAGGACCACGACGTGGTGCTTCTTTCCGGGGGCAGTTCCGTGGGCGCTCGGGACTACACCGTGCAGGTTCTGGAACGCTTGGACGGTGCCGAGCTCTTGGTCCATGGCGTGGCCATTCGGCCGGGAAAACCTACCATTTTGGCCCGCATCGGGCCCCGCATCTTGTGGGGGCTTCCGGGCCAACCCGCGTCGGCGATGATTGTCTTTACGGCTTTTGTACGCCCAAGCCTGCTGAGGCTGCAGGGCATGAAGCTGGACCGCTCTTCCCAAATCCAAACATGTCAAGCCGTCCTTCGGCGCAACATGCCGTCAGTGCACGGCCGCGCGGACTACATTCGTGTGCAGTTGAGCGAAGAACAGGGGTCGATTTTCGCCGAACCTGTTTTTGGATCATCGGCCATGATCAGCACTCTGGCACGTGCCGACGGCTATGTCATTGTACCTGAACATGTGGAAGGCTACGACGTCGGGACCGAGGTCACGGTGCACCTTTTCCGCTCCGTGGGGTGCCGTGTTTCGTCCGGAAAAGACGAAACCTGACAGGACGCTGACGAAGGACCGTGTCGCTGATGTGCCGAGATCTCAAAGGGCGGACGTCTCCTGCGCACGCAGCGCACAGCGATCGAGGCCGGCCTTTATCTACGAGCGCGCACGAAAGCCGCAGCGCTGGTCGGGAGGACCGTCGATGCGCACGACGTCTTCCAAGGCCAGCTGGACACTGGCGGCTTGACGAATGACATCGATGCTGATGACCAGAGTTCCTTTTTTCGGGTTGAGCCGCTGCAGGATACCCACACACCCCGCAAAGGGCCCTCGAACCACTTCCACCCAGTCCCCCGCGCTGAGGTAAGGGTAGAGGGTGAGTGTATCGGCGTGGGTGAGCACGGTGCGCAGGCTTTCCACTTGGTAGTCGGGAATGAGCGCCGGGCCCTGGCTGCTTCGCACAATGTAGACACTGCCGGGAATCTTCAGAATTTCCACATGCACTTCATTTTCCAGCACCGTGTGCACAAACACATAACCTGGAAACAGAGGCACCTGAAGCCGCACCCGCCGATCCCGCCTTCTGCTCCAGGTGGGCAGCAGAGGCAGAAAGCATGCGATGTTTTTTTTGAGCAGTTGATCCGTAACTTTTTTTTCGTGATTGACCTGAACGTAGAGGGCATACCAGCCTGGCGCGTTTTCCTGAGAAAAAAGCCGGTGGTCTTGTCCGACGGCCATCGGCGCGTGGGTCTTTTTGGCCGAGGCGTCCATTTTGTCTGTGAGCATAAAAGCACCTTTTGATGCGTCGTTTTCCTGGCCCATGTCCTTCGTCAAAGCTCTTATCGGCACAACAGCCTCACGCCTTAAACGCCTGCGGAACGTCGTCTTTTGAAAATGGATCGTTTCTTATCTTCTTTTTGTCCGTACTCTTGAAGAATCTTTTCCAGATTCCACGGGGTCGGCACTCGAAGCCGTTTCCCCGACCGGTCCTCGTAGACAAGATAGCCTTTTTCCAGGGCATGAAAAAAGAGGTCCCGGGTCAGCAGCACATCGTCGCGACAGTACGCGATGAGAAGGTCCCAGCGGTTTTCCCGAAACCATTGCACCGCCTGAATGCCGTCGGCCGTCTTTCTGCGTCCCAACGTCTTTTCGCCCAGGTGATCCAAGCTCAAACGAAACCCCAGCTGCTCTTGCAAGGCTTCCAGCATGTCAAAGGCCGGAAGATGTTGCAAAGGCTTTGGCGTGTAGGCCTGCAGGACCTGAAAATCGAAGTCTTTGATGTTAAACCCGACCACGAGGTCCAAAGCGTGCAAGCGGTCGATGAGAGCGGCGACGTCGCTTTCTCGAAACACTTCCAAAGCCTCGCGGCGCTGGTCATAAAGGACGGCCACGGACACGCGCATGAGGTGCTTGTTGTTCCAGCCCCCGACGTCCTGAGCCAGCTTTTGGGTTTCCAGATCGAGGAATCCAATGGCCGGCTCCGGCTTTGACGCCGACGCCGCGGCCACCTCAAGCACAGGGGTTTTCTCTCGAGTCGCTTCCTTGTCCGTTTCCGATCCCAGGGGTTTTCGACCCAGCAGGTAGCGCAGCACTTCCAAAGCCGCCGCCTTGTCCAGCGGTGTGTTGCCGGCGCCGCACTTGGGCGAATGAATGCAGCTGGGACATCCCTCGTCGCATGGGCAGCTTTCGATGAGATCCAAGGTTCGTTCCAGAAGAGATTCCACGATGTCGTACCCGCGAGCGGCCAGGCCGATGCCTCCCGGGTAGCCGTCGTAAATAAAGACGGCGCTTTTGCCCAGCTGAGGGTGCAGCGGAATGGAAATACCGCCGATGTCGTTTCGGTCGCACAGGGCAAACAGAGGGAACACGCTGATGGCCGCGTGTTCCATGGCGTGAATCCCGCCCATGTAGTGAAGGCTCGCCCGGTGAATCTTTTCCACGATGGTCTCTTCGATTTCCACCCAAAACCCCACGGTTTCAAAAACCTGTTCGGGAAGGTCAAGCGGTGTGAAATCTAAGAGTTCCTGTGTGAACAGGCGTTTCTTTTCGTAACCGGCAATGTGTTCGCGAACCCGAAGCCGACCGAGGCGAGCCATAAAGGCCGTGCACGGCTTGGAAGCAAGAATTTCCAGAATTTCCGTTTCCTTTTTGCTCACGACCCACGTGTAGTATTCGGCGTCCTGCGGCACGGCCCGGGCGATGCGTTTCTCCAGATTGAGACTTTGCACTACAAATGTTCGGCCCCGATGCAGATAAACAGCACCGGGATGACATTCCTTGAAAGCGCGCACTCCGTCCGTGGTGCCGATGGGAATCCATCGTGTGGCGTCTTTCGCATCGGGACCCAGAATGGTAAAGGACGGACCCACGCTGCGAATGTCCACACCGCGGTGGGGATATGAGGCGGTGGCAAACCATTTTCGGCCGTCTTCCGACTGCACCAGGGTGCCTCCATGCGTTGCAGAAACCAGAGCCTGGCGACGTGGGGAAGCCCAGTGCGCTGCTTCTTCGGCATGCACGGGAATTTCCGCGGCCGCACAGGGAAGGTGCGCGGCCACGATGGCCGAATTGTCCGGATCGATGACCGCAGTTTCGTAGGACCCGTTGAGCAGTGTTTCGGGGTGGCGCACGATGTAATGATCCAAGGCGTCCGGCTGGGGAAGGAGAATCACTGCGCTTTCCCGCCCGCTTCGGCCCACGCGGCCGCCCCGCTGCCATGTGGTCATGATGGTGCCGGGGTAACCCACGAGGACACACACGTCCAGGCCGCCGATGTCGATGCCCATTTCCAGAGCACTGGTGGAAATCACTGCGGCGATGCGCCCTTCGGCCAGCCCCTGCTCGATGCTTCGGCGCTCCGAAGGAAGAAAACCCGCCCGGTAGGAACTCACTTTGGGGGCCAGATCTGGTGCCGCCCTCACCAGGCTCATGTGCACCAATTCTGTCATGCGCCGTGATTGCGTAAAAACGATGGTTTTGAGTCCCGAGCGCACGGCATCCTGAGTCAAGCGCGCCGCCAAGGAAGCCAGAGGGCCTTCCGTTTCCATGAAGACAAAGTGGCGCCGCGATCGAGGCGATCCAGAGTGCGCCACGGTTTCGACGGGCTGGTCGATGAGCTTTTGGGCCAGTTCGCCGGGATTGCCGATGGTAGCCGAAAGAAAGATGTACTGCGGCCGCGCTCCGTACAGGTCGGTGATGCGCTGAAGCCTTCGAAGAATCTGGGCCACATGGCTTCCAAAGATGCCTCGATATGTGTGCAGTTCATCCACCACCACGTATCGCAGGCCTCGAAAAAAACTCTCCCACTTGGCGTGGTAGGGCAGCAAAGCGTAGTGCAGCATGTCCGGATTGGAGACGAGCACATGCGGAGGTTTTCGCCGAATGAGGGCTCGCTGACGGTCGGAAGTGTCCCCGTCGTAAACCGCCGCCGTCAAGGGTGTTGCGCCGGGCAGCGCGGCAAAGAAAGTGTTCAGAGCGTCCCATTGATCGCGGCTCAAGGCCTTGATGGGAAAAAGGTACAGAGCGTGGGCGTGAGGGTTCTGCAGCAACGCTTCGGTGACGGCCATGTTGTAGATCAGGGATTTGCCGCTGGCGGTTGCCGTGGACACCACCACATGGCGGCCGGATCGAAGAAGGTCCAGAGCCGCGGCCTGGTGCGTGTAGAGGCTCTGGATACCCAGAGCATGCAGAGCGTGCATGATGGGTTCGGGAAGGGGCTCTTGCGGCCCGGCGTATTGCGAATCCTGAGCCTCAAGCACCGCGTGGTGCACCACGCGCGCCGTTTTCCAGTCGTGGGTCAGCAGGCGTTTGAGAAATCTTTTCATGACATCTCGACCGATGGGAGCTCTAAGGAGCGTGTCCGAGCATATTTTATGGAGGAATGCCGCAAGCCGCGACGCCTGATCGCGCCTTGCGGCGCTCCTCCAGCATTTAGCCGAAAGGTCGCGGCCAAACCATGTTCGGACGGGTTCCCAAGAGGCTTGTCAAAAGTCCTGGTCCCACTGGTAGCTGTGCACCACGAGAATGCCCTTTTCGATCGCCTGCTGCAACAGTTTGGGCGTGGCGTAATGGGTGACCAGAATGGGAACAAGCTCCGCGGACACAATGCGTCCTATTTTTTGAAGCTTGCGTCGAAGCGCTTTCAGTTTGGAGGCATCGTCCAACCGCAGGACGCATTCTCCCACGAGGCGAACTTCCTGACCGTTCTTGAGGGCCTTTGCCCAGAAATTGACCTCTTCCTCGGCCACCTCAGTGCGGATAAAAGTCTCCATCACTCGAATGCCGTGCACTTTGTTAAGGTTAAGCCGGAAGCTTCCGATAGGCTTCATTTTCTAAAGCGTAGGCCAGGTTGCGGGACAATCCGCCCACATGATCCCTCGTCGCTTTTTGGGCCATGGCCAAAGCCCCAACGGCCGCCTCCGTGCGTTTTTGGGCTTCGGCCAGTTCGTTGAGGCGCTGTTCGGTACGTTTCTGAGCTTCGGCGAGCTCACTGAGCCGCTCTTCGGTGCGTTTTTGCGCTTCGGCGAGCTCATTCAGTCGTTCTTCCGTGCGTTTTTGGGCTTCGGCCAGTTCGTTGAGGCGCTGTTCGGTACGTTTCT
>NZ_JBRAHS010000007.1:26295-123332 GCF_052743555.1 Desulfosoma sp.
CAAAGGTGTGCTTCAGGCAAGTTTCGGCGTCCTGCCGCCATAAAGGCCGGCCTCTTTCGATGGGCCGGCTTGTTTCGCCGCGTTGGTTTCCTTGGATGATGGGCATTGACAGGGTCGCCGCGACCCGGTTACGAGACCACCATCAGAAGCGGTTCGGTCAAGGGAAACTCCATGGGCAAACCCACAGGAGCTCAGGAGGGTGCCATGCACGTCGATGAAGCTTTGAAGAAGATTCACTGGTTGGGCCATGACGGATTTCGCGTGGAGGGCTCAAAAACCCTTTATTTTGACCCTTACGAAATCAAAGGCGGCCCTTTGGCGGACGTGATCCTGATCAGCCATGAACATTTCGACCATTGTTCACCGCCGGATGTGGCCAAGATTCAGAAACCGGAGACCGTGATCGTCACCGACGGCTCATCGGCCAAAAAACTTTCCGGCAATGTGCGCGTCGTCCGACCTGGGGACCGTCTGGACCTGGACGGCGTCCTGATCGAGGTCCTCCCCGCCTATAATGTGAACAAGAAGTTTCATCCCAAAACGGCGGGCATGCTGGCCTTTGTGGTCACCTTGGACGGTGTGTCCTATTACCATGCCGGGGACACCGACCTCATACCCGAAATGGCGGGGCTCAGCGTGGACATTGCGTTCCTGCCCGTTTCCGGTACGTACGTGATGAATGCCCAAGAAGCCGTAGAGGCAGCCAAAACCATTTCGCCGAAGATCGCCATTCCCATGCACTATGGTGCCATTGTGGGATCGGAACAGGATGCTCGACGCTTCCAGCAGGCTCTCGAAGGCCTTGTGCGCGTGGTGGTCTTGAAGAAGGAATAACCCTGGAGGGGCCCATGGAGGCGTCCTACGTTCAGGCGTATCGCAGCAAGGTCCTGCAGCACAGAATCGACAAGGCCCTGCGCTGGCTCAGAAAGTGTTCTTTGTGTCCGCGCCTGTGCCGCGTGAATCGCTTGGCGGACGAAAAGGGCGTGTGCCGCACGGGCCGTTACGCCCTGGTGTCCAGCTACGGCCCGCACTTCGGGGAAGAAGATCCCCTGGTGGGGCGGAACGGTTCTGGAACCATTTTTTTCACGCACTGCAACCTGCTGTGCTTGTTTTGCCAAAATTACGATATCAGTCACGAAGGCCAGGGCGTTTCGGTATCGCCGGAGCAGTTGGCGGGCGTCATGGTGGAATTGCAGCAACGAGGCTGTCACAACATCAATCTGGTCACGCCGACCCACGTGGTGCCTCAGATTCTGGAAGCCCTGCCCCTGGCCGTGGAACACGGCCTTCGCGTGCCCTTGGTCTACAACTGCGGGGGCTATGAACGGGTGCCGACCCTGCGGCTTTTGGAAGGCATCGTGGATATTTACATGCCCGACTTCAAGTTTTGGGACCCTCAGGCGGCCACGGACTTGTGTCAGGCGGAAGATTACCCGCAGCGGGCTCGAGAGGCGCTTCGGGAAATGCACCGGCAGGTGGGGGATCTGGCCCTGGATGCTTCAGGGCTGGCCGTGCGGGGCCTTCTGGTGCGCCATTTGGTCATGCCCGACGGCCTGGCCGGCACGGAAGAGGTCTGCCGGTTTATTGCACGGGAGGTGTCCTCCAACACGTACCTTAACATCATGAACCAGTACCGCCCCTGCGGACGTGCCATGGAAGTGCCGTCGCTGCGGCGACGCATCACTGCTGAAGAACACGAAAACGCCCTTCAGGCCGCTCGAAACGCCGGCCTGACCCGCCTGGATCGCCGAACCCGCCGTTTCATTGTCTGGTGACGGACGCGCTCATGCATGAAGAAGCTGGAAAGATCTACGCCATCGGTGATGTGCACGGCATGCTTTTCAAGCTGGAAAGGCTTCTGGACCGCATTCCCTTTCGCCGGGATCGGGACCGCCTGGTGTTTCTGGGGGACTACGTGGACCGCGGGCCGGATTCTCGAGGCGTCATCGATCGCGTGTTGCAGCTCATGGCCGACGGCGTTCGAGTGGTGTGCCTGCGCGGCAACCATGAACTCATGATGGAAAACTACTTGCAAGACCAGGATGTGGAGTTCTTTCTCGTCAATGGCGGTGCCGCCACCCTGCATAGCTATTCGGTGGGCAATGAAGGTGGGCGCTGCATGATCCCCGAGGCGCACAAAAATTTCCTGCATGGGCTCAAGAAGTTCTACGAAACGGACGATTACCTGTTTGTCCATGCAGGGTTTCGTCCCGGTATCGCCGTTTTCGACCAATCGGACGATGACGTGTATTGGATTCGCAGTGAATTCATTGGCTCCGACTATGACTTCGGCAAGAAAGTCATCTTTGGTCACACGCCCTTTATGAAACCCTTCGTGGACAGAAGAAAGATCGGGATCGATACGGGCGCCGTCTACGGCAACAAGCTGACGTGCGTGAGTCTGCCCGACGAGGTGTTCTACAGCGTCTGAGATGTTCCACGAAGGGGGTTTCCAATGGCCAGAATCGATGCCTTTTTCAAGCTCATGCACGACCAGAGAGCATCGGACCTGCATCTTGTCTCGGGTCAACAACCCGTGCTGCGCATTCGCGGCGAACTGGAACGGGTCAAGTACAAGGTCCTGGACGATGATGAACTGCGATCCATGCTCTACGAAATCACGCCCGAAGACAAAATCAAGACCTTTGAAGAAACGGGAGATCTGGACTTTTCCTATGAAATTCCAGGACTCGGCCGATACCGCGCCAACTACTTCATGCAAAAGAACGGCATTGGGGCTGTGTTTCGCGAAATTCCGGAGGAAATACTCACCGTCCAACAACTGGGCTTGCCTCCGGTCATTTCTCGGCTGGCCCTGTTGCCTCGAGGTTTGGTGCTGGTGACGGGCCCCACCGGCAGCGGCAAATCCACGACCCTGGCGGCGATCATTGACGAAGCGAACCGTAAGCGCAAGGATCATATCATCACCATTGAAGATCCCATTGAATTTGTGCACAAGAGCAAAAACTGTGTCATCAATCATCGGGAAGTGGGAACCCATACGCGAAGCTTTTCCAGCGCTTTGCGAGCGGCCCTGCGCGAGGACCCGGACATCATTCTGGTGGGCGAAATGCGCGATTTGGAAACCATGCGCCTGGCCATTGAAGCCGCGGCGACGGGGCACCTTGTGTTTTCCACCTTGCACACCACCAGCGCCGCCAAGACCGTGGACCGCATCATCGAAGTCTTTCCCACCGGCGAACAGGCCCAGATTCGATCCACCCTGGCCGATGGATTGCGCGCCGTAGTGTCCCAAGCTCTTTTCAAGCGCATCGACGTTAAGGGGCGTATCGCCGTGCTGGAAATTCTGATCGCCACCCATGCCGTGCGCGCCCTTATTCGCGAAGGCAAAACCCATCAGATTCCTTCGGCCATTCAAACGGGAAAAAAATACGGCATGCAGACCCTGGATGACGGCATCATGGAACACCTGCGCGCCGGCCGCATCAGTCCGAATGAAGCCTACATGAAGTGCGTGGAAAAAGAGAAATTTAAACAGTACCTCACCGAGCCGCCCACGGATTTCACCGAGGTTTGACGGGTTCGCCGCGGCGACGCGAGCCATAAGGGAGCGGTCCTTCCATGAAACGCCAAGACGTGAACCGTATTCTGCACATGCTTCTGGACGAACATCCCACGCTGTCGGACATCAATTTTACCGTGGGAAAGCCCATTCAGGCCGAGGTGGACGGGGTGCTGCGGCCTGCGTGCGCCGATCTGCGCCTGGGCGTGCTCACCCCCTATCACACAGAACATATCGCCTTGGCCCTGATCGGTCCGGACAGGCGTCTCATCAGAAATCTTCTGGATTCAGGATCCTGCGACTTCTCCTACGCTTTGGAAGCTCGAGCTCGATTCCGCGGGAACGTTTTTTCGCAGCGGGGCTACTATTCGGTGGTCATGCGCGTGCTGCCTTCCCGCGTCATGAGCATCGACGAGCTGGAACTGCCCGCCGTTTTCAAGCGCATCGCCGAGGAGCGAAACGGTATCGTCTTTGTCACGGGCGCGACGGGAAGCGGCAAGACCACAAGCCTTGCGGCCATCCTCAACGAAATCAACCGTTCCAAGTCGGTCCATGTGGTGACCTTGGAAGATCCCGTGGAATTCGTTCATCCTCAGCTCAAGGCGACTTTCAACCAAAGGGAATTGGGGCAGGACTTCGATACCTTTGCCAACGGTTTGCGCGCTGCCTTGCGCCAGGCTCCCAAGGTGATTCTGGTGGGGGAAATGCGGGATCGAGAAACGGTGGAAATCGGGTTGAGCGCGGCCGAAACGGGCCATCTGGTTCTGACCACGCTGCACACCATCGATGCGTCCCATACAGTGAACCGTATCGTGGGTATGTTTGAACTGGAAGAGGAGCGCCTCATTCGCATTCGCCTAGCCGACGCCATGCGGTGGACCGTGAGCCAGCGGCTGCTGCCCAAGGTGGGGGGCGGGCGCGTGGCAGCCTTTGAAATTATGGGGAACAATCTTCGAGTGCGCGAGTCCATCATTCACGGGGAAAGAGAAGGCAAGACCTTTTATGAAATGATGCAGCAGTCGCGCCCCTTTGGCTGGACCACATTCGACGATTCCATCGTCTCATTGTATGAGAGGGGTCTGATTACCGAAGAGACGGCCCTGGGGTATGCTTCCAATCGAGCGGAAGTCAAACGTGGCGTGGACCGCATCAAGGCGGCTCGAGGCGAAAAGACCACGGACATCGAAGGGCTCGGCATCGACCAAGACTATTCCCGAAAGTTTGCCTAGCAACCTCCCCAAAACCACCTTTTGGTAAGAGCGGCGCGAGCCGCGACGCCTGATCGCGCCCTGCGGCGCTGCTACAACTCACATGAGAGAACGCGCCTCGTGGCGCTCCTACTGAAGAGGGGCGTGCCGTCCAAGGGGATCTTCGCAAAACGCCTCCTTTCGACCCTTTGGGTGGACAGCGCCCGTCCAATGTGATAGACGAGTGAGGATGCACTACGTTCATTTTCCAGGCTGTGGCGCCGCGATTATCGTGCGGTGCACAAGGGAGCCGCACCCGTGGTCAGAAGCGAAAAAGCCGTGGACTGGTCCCTCTACGTCATCACCGATGCACAGGTCATTGGTGCCCGTTCCTTGGTGGATGTGGTGGAATCTGCGCTTCGAGGCGGCGCCACGGTCCTGCAGTACCGTGAAAAGAAAAAGTCCACGCGCATCATGGTGGAAGAAGCCGCGGCCTTAGCGGCCCTGTGTCGGCGCTACCGTGTACCGTTCTTTATCAATGACCGAATCGATGTGGCCCTGGCCGTCGACGCCGACGGCGTGCATCTCGGCCAGGACGATATGCCGGTGCCGGTGGCTCGAAGGCTTCTCGGCCCTCGTCGCCTCATTGGTGTGACGGTTCACAATCCCCAAGAGATTTACAAAGCGCAGCAGGACGAAGCGGACTACATTTCCTTGGCCCCAGTGTTTGCCACGCCCACCAAACCGGATCACCAGACACCCATGGGTCTGGACGGCCTGAAAAGGCTTATGGCCTGCGTTCGATGCCCGGCCGTGGCCATCGGAGGCATCAACGCGGAAAACATTGGCCAGGTCATGCAGGCCGGGGTGAACGGTGTCTGTGTCGTTTCGGCCGTGCTCGGCCAGAACGATCCCGAACAGGCGGCTCGCACTCTGCGGACGCTTATGCCCCCAAAGTCCGCATCATGAGCGCTTGTCCGCCTACCGTGAGAGACTTCGGCGAATTTGGACTCATCGAGCGGCTTCGACAGCTCGTGCCGTCGCCGCTTTCCTCGATTCATGTAGGGATCGGAGACGATGTGGCCGTTCTTCGATCTACATCGGGCCGGCTCCTTTTGGCCACCTGCGATACTCAAATTGAAGGGATTCATTTTCTGAACGCCACCATGCCCCCACGGCTTTTGGGGCGACGCGCCGCCGCAGTGAATCTCAGCGACATGGCCGCCATGGGGGGATCACCCCTGTGGGCTTTGGTTTCTTTGATGCTTCCAGCCAAGACCCCTGTGGCATGGGTGGAAGACCTGTATCGAGGTTTGGTGGAAGGCCTGGGGCGATATGGAGCCGCTCTGGTGGGAGGCAACACGGCGAGGCATCCCGACAGTGTCGTGGTGGATGTGACGCTGCTGGGTGAAGCGGATGAAGACAAAGTGATTCTTCGCCGAGGAGCTCAGATGGGGGATTTCCTTGTGGTTACGGGTTCCCTCGGCGCCTCCAAAGCCGGCTTGGAATGTTTGCGCGTTGCGCCTTGCATGGCTCAAGAAACGGCCGAAAGCTTCGGTCTCCATGCCGCCTGGCCTGAAA
Organism: Desulfosoma sp.; assembly: GCF_052743555.1. Taxonomy (NCBI): domain Bacteria; kingdom Pseudomonadati; phylum Thermodesulfobacteriota; class Syntrophobacteria; order Syntrophobacterales; family Syntrophobacteraceae; genus Desulfosoma; species Desulfosoma sp. Next base: position 32,587 of record NZ_JBRAHS010000007.1, read on the forward strand.
CACTCGGCGGTGGGTCCATCGAGCCTGCCTCACAAACAAAAACGGCGCACAACCTGATGGCGGCAGTGCATCGGGAAATACGGATGGGCGCGGTACTCAGACACTGGGTGCCGGAACCTCGAGTGCGCGAAGGGCAGGTGTTGGCCGCATCGGGCTGGGTCCATGCCATGATCGATGTGAGCGACGGGTTTTTGGGGGACCTTGCGCACCTGTGTGCCGCAAGTGGTGTGGGAGCGGTGATCGATGTGGACGCCGTGCCGGTGGATGCAGCCTGTCAGGCGGTGGCGCAGGCCCTAGGGCAGGATGCTTTGCTGTGGGCCTTGAACGGTGGAGAAGACTACGAACTCTTGGCAGCGGTGCATCCCGATGGACTGGAACAGGTTCTTGGCGAGCTGGCTCAGCAGAGCGCCGTGCCGTGCCGTGTAGTGGGGCGGATTGTATCCCGAGAACAGGGGATTCGGTGCGTGCGCCACGACGGTTCTTTGCTGGACACGAACTTGGGTCTGGCGTGGGACCATTTTCGTCAGGAGGTGCCCTCATGAAAATTCCTCGCGCGCTGACCATCGCAGGGTCCGATTCCGGAGGTGGGGCCGGCATTCAGGCGGATCTCAAAACCTTTGCCGCTCTGGGCGTTTTCGGCATGAGTGCCGTGACGGCTCTGACCGCCCAAAATACGGTGGGCGTGCGGGCGGTTTGGGAAGTGGATCCCGCCTTTGTGTCCGCTCAAGTCCGCGCAGTGGTGGAAGACATCGGTGTGGATGCGGTGAAGACGGGCATGCTGGCCACATCGGCCATCATTGAGCAGGTGGCTCGGGATGTGCGGGACCTTGGCCTCACCCGTCTGGTGGTGGATCCTGTCATGGTGGCCAAGAGCGGCGATGCCTTGCTGCATTCGGACGCCGTTTCCGCTTTGGTGGAAGAGCTCTTGCCGTTGGCTCTGGTGGTGACGCCCAATCTGCACGAAGCGGAGGCGCTGGTGGGTTTTCCCGTGAGGAACGTGGCGGACATGGAAAAGGCGGCGCGAAAGATCAAGGCCTTTGGACCTCGCTATGTGGTGCTCAAGGGCGGCCATCTGCCGGGGGATTCCATGGACATCATGGATGATGGGGAAATCGTGCGCCGATTTCGCTCAACGCGCTATGACACGCCGCACACCCATGGCACCGGGTGCACTTTTGCTTCGGCCATCGCCGCCGGATTGGCCAAGGGCTTGGATGTGCCCAGCGCTGTGGCCCAGGCTAAGGCGTATATCACCGAGGCCATACGAGAAGCCTTGCCTTTGGGGCACGGCCATGGGCCGGTGCATCATTTCCATGCGTTGTACCGGCTGGCCGGCTGGCGCTTCGAGCCGTAACCAGCGCGCCACGATGTTCAAAGACGCCCTGTTTTCGGAAGCGCGGGTTTCAGGACTTTGGCGCTGCGAGCCGCAGAGCCGCGGTTCTCGGAAGAAGGCTGAGGAGGGCTGCGATCCAACGAGGGGCGGAAAAGGAGGCGGCCGAAAATGAGCGGACCGGCAGGAGCCGGTCCCTTCGAAAAACTTTTCGGAGTGCGGAGAGCCATCTCTTCAAGCCGAGTGAGGTGAACGAGTTCCCGGCATCGGAGCGAGTCGTGCTTGTCGGAGGGACGTGCTTCGGCGCGTCCGCTTTGTGAAGCCCAGCCGAGAAGCCTCCGCGCGCATGGGGGAATTTTCGGACCGGCGAAAGCCGGCCCCTCGGAACGACGTGGACCGCCGGGACGCGGTCCCTCCGAACGACGTGGATTGCGAGGATGAGGGTCCTCCGACTGACGTGGACCACGAGAAGGCGGTTTCTACGTTGGGGCTTGCGGACCCGGAGGAACGCCAATGGGGGGCTTTCTCGAAGAGGCTTCTAGTCGTCGGTTTTGCCTTTTTTGTGGAATTTTTGAAAATCGATGACGTCCGCACCTCGGACGTGAGGCTTTGGCATGGATGGCGTTGCGTCGTCCTTTCCTTCCTCTGCGTTCTCCGTGCCTCTGCGGTTTCCATGGTGCGTTGCCCCCAAAGGGGTCTGTTCCTGCTTTTTCAGAGCGAGGATTTGTTCCCCAAGGGACGGATCCTGGTCAAGGATCTTTTCGATTTCCATTTCCCGGTTCTTCCATTCCGCCAAAATGTCTTCGAGATCCCAAGCAATGTGGGCAAATTGCCCGATGATTTCCATCATTCGATGGACCAGAAGTTCATGGGGACCTTTGAGGTAAAAAGGCATGTGGGCCCAAAGGTTGACCACGGTCATGGTGCTGTGGCGCAGTTCGTGAAGGATGGCCGAATACACGGAAGCCGGTCCTTCATAGGATGCAGGCTGACACTGCCAGTGCCGCAGCAGGTTGTAGCCCGCCGCGTTGACGGCCACTCCCGAGATGCGGATTTCGTCGTAAAAAATCTGGTCATAGAAACTTCCCACTAGAAGCAGTTCTTCAGATTGCCACGCCGTAACGGCTCCAAGAAACTCGGAGACGAAACCCCGCCATTGCACCGAAGGCTCAGGTCCTATGGCAAACAGCACATGCTGATGGGCCTCAGCTTCAGGGCGATAGAATTCCAGCGTGGGCCATTGAAAGTCTTTGAGCACCCCGTGGTGAATGCGCACTTTCGGGCGTTGTTCCGAAGTGAGCACATAGGCATCCATTTCCATGAGGCCGACCCGTCGGCAGGGAAGCTTTCGGCGGATGGTCGAAAAGACCGTTTCCGCCATGCTTGCGGCATCCGACCACCCTCTCAGGAACAGCACCATCTTGGAAACACACAGCCGATCTTCAGGCAAAGTGAGTGCCATAGATGGATTCCTTTGGCAGGAATTGCCCGGCATCGAGGATTCTCACCAATGCCGCACAGTCCTGAGCCACCCAGTCGGGATGGCACGCATGCAGGTCCATTAAGGAAACACGGCCGCTGGCCACGCCGGCCGTGCGCACACCGACGCGTTTTCCCGTTTCAATGTCCAGAGGATGATCTCCCACCATCAAGGTATGAAAAGGCGAAGCGTCGAGAGCCTTCAGAGCCGTGTGCAGGTGGTGCGGGTTGGGTTTGACCTGTGGGACGTGGTCCCGCGCAAAAAGATGAATGCCCAACCGCTCACCGTCGGGAAAGACGGTGCGGACGGCCCTGGCACAGTTTCGAGTTACCACGGCGATTTGAACCCCACGTCGGTGAAGATTTTGTAACATCGGGCGAGTGAAGGAAAAAAGCTTTCCTCGAAGGGCGTCTTCCATTTCCATGGCTTCGATGGACGCCAGCGCTTGGGATCGAAAGGCGGGCGCTAAAGCGCTCTTGCCATGCTGAAACTGCTGGGCGATCCAGTCGATCCATTCCAGAGCCGGTATGGCTGAAGGTTCAGGATGGTGGCCGAGATAGGGCGCGGCGATCTGCGCGATCCGCTGTTTCATCTCGTCAAAATCGATGTGCAGTTCCGCCAGGGTGCCGTCGAAGTCAAAAAGGATGGTTTCAATGATCATGAAAGCCTCGGTTGAAGGGGGTGCTCTTAAACGGGGGATCTTGCCGAGTGCCAGGAAACTATATCACTCCCTTTGGAAATCGCAACAGGCCTTGCACATCCTCGGTGCCTCGACTATGGTGAAGCGTATTCACGATAGAGCTCGGCTCACAGAGCTTTTCTGTCGGTTGGACGACTCGAAGCGGTAAGCACGGGAAAAAAGGAGGCGCCCATATTCTGCAAGGCAGTTGAGGAGGAGATGACATGGGTTCCCCTGTGGCAAAGCTGAGCTTTGATGCGGTAGTGGATCGACTTCTGCAAAAAAACGAAGCCTATCACGCCAATTATCTGGCCATGTATTCGTCCTGGTACGGAGGGATTTGCACCGATCCGCGCATCATGCTCATTCCTTTGGACGACCATCTGGTGCACCGTGGAGACGGTGTCTTTGAAGCCTTCAAGTGCGTCAAGGGGTATTTGTACCTTCTGGACCAACATGTGGAGCGGCTGGCGCGGTCTTCGGAAATAGCTCAGCTCCGGTGGCCTGTCAGCCGCGCCGAACTGGTGTCGTTGATCAAAGAAACCGTGCGTGCCGCTCAGAGTCCGAACTGTCTTGTCCGGCTCTATATTTCTCGAGGTCCTGGCGGCTTCAGTCCGGATCCTTACGAATGCCCGGCAAGCCAGCTCTACATCGTGGTCACGCGTGTGAGCGACGTGCCGGAAGAAAAGCGTACTCGAGGCGTCACGCTCAAGAGCAGCCATATTCCCATCAAGAAATCCTACTTTGCCAACGTCAAGAGCTGCAATTATTTGCCCAACGTGCTCATGACCAAGGAAGCGCGGGATGCCGGCGTTGACTTCACCGTATCCATCGATGAAAACGGCTTTTTGGGGGAAGGGGCCACGGAAAACGTGGGCATCGTCACGAAGGATCGACGGTTTCTGGTGCCGCGCTTTGAGCGCATTCTTCAGGGAACGACAATCACCCGCATGATGGAACTGGCTCGGGACCTGGTGACTGCCGGTGAGCTTGCGGAAGTGGCGGAGGCGGACCTTCGGCCCAAAGATGCCTACGAAGCGGCTGAAATGCTGATCTTTGGCACCACCTATCCCGTGCTTTCGGTGGTGATCTACGATCGGCACGTCATCGGGGACGGCGTGCCGGGACCGTGGTTTCGTCGGTTTCGGGCCATGCTGTTGCAGGATGCCGAATCGGGCGAAGGCGTTCGAACCCCCGTGTGGTCGAATGCCCATGAATCGGTTTCCACGGCCGGTGAACCTTGAGGCAGGGAAGCCGTCCAAGAATGCGTCATTGCAGGTTTCGAGTTGAGCCAATGCAGGCGGCGATCACGTCAAGACCGGCTGGAAATCGGCATGTGAGAAAAGGTACCAAGGAGTCGCCATTATGAAGGATGAGCTGGGACAAGGGGTTCTCAGAGTGCGGGCCGTCTTTGACGCCACGTTGCGGGCTTTGGCGGCCGTAAGGGACCACGACGCGGAAACCGTGGTGCGCATGGCGCAGGTGGTGGCCCAGGCCTTTCGAGCCAAGAGACGCCTGTACCTTTTCGGCAACGGAGGCAGCGCCGCCGACTGCCAGCATCTGGCGGCGGAATTCATCAACCGGTTTCAAAAAGAAAGGGACCCTTTGCCGGCGATAGCACTCACCACCGACACGTCTGTGCTCACCAGCATTGCCAATGACTATGATTTTCGGGATGTGTTTCTGCGTCAGTTGCGGGGTTTGGCAGAAGCGGGGGACGTGGCCATGGGGTTGAGCACCAGTGGAAGGTCGGAAAACGTCCTGCGTGCTTTGCGATGGGCCCGGCAGCACGGTGTGCATACGCTGGGTCTTGCGGGCATGGAGAAAACGGACATGGATGTCTATTGCGATCTCATCCTACATGTGCCCGATGACGTCACCGCCCGCGTGCAGGAAGTGCACATCACGGTCGGCCATGCCCTTTGTGATGTGGTGGAAGAGATGCTTTTCGGGGTCGAGCCGCCGTCGAACGTGGTGCGTGCCGCGCAATGCTGCTGAGAGGGGTCATGGAACCCCTGTGTTTGAAAAATGTGCGACCTGTGAGCCTTGAGGATCGGCCGGGCAAAGTGAGCCTGCAGGACATGGGCCGTCCCTGGCAAGCCGGAGGAACCTTTGCCCGGTTTCTTCAGTCGCTTCCCGACCAGCTTGCGGGATCCGCATTTCGGGACGCCGTGGAAAGGACAGCTCGAGCCGCCACGGCGGGCCGCACGGTGCTATTGGGCATGGGCGCCCATCCCATCAAGGTGGGATTGAGTCCGTTGGTGATCGACTGGCTTCGCGCCGGGATCCTTAAAGGCGTGGCGATGAACGGGGCGGGCGTCATCCATGATGTGGAAATGGCCCTGGTGGGAAGAACGTCGGAAGATGTAGCCGCGTCATTGCATGCCGGTTGTTTCGGCATGGCCAGGGAAACGGCGGAATTCATTCATGAGGCGGTGCGACGCGGAGCGGCTCAAGAAAACGTGGGGTTCGGGCGTGCTGTGGGGGAAGCCCTGAGGAAGGCTCACGTCCCGCACGTGGAGCACAGCATTTTGGCGACAGCGGCCGAACTGCAGATTCCCGTCACGGTCCATGTGGCCATCGGCACCGACATCATTCACATGCATCCCTCCATGGACGGGGCGGCCACGGGGGCACTGAGCCACACGGATTTTCGCATTTTTTGTGCCTTGGTTTCGCGCTTGGCCGGCGGTGTGTACATCAACCTGGGATCGGCAGTGATCCTGCCCGAAGTGTTCCTCAAAGCCGTTGCGGTGGCTTTCAACCTGGGGTACGACCTCCGCGACCTCACCACCATTGCCATGGATTTTCTTCGGCCGTATCGGCCTCAGGTGAACGTGGTGGAACGCCCCACGGCGGGCATCGGCCGCGGGTTTTCTTTTGTGGGACACCATGAAATCCTGTTTCCTTTGTTTTATGCCGCGGTCAAAGAAAGAATGCATGAAGGGGGACCCCATGCCGACACGCATTCGCATTGAAACGCCGACGCTAGTTATGGATGCGGCTTTGAACGACAGCCCCACGGCGCAAGCCATCGCCCGGGCGTTGCCTCTGGAAGCGGAAGCCAAACTGTGGGGGGATGAAATCTATTTTGCCATTCCCGTCACCATGCCCTTGGACGAGCGGGCCAAGGAACTGGTCCAAGCGGGCGATTTGGGCTATTGGCCCAAGGGTAAAGCCTTTTGCATCTTTTTTGGTCCGACCCCCATCCGCGCTCCGGGGGAAATCCGCCCTGCCAGTGCCGTCAACATCGTGGGCAAGGTGTGTGGCGATCCCACGCATTTCAAAGCCGTGAAGGACGGGGATCTTGTTCGCCTGGTGAGGGCGACCTAAGATGGTATCGCACCGGTGGTGCGTGGAATGCCAGAAGCGAGGTGACCATTATGCCGATCTATGAGTATCAATGCGGAAGTTGCGGAGAACGGTACGAATGTTTGGTGTTTCGAAGCGATGAGGAGGTCTGTTGCCCCAAATGCGGATCTTCCGAAGCGCATCGGGAAATGAGTGTCTTTGGGTTTAAGAGCGGCGGGGAGAAAGGTGCGGCCAGCAGTCGCATGGGTTCCGGCGCGTCTTCCTGTTCGGGATGTTCAGGGGGCAGTTGCGCCACGTGCCATTGACCGGAAAACTCGAAAGGCCGAAACCGGATCGGTGACCAGGGTCGGTTGTGTATCGTTCCGCATGGGTGAAAGAATCACCCTTGAGGCGGGTTCCTCTGAAGGAGCGGTGCAGGCGCGATGCCTTGGGTCCGACGGCGGGGTCATGGAACGGCGTGAGCGGTGCATCACCGTGGCTCCTTCAGAGAGCGCGGGGATCAGCCCGAGTCGCCGAAGACAAAGCCCTTGGTTTTTTTGACCGAACACTTAAGGAGGGACTCTTGAAACCGCACGTGGTCATCGGGACGCGCGGCAGCCGTCTTGCCCTGCGCCAGGCGGAGATGATCCAGCAGGCGCTGGAAAAGCAATGGCCTGGGTTGCGTGTCACGCTGGAAATCATCAAGACCACGGGGGACAAAATTCTGGACGTGCCCTTGGCCAAGGTGGGTGGCAAGGGACTTTTCGTCAAGGAAATCGAAGAGGCGCTCATGGACGGTCGTGTGGACCTGGCCGTGCACAGCATGAAGGATGTGCCTGCAGCACTGCCGGATCCTTTGACATTGGCTGTGGTGCCGCCCCGAGAAGACCCTCGCGACGTCCTCATCGCGCATCGAGCCTCCGGCCTGGAAGATTTGCCCCCGGGCGCCCTCATCGGCACCAGCAGCCTGCGCCGGGCGGCGCAAATACGGCATCTTCGACCCGATCTTCGTGTGGAGAATCTCCGAGGGAACTTGGATACGCGGCTTCGCAAGGTGCGGGAAGGCCTCTTTGATGCGGTCATTCTGGCGGCGGCCGGGCTTCGGCGCATGGGCTGGCAGGACGCGGTGACCGCCGTGATGGATCCTCAAGCCTTTGTTCCCGCCATCGGTCAAGGGGCTTTGGGGATTGAAATTCGAAAGAACGACCCGGCGGTTCAAGAACTTGTGACCCCCTTGCATCATGAACCCTCATGGCGTGCCGTGACGGCGGAACGCGCCTTTTTGGATGAGTTGCAGGGTGGATGCCAGGTGCCCATTGCCGGGCATGCGGCGGTTAACGGCGGCACCGTAACACTCACGGGCCTGGTGGCCTCCCTGGACGGAGCCACCGTGTATCGGCTCACACAGAGCGCCCCAATCGGCCAAGAAGAGCCTTTGGGTCGCGATGTGGCTCGGCGGCTTCTGCAACAAGGCGCACGGCACATTCTGGAATCCTTGCTGGGTCAGGAGTCCCTCCACGCCACAACACCTGGTCCTTAACATCACGCTGAACTCTGGAGTGAGGGTCCTGTGAAGAAAGGTAAAGTGTATCTTGTCGGGGCGGGTCCCGGAGATCCGGGTCTGCTCACCCTCAAAGGTCGGGACGTGTTGGCCCAGGCCGACGTAGTCATCTACGACTACCTGGCCAGCGAAGAATTTCTGCGATACGCGCCGGCCCACGCGAGACGCATCTATGTGGGCAAAAAGGGCGGCGACCATACAATGAGTCAGGAAGCCATCAACCGGCTCCTGGTGGAAAAGGCTCGGGAAGGTGTGGTGGTGCGCCTGAAGGGGGGCGATCCTTTCGTTTTCGGGCGAGGCGGCGAAGAAGCCCAGGAACTGGCCGCGGCCGGCATCGACTTTGAGATCGTTCCCGGCGTCACCGCGGCCGTGGCTGTTCCCGCCTACGCGGGCATTCCCTTGTCTCATCGGGACTATGCATCCAGCATGGCTTTCATTACGGGCCATGAAAGGGCCGATGGCGCAATGCCGGAAACCAAGGAAAGTCTTGACTGGGAAAAGCTGGCTTCCGGCGTGGGCACGCTGGTCTTTTTCATGGGCGTCAAGAATCTTCCCGACATCGCGCAGCGCTTGATGGCCCACGGGCGTTCCCCCCGGACCCCTGCGGCGGTTATTCGATGGGGCACCACGCCGCAGCAGCAGACCGTGGTGGGCACTTTGGCCGATATCGTTGAAAAGGTGCAGGCCACAGGCCTAAAACCTCCGGCGATCATTGTGGTGGGTGAAGTGGTGCGCCTGCGAACGGAGCTCAACTGGTTTGAAACCAAACCCCTTTTCGGCAAAACGGTCCTGGTGACACGGGCTCGAGAACAGGCCAGCGAATTTCGAAGGGCGCTGGAAGATCTGGGGGCTCGATGTGTGGAGTTTCCCTCCATTGCCATTGTGCCGCCCGCCTCTTGGGACCCTCTGGATAGGGCTCTCGCTGTCCTCCATGAATACGACTGGGTGGTCTTTACCAGTGTCAACGGCGTGAAGTTTTTCATGGAAAGACTTTGGGCGGCAGGCCGGGACGTGCGCGCTTTGGCCGGAACGCGCCTTGCGGCCATCGGGCCCAAGACGGCGGAAGCCCTGGAACAGCGGGGGCTGCGCTTGGATGTGGTTCCCGAAGAGTACCGGGCGGAATCGCTGTTGAAAGCATTGGGGGAGACGACCGTGCGCGGCAGGCGTTTTTTGCTTCCTCGAGCGGCCCAGGCGCGGGATGTTCTTCCCCAGACCTTGCGCCGATGGGGCGCTGAGGTGGATGTGGTCCCCGCCTACGAAACCGTTCCAGCGGCTGAGGGGGTGGATGAGGTGAAGGCCATGTTGGCCCGCGGCGAGGTTCACGTGGTGACCTTTACGGCATCCTCCACGGTGACCTTTTTTCTGCAAGCCATCGGGAAACACCGTGCGGCGGAGCTTCTCAAGCAGACGGTGGTGGCCTGCATCGGGCCCATCACGGCGGACACAGCGCGGTCCTTCGGCATTGAACCCCGTGTGGTGGCCGAAGAATACACTATTCCAGGCTTGGTGCGCGCCCTGGCTTCTCGTGTGTAGCATGTTGTCCGCGAGCACCTTTCTCGACCGTAAAAGGCGGATGATGTTCCGAAAGGCATTAAAGCAGCCTTGCCTCCATCTCCGCCACTCGAGAGCGCTCACCCTTTTTGAGTGTGACATGGCCGGCGAGAGGTTCCATTTTAACCCAAGTTGGTCAGCCTTGGAGGCTCAAATAGGGGTTTTCTTGGATCATGCTCATCTAACCATCTGAGATCCTTATCCCAAGTTTGTCACTTTTTTGCGTAAGGTGCTAATATCGTTGGAAGTGCATTTTCAGTTCTTCACTACAAATTTTTCACTTAATGGTCATCAGCCTTTTGAGGGGCCGAGGCGGGACGGCGAGAGCATTGTAAGTTACCAAACGAACCGGTTTGGGCTCTGACGTGTGCCGAAGATGCATGACCTGCCCCTTGTCGTTGATCATGCTGGTGGTGACACGGACCTGGCCGCTGCGATGCGTTCGCAGGGTTGTCCAGTGATGATGGATTCCGGCGGACGGAGCGCCTTTTGGATAACGCACAAGAGATGGTCAGCAAGGACGGTCACCAAACCATGCCCCTGAATCCGCTCGGAGATGCGATGATCAACCGGCCGTAAGGAAAGCTCCTGCTTCAGGCTTCGAAAGGACGCTTCCGCAATTTTTGGTGGAGTGGAGATTTTGAAAAAATTTTTCTGCCGATTGTGAAGTCCTCACCACCCGCACAAATCTGGACAACTTAGACCACTGCTCGCAGGGACCATCTTGTCATGCACCGCCCTTCAAAAGGTTCGTCATCCCCTGAATCGCAGCAGGAAACCCACATAGACGAAATACCCCAGGGTCAGCGCGCCACCTTCCAGGCGGTTGACGCGCCCTTGACGGCCGCTCCAGGACCGACACACAGGCCACAGGACCAAGGTGGCCAAAAGCATCACGGGAAAATCCCGATAATAGGCTTCGGTGGAAACGGTCAAAGGCCGCACCATGGCGGGAATACCCAGGATGGCCAGAGTGTTGAAAAGGTTGGACCCCACCACGTTCCCTACGGCGATGTCATCCTGTTTTTTGATGGCGCCGACAACCGACGTGGCCAGTTCGGGAAGACTTGTGCCGAGAGCCACCATCGTCAGCCCGATGACCAGCTCGCTCACACCAAACCCTCTGGCCAAAGCCACGCCACCCCACACCAAGAGCCGGCTGCCCACCGTCAGCGCCACAAGTCCGGACACCAGAAAAAACATCGACTTTCCCAGGGTCGGAACTTGCTGTCGAGTGGAGACGCTTGTGGCGGCTTCTTGCAATAGCACATCGGGGGCCGTCTGCTTAGCTTCCACAACCATCTTGGTCACGAAAAGCACCAGGCCTGTGGCGAGCAAAAAACCTTCAAAACGGCTGAAGGTGCCGTTTCTGGCCATGAGCCAGGCGATGACTGAGGCGCCGATCAAAAGGGGATATTCGCGGCGGACGACGGAGCCGTGGACCATGAGCGGCCGAAACAGCGAAGCCACCCCGAGAATGAGGCCGATATTGGCGATGTTGCTTCCCACCACATTCCCCACGGCCACATCGGGATGCCCCATGACGGTGGCGGTGAGGCTCACGAGCAGTTCGGGCAGGGAAGTGCCGAAAGAAACCACGGTGAGGCCGATAATGATCGTCGAAATACCGAGCCGCCGCGCCAGGGCCGCCGCGCCGTCCACAAAGCGGTCGGCACCCCACACCAAAGCGGCGACGCCCGAAAACACGGCGGTCACATGGAGCAGCATGGAAGATTCCATTTCACGCCTATTTCTTCACCTGATTGTGGCGGTAAGTGATATAGGCGTCCCTCATGGACACGTAGGGGTCAATGGCGGACGCTTTGAAGTCTTCGTATTTGCCCAACGTCAACGACGTGCGGTTCACCTGTTGAACGCCTTTGGCCGCCCCGTACCCTTGCCAGGATAAATAGTTCATGGGATCCAGGAAATAATCGCCGACGATTCCAACAGTATCTCTCAATGTGGAAGGTCCCAGGACCGGCCAGATCAAAAAAAGGCCGTTGCCCAGGCCGTAATGACCGAGGGTCTGGCCAAAGTCTTCATCGTAGGCGTTGAGGCCGAATTCTTGTTGGGCGGGATCGAACATGCCTCCGACTCCCAAGGTGGAATTGACGGCGAATCGAGCCAACTCGATGCCGCTTCGCTGAAACTTCAACTGAAATATATTATTGGCGATGCGCACGGGGGCCATGAGGTTGTCAAAGACATTGCGCACGCACAGGCGCACGCCCGTGGGCACAAGGGTTTTGTAAACGGTGGCCAGGGGCTTGAGGACCCAAAAGTACAGTTTGTCATTGACATGAAAAAAGGCTCGGTTCAGAGGCTGCAAAGGATCCGCCACGGTCAGGTGCTTTTCCGCAAAAGGATCCTCCAGCTCAGTATCGTCCTCCTGTGCCTTGACGGCGGCCCAGACCTCCATTGTTTCCCATGGGGCTGCGGCCCGCGGGCACAGGCCCCTCATGCCACTTCCCATGGCTGTCATCAAAAGAACCACCAATCCCGCAACAATGCCGAAATGCACCCGTCGCCGTCTGCCTTCCATAACGTTCTCCGTAGCCTCTGAAGAAGTCCTGCGTCGCTGGGCATTAAAGTGGTTTTGGGCCAACCTTGTCAATGAATAAGGGAGTCTTTTGAAACGGGTGGGGTTTGTGTTATGTGACAGAAAAAGAGGCGCGGGCAGATGAGCTTCGCACGATGGACTTCCCGGAGGACGGGTAAATGCGGGAAAGGATCTTTACTAAGGCGGATCGAGAGCAGATGCAGCTGCTGGGGATATCCCAATGGGAAGTGGAACGGCAGCTGGACCTTTTTGAAAAAAGACACATCCCCATCGATCTCCACAGGCCGTGCACCCTCGGGGACGGTATTGTCGGGGTGGATGTGCACATGGCCCAGGTGTGTGAAAAGGCCTACAAAAGGGGCCTCAAAAAAGGTCGATTCATGAAGTTTGTTCCGGCTTCCGGAGCCGCCACACGCATGTTTGAGGATCTTTTCGCGGTGCTGGAACGAAATCCCGTCCCCGATCTGGCGAGCATTGAAAAAGAGGCTGCTGCCGGGGATGGTCGGGCTCAACGACTGCACACCTTTTTTACCCGGGCGCATCGTTTTCCCTTTTTCGAAGCCTGGCGGCAGGCCATGGCGCATTGGGGAGCGGATCTTGCCGCCGAGCTTCGGGCGGGAAAAATCGACAGGGCGCTGCAGGCGTTGCTGACCCCTCAAGGGCTGGACTTGGGACGACTTCCCAAAGCCCTCATTCCCTTCCATCGCTACGATGACGGCCTGCGCACGGCTCTGGAAGAACACCTCTCGGAAGCCGCGCGGTACGTGCGCATGCCCAACGGCCTGTGCCCCATTCACTTCACCGTCAGCCCCGAACATGAGGAGCGCTTTCTTCAACATATTGCGGCCGTCCGTCCCCGCCATGAGGCTCTCTGGGATTGTTCCTTTCAGATCACCTTGTCTGTGCAAAGTCCGGCGACCCAGACCATCGCCGTGGATGAGAACAATCGACCGTTTCGAAACGCTGCAGGGCAGCTGGTCTTTCGACCGGCAGGTCACGGCGCCCTGCTCCACAACCTGAACCAACTAAAAGGCGACCTGATCTATATCAAGAACATCGACAATGTGGTGCCCGACGCCCTCAAAGGCGAAACCGTGCGATGGAAAAGAATTCTGGGTGGCTTTCTTATTCTCGTTCAGGAAGGCATTCATCGCCATATCAAGGCCCTGCGCCACAAATTATCGTCGGAAACCGTGGAACAGGCACGCCGCTTTATTCAAGCGACCTTTTGGGGAGGCGCTTGCGCCATCGGGGGGGGCTTGGTGGCCCAAAGAGATCTGCTTCTCCACGTGCTCAACCGCCCCATTCGCGTGTGCGGCATGGTGCGCAACGTGGAAGAACCCGGTGGTGGGCCTTTTTGGGCCTGGGATCGTGAAGGGCGCCTGACCTGCCAGATCGTGGAAAAGGCCCAGGTGGACATGAATAATCCGAAGCAACGGGCTGTGTGGGAACGCGCGACCCATTTCAACCCCGTGGATTTGGTCTGCGCCGTGCGCGATGCGGACGGCAACCCCTTCGATCTCATGCGCTATCGAGACCCGGAAGCGGTGATCATAACCAGAAAATCCCTCAACGGCCGTCCCCTCAAGGCCTTGGAATTGCCGGGGTTATGGAACGGATCCATGGCCATGTGGAACACCATCTTTGTCGAAGTTCCCTCCCAGACTTTCAATCCCGTCAAGACGGTCCTGGATTTGTTGCGGCCGGAACATCAACCCAAGGGAACTGCCGGCGAATGAAGCGGCGGCCGTTTTGTCCTCAAAGCTTTTCAACGGGCGTGGCACACGGGGATGAGCGACCAATTTAGCCTGAAAGAACTTCAAGCCCTGCACCAGGTGGCCCGCAGGCTGGCCCGCCCCGACGACATCAAGGAACAGTTTCAGGGCGTGTTGGCGGTGTTGAGCGAACAGTTGGGCATGCAGCGCGGCATGATTTCCATTTTGGATCTCAAGACCGGCGAAGCCTGGCTGGACGTGGCGCACGGCGTGGATGTGCATGCCGGCTGCGTCATCTATCGGCCGGGGGAAGGCATTACGGGCAAGGTGGCGCAAACGGGTCGCCCCATGGCCATCGCCGACCTGGGAGAAGAAGGTCATTTTCTGGATCGCACTGGTGCGCGGAAGAAACTCAACCGCAAGGAACTGGCCTTTCTGTGCGTGCCCATTTTTCATCAAGGGCGCGTGGTGGGTGTCCTTTCCGTGGACAAGCTCAGCCGCGACGTGGAAGATCTGACTCGAGAAGTGCAACTGCTGGAGGCGGTGGCGGAACTGCTGGGCAAGGTGGTGCATTTTCGTGCGGTGGAAGAAGAAAACCGAAGGCTTCGCAGCATGCTAGCCGAAGCGCGTCGGCCCAAAACGCACATTTTGGGGCGATCCAAGGAAATTCGGGATGTGCTGCGGCTCATCGACCAGGTGGCGGACACCAACACCACGGTGCTCATTCACGGCGAAACAGGCACGGGCAAGGAACTGGTGGCCAAAGCCATTCACGACAACAGTTCCCGAGCTTCGGGCCCTTTGGTGCGGGTCAATTGCGCCGCCATGCCGGACACGCTTTTGGAAAGCGAATTGTTCGGGCACGAAAAAGGAGCTTTTACCGGAGCAGTGTCTCGGCGCAAGGGCCGGTTTGAAGAGGCTCAGGGAGGCACCATCTTTCTGGACGAGGTCGGGGAGTTGTCTCCAATAGCGCAAGCCAAGCTGCTGCGCGTGCTGCAGGAAAAAGAATTCCAGCCCCTGGGTTCGTCCCGTGTGGTCAGAGTGGATGTGCGGGTGGTGGCCGCCACCAATAAGGACCTGGAAAAGGAAACAGCCCACGGGCGGTTCCGCTCGGACCTGTATTACCGGCTGAACGTGTTTTCTATTTTCCTGCCGCCTCTACGGGATCGAGGGCCCGACATTCTGCTGCTGGCCGACTATTTTGTCCAAAAATATGCGCAGCTTTTGGGCAAGGCCGTGAACCGCATTGCAACGCCGGCCATCGACCTGCTGATGGCTTACCACTGGCCCGGCAACGTGCGGGAGCTGGAAAATTGTATGGAACGCGCCGTGGTGCTGGCCGCTGAAGATGCCATCGAAGCGCGCCATCTGCCTCCTACGCTGCAAATGAAACCCGTGGAACAGCAAAGACAGTCTCGAGGAAAACTGGAAGCTCTGGTGGGCGCCTTTGAACGGGACATCCTGATTGAAGCTCTCAAGGACGCTCGAGGCAACCAGGCCCATGCGGCCCGGCTTCTGGGAACAACAAAGAGAATCGTGCAGTACAAGATTCGAAAATACGGCATTGACCCCCGCCGTTTCGTGGATCGAAGCCGTGCCTTTCACGATGAGGCGCAGGAATGATGGGCGCTGGGGTGCATGGAGTTGGTATGGGTTTTGCTCCGTGTTCAAGAACCCCTTCAGTGGGAACGGCACACGCCGCGACGCCTGATCGCGCCGTGCGGCGCTCCTACAGTATGCAACGAAAACGGCCCCGAAAAGCCATTCTTAGACAGGCTCCCTGGCCTGTGAAAGGCACGCTCGAGGGGCGAACCGGGTGGTTTTTCCCCATACGGCCCTTGTGACCTATGCGCCTCTTGAACGGCAAGGAAGACAAGAGGCGCCAGGCCCCGCCGGTGCTGTGCGTCGTCAGCAAGGCTTTTGGGTTCGGGCGGCGCCGGTCCATGGCCCCCGGTTGTGGAGAGGATGACATCTCATGAAGAAAGTGGAAGCGATCATCAAACCCTTTAAGTTGGACGATGTGAAGGAACGCCTCACGGAATTGGGCATCAAGGGCATGACGGTGACGGAAGTGCGAGGGTTTGGCCGTCAGAAGGGCCACACGGAAATCTATCGGGGTGCCGAATACGTGGTGGATTTCATCCCCAAACTCAAAATCGAAGTGGTGGTGGGCGACGACCAGCTGGACGAGGTACTGGAAGCCATCAGCATCTCGGCCCGCACGGGAAAAATCGGGGACGGCAAGATTTTTGTCATCCCTGTGGAGGAATGCCTGCGCATTCGCACAGGAGAACGCGGCGAACAGGCTGTGTGAGGCGCAGCGAAGCTTTTTTCTAAGCATGGGCCGACGGGTGCGCCCAGGGGCAAAGCCTTTTTATGGCCGGAGCGGCGGTGGAGCCTGCAGTGAAACGGATGCCTCATGGACTGTGACCATCTGGTGCAACTTCGCAAGGATTTTCAGGAATCATGCGCCCGGGATGTGCCGGGAGTCATGGCGGCCCGGACCTACGCCACACAGCTTCTCGAAGAACTTCGCCGGCTCATCATCGCATCATCCGCGGCCGCCGCTGACGGCTGGTGCGCCGCTGCGGTGGGAGGATTCGGCCGAGGTCAGCTCAGTTTTGCCTCCGACCTGGACCTGGTCTTTTTGCACCAACGCCGCTTGCCCTTGCGGGTGGAAGCCTGGATTCGGCAGATCATTCCGAGCCTCTGGGATGCCGGTTTTGAAGTGGGTCACATGGTCACGTCCCCCAAGGATTTGAAAAACCTGATGCGCCAGGACTTCAGTGTTCAGACCACGTTCATGGAAGCCGCCCTGGCCGGAGGGGATGCGGATTTTTATGGCCGATGGCGCGAAGAATTTCTCTCGGGTTTTTCGCGAACCAAACGGGCGCGGTTTCTGGAAGACCTTCGTCAGTATCGAAAGGCCCGCTACCGTCGTTACGGAGAAAGCAGTTACCTTTTGGAACCGCACCTCAAGGAAGGTGTGGGGAGCCTGCGCGATCTGCACACCATTCGCTGGGTGGGGGTGATTTTTTTGGGCACCCCCTTGGTGTCCGCCCTCACGAATGCCGGGTGGCTTTCTGCGGAAGACGCCTTGTGGCTGGAACAGGCGGAAGACTTTCTGTGGCGAGTGCGCCTGCAATTGCACCACGTGAGCGGGAAGCGCCTGGACCGGCTTCTGATGGCGGACCAGGAAACCCTGGCCAAGCGCTTGGGCTTTTTGGACGGAACGGAAGGCAGTGCCGTGGAAGCCTTTATGCACCTGTACTATCGCCACACGGCGCGTATTCGGCGCATCACTGCCTTTGTTTTGGATCGTCTCACCCATGAAACGCGCACACCGCGACGTTCTTCCGCCCATCGAAAAACCGTGCTTCCCGGACCGTTTCTTTTGGAAGACAACCACCTGTCTTTTATGGAACCGGAACGCATTCCAGAAAGGCCGGATTGGCTTATGGCCCTCTTTGGGGAAGCCGCCAAAAGAGGCGCCCATTTCCATCATCAGACCGGGCGCGTTGTGCGCGAATACCTGTGGGCCGTTACCGACGCCGTGCGATCCCAGCCGGACGTGGTGGCCCAATTCTTCGATATTCTGCTCCATCCCAGCCGAGCCTTTGCGGTGCTGCGTGTCATGATGGAAACGGGATTTCTCCAAACCTTTATTCCGGAACTGGCGTCCGTGCGGTACCGTGTGCAGCACGACCTCTATCACCTCTATACCGTGGACGAACACCTCATGCGCACCGTGCGGGAAATGCACCGCTTGGAACAAGGCCTTCCGTCCCTGGAGCCTCAAGTGGATTGCCGACATCTGTTTCAGGATCTTCCCCATCGGCGTGTCTTGTACCTGGCCGCTTTACTGCACGATGTGGGCAAAGGGCAGGGCAAGAACCATTCGGTGCGCGGTGCCGAGATGAGCCGAGCCATTGGGGAACGCTTGGGACTGCAGGAGGAAGAAAAAAGCCTGCTGGAATTCCTCATTCGACACCACCTGCTGCTTCCTGACACGGCCTTGAAGCGCGACCTGAGCGATGAAAAGCCCATTGTGCGCTGTGCCATGCAGATTGGCAGCCGCATCAAGCTGCGGCTTCTCTACCTTCTGGCGGTGGCGGATTCTCGAGCCACCGGTCCCGGCGCATGGAACACCTGGCGCGCCTCCCTGATGGACGAACTCTACGCCAAGGTGGACCGCGTCCTGCTGCGCGGGGAATGGCAGCCGGAAGATGTCACCCAAAGGGTCGACGCCTTGCAGGCGGAAGTGCTTGCGTTGTGCGATGCCGGCCTTCGGCCCGCCGTGGCGCGATGGCTGGAAAATCTCTCCCTGCGCTATCTTCTGTCCCAAACGCCTGCCGATGTGGTGCGCCATTACAGTATGGAAAAAGCGGTGCTTGATCAGGGGCTCGTTTTGGATGCCCAACCCTTGGAAGGCGAACTGTGGCAGGTGACCATTGCCAGCCGGGATCGGCCCGGCTTGTTTGCCACTATCACGGGCGTGCTCTGGTTGCACGGCTTGAACATTCTTTCGGCCGACATCTACACACGCTCTTCAGGCATCGCCCTGGACATTCTCATCGTGGAAGACGTGCCGGATCCTCTGCACTCGGAAGAAACCTGGCGACGCGTGCACAACGACCTCACCCGCTGCGTTCAGGACCCCGCCGCCTTCACGGCCCTCATGGCGCGGCACCAGCCTTCCTTGCCGCGGAAATCCTTGCTGGGCTCCAAAAAACCCGACCGCGTGGTCATGGATGAGAGCGCTTCCGATTTCTACACAGTCATCGAAGTCTACACATGGGAACGTCCCGGCGTGCTGCATGCCGTCACCCAGACCCTGTACGAACTGGGCCTGACGATTCAGCTGGCCAAGATTTCCACGCCCGGAGCCCAGGTGGTGGACGTCTTTTATGTGACGGATCTGGACGGAGCCAAGATACAGGATCCTGAAAAACACGGCCTCATCGAAGAGCGGCTTTTGGAATGCCTGCGCTCGTGGAATCTGCCCAAGGCCAGGGGCGAGCTTTTAACTGTTTAAAATGGCTAGACCCGAAACCGGCAAGAAAGGGTTTACCCACAGGCTTCCAAAGTGGATGGGTTTCCAGCTAAGGGTCCGTCATCGAATGGGATGGGCGCCGCGGTGCACAGCGGGCGTGAAATGGAAGGGGACAAAAGCGTTCTTTGCACACGCAGGCGAGGCCACAAAAAAACAATTTTGTTCCATCTTTCAGAGCCGTGGAAGCAGGCTGGGCAAAAAGCGGCGACTTGAAGACTTGGCGTGAAAATTGCTTCTCTCTGCGCGGAGCGCGCAACTTCACTCACCCTTTTTGCATACGGAGGAAAACGCATGACCCCTCAGGACGTGATGGCTTTTGCCAAGGAACACAACGCTCAAATGGTGGATCTTCGCTTCCTGGATTTTCCCGGCATTTGGCAGCACTTTACGGTGCCCATCAGTGAATTCGATGAATCGTCCTTTGAAGACGGTTTGGGGTTTGACGCATCCAGCATTCGAGGGTGGCAGCCCATCAACGCCAGCGATATGCTGGTGATTCCAGACCCGGAGACAGCCGTTATGGATCCCTTTTTTCAAGTGCCCACACTGACCCTCATCTGCAACATCGTGGACCCTGTAACCAAAGAACGCTACACGAGGGATCCCCGCTACATCGCCCACAAGGCGGAATCGTACCTTCGGTTTACCGGCATTGGGGATACGGCCTATTTCGGGCCGGAGGCGGAATTTTTCATTTTTGACGACATTCGCTATGCCACCGCGGCGCACTATGGCTATTACTTCATCGATTCCGAAGAGGGGATTTGGAACAGCGGTCGAGAAGAAAACCCCAACCTAGGCTACAAGCCGCGCCACAAGGAAGGCTATTTTCCCGTACCGCCCACCGATGCGTTGCAGGACCTTCGCACGGAAATGGTGCTCATGATGCAGCAGGTGGGGATACAGGTGGAATGTCAGCATCACGAAGTGGCCACGGCCGGGCAAGCGGAAATCGACATGCGGTTTGCGCCCCTGGTCAAGATGGGCGACCAGCTCATGTGGTTTAAGTACATCATCAAAAACGTGGCCCGTAAGCACAAGAAAACCGTGACCTTTATGCCCAAACCCCTTTTCGGCGACAATGGATCGGGCATGCACACGCATTTGAGTCTCTGGAAAGACGGCAAACCCTTGTTTGCCGGAGACCGCTATGCGGGCTTGAGTGAAATGGCTTTGCACGCCATCGGCGGGGTTTTGCGGCATGCGGCGGCTCTGTGCGCCTTTACCAACCCCACCACCAATTCGTACAAGAGGCTGGTGCCCGGCTATGAGGCTCCGGTGAACTTGGCCTATTCCAGCCGAAACCGCAGCGCCTCCATTCGTATTCCCATGTATTCGCCGTCACCGAAGGCGAAGCGCATCGAGATTCGTTTTCCCGACCCGTCCTGCAACGGTTATCTGGCTTTCAGCGCCCTGCTCATGGCCGCCTTGGACGGCATCGAAAACCGCATCGATCCCGGTGAACCTTTGGACAAGGACATTTATGCTCTGAGCCCCGAAGAACTGGCCAGTGTGCCGTCCACACCGGGATCGCTGGAGGAGGCACTCAAGGCCCTGGAAAAGGATCACGACTTTCTGCTCAAAGGCGACGTATTTACGGAAGATGTGATCGCCAAGTGGCTGGAATATAAGCGGGCCAACGAAGTGGACCCTGTGCGGCTGCGTCCGCACCCATACGAATTCATGCTCTACTTCGACATCTAACCCTGGCTGCCTTATTCTTCGGCGGGACTCTTTCACGCTTTCCTTCCCCTTGCACTCAAGGGGAAGGGGCCCGCATGGGCCCGGTCGAAGCCGCTGTTTCTGACAAGCTGTCGCGTTCTTTATCTTTTTTCAAAGCATCGCCTCCTGCTGTTTCGGCATGTGAGGGGACAGCCGGCAGCCGTTCAAGCTCGGCGAAGCTGCCCCAATATGGCCTTGTGTGTCGTTGAAACGGAAAGGCTGTGCACCGTCTCCCCGCAACACATTCACGGACGAGCTCCAAAAAGCTTGTGTAAGAGTGACCGTGGGGGCGATGGTTTTGAACTCATCGGCGGGTGGCGGCTTTGAGTGTGCGGGCGTAGCGGCGAAGACGCTCAGCAAGGTCCGGCGCCTTCAGGTTTTCTTCGATGAGCCGTTCAAAGGCGCTGCCCACCACGGCGCCATCCGCCGTTTGGCACACGGTGCGCACGTGTTCTGGTTGAGAAATGCCAAAGCCCACGCAGACCGGAAGGGAGGTGACCTGTTTGAGGCGTTGGGCCGTGGCCGTGACCTCATCCAGGTTCAACCCGGCGCTTCCCGTGACGCCTGTCATGGAAACCAGATACAAGAATCCGGAAGCGTCCTCGGCGATGGCCGCCATGCGCTCGGGCGGCGTGGTGGGTGCCACGAGCCGAATGAAATCCAGCGCATTTCCAGACCATTGGTCCAGAAATTCCCGGGATTCCTCCGGCGGCAGATCCACCACAAGAACGGCGTCGACGCCGCAGCGCACACTTTCCTTGTAAAATCGTGCCCCGCCCATAGCCAAAATCGGATTGTAGTAACTGAAGATCACCACGGGAATGTCGCTCCACTGACGCAAAGCCCGGCACAGTTGAAGGGTTTTTTCCAGAGTCATGCCGTGAGCGAGGGCGCGGGCCGATGAGCGCTGAATGACGGGGCCGTCGGCCGTGGGATCGGAAAAGGGCACGCCCAGCTCAAGAATGTCCACACCCCCATCGATCATGGCTCGAAGCACGGCGATGGAAGTCGTTGGATCGGGATCTCCTGCCGTGACGAAACCCACCAGAGCCCCTTCGCCTTTGTCCTTGAGGGCTTCAAACACATGTTGCAATCGACTCATGCTCTGCACCTTTCCTAAAGGTCTTTGAAAACAATACCCAAATCCTTGTCACCTCGACCCGAAAGATTGACGATGAGAATGTCGTCGGGTGAACGGTGAGCGGCTTCCGCCATGGCGTGCGCCACGGCGTGAGCGCTTTCCAGGGCAGGAATGATGCCTTCCAGGGTGGCGAGGGTGCGAAAGGCGAGAAGGGCTTCCGCATCGGTGACGGCAACATAACGGGCTCGGCCATTATCCTTGAGCCACGCATGTTCGGGGCCCACTCCCGGGTAATCCAGTCCGGCGGAAATGGAATGGGCTTCAAGAATCTGTCCGTGACCATCCTGCAGCACGTACGACTTGGAACCATGTAGGACACCGATGGATCCGGCGCCCAAGGTGGCGGCGTGTTTTCCCGTCTCGATGCCTTTTCCGGCGGCTTCCACGCCGATCATGGCCACGGGGTCCTCAAGAAAAGGGTAAAAAAGCCCCATGGCGTTGCTGCCTCCGCCCACACACGCAATGAGGGCTTGGGGCAGGCGCCCTTCCTGTTCCAGAATCTGACGGCGAGCCTCGTCGCCGATGACCCGTTGAAAATCCCGAACCATGACGGGGTACGGGTGCGGCCCGGCCACCGACCCGATCACATAAAAGGTGTCCCTCACGGCACTCACCCAATAGCGCATGGCCTCGTTCATGGCGTCTTTAAGGGTTCCCGTACCCGAAGCGACGGGAATGACCTGAGCGCCTAAAAGCTCCATACGGCGCACGTTAGGGGCCTGGCGTTTCACGTCCTCGGTCCCCATGAAGACTCGGCATTCCATACCGAAAAGGGCCGCCGCCGTGGCCGTGGCCACTCCGTGCTGGCCGGCACCCGTTTCGGCAATAATCCTTGTCTTTCCCATGCGCTGGGCCAGCAACACCTGGCCCAGCGTATTATTGATCTTGTGGGCTCCCGTGTGGGCGAGATCCTCCCGCTTGAGATAAATGGTCGCCCCGCCGCAATGGGATGAAAGGCGTTGCGTTTTGTACAAGGGCGTGGGGCGGCCGGCATAGTGGCGCAGAAGACGCACAAAGGCCTCATGAAAAGAGGGATCTTTTCGAGCGTCTTCGTAGGCGGCTTCCAGTTCCAGAAGTGCGGGCATGAGGGTTTCCGCCACGTAGCGGCCGCCGTAAGGCCCGAAATGGCCTCGAGCGTCCGGCATGGGTTCGTGGGGCTGGCAGATCCAAGGGGACTGGGCACGTGACATGGTTAGTGTTGGGTTCATGAGAAAATGCCTCCTAGCACGGGGCGCGGCCTCAGGCGGCGCACAGCGTTAACGAAGCGTTCCATTTTTTCCGGGTCTTTGCGGCCCGGGCGACTTTCCACTCCGGAACTCACATCCACTCCCGAAGGTTCCGCAGCCCGAAGGGCTTCCTGGACGTTGTCGTGGTTGAGTCCTCCGGCCAGCATCATCGGGGTGCCGCCTACGGCGCCCTTCGCCTGCCCCCAATCCCACGCCAAAGCGTTCCCTCCAGGACGTTGTTTCCCGGCGCATTCCACCAAAAAGGCCGATGGGGCGTAATGGATGTAGTCCTTAAGGTAAGGCGCTCGATTGATGAACAAGGCCTTCATGACACGAAGGCCGGCCTCTTCCAGACGGGCTGCGTCTTCGGGGGGTTCGTTGCCATGCAGTTGCACGGCATGAAGCCCCACCGATCGTGCGGTGGCCAACACGGTCGACCAAGGTCGATCCACAAAGACGCCGACGGCAACGATGTGTGACGGCAGCACACGCACGATGCTTCGAGCCGTCGCTTCGTCCACATAACGTGGGCTCTTGGCATAAAAAACCAGTCCCACGGCCTGGATGTCCAAGGAGCAGGCCGCTTGGGCGTCATCGATGGTGGTGATGCCGCAAATCTTGATGTCCATGAGAAAAGACTCCAGTAGGGAGTCAGGCTCTTTGGTTGTCGGCATTTTTCACGGCTTCGCCCGAAAAAGGCTGGATAAGATGCCGCACGGCGTTTTCGGGATTCGATGCCCGCACAAGAGATTCACCCACAAGGAAATTGAAAATCCCTGCCGCCGCGAGCCGTTCAATATCGGAGCGGCTGCGTATACCGCTTTCGGCCACCATGATACGGTCTTCGGGAATGTGAGCGCGCAGACGAAGGGATGTCTCCAAGAAGGTTTGAAAAGTCGTCAAGTCCCTGTTGTTCACACCCACGATGCGGGCGCCGCACCGAAGAGCGGCTTCCAATTCCGGTTCATCGTGCACTTCGGTCAGGGCATCCAGGCTCAGCGCCTCACACAAGGCCAGAGCATCTCGAAGAAAGGCCTCGGTGACGGCTCGAACGATCAGCAGGATTGCGTCCGCCCCGGCGGCTCGAGCCTCATAAATTTGGTATTCACTCACCGTGAAGTCCTTGCGAAGTACAGGAAGGGTCACGGCATCCCGTGCGGCTTTGAGGTCATCCAGGGATCCGCAGAAAAAAGGGCCGTCGGTGAGAACCGACAAGGCGGCGGCGCCACCGCGGGCATAGGCTTTCGCGTACGCCGCTGGATTTAAGTCAGGGCGCAGAGGGCCTTTGGAAGGAGAGGCCCGTTTGATTTCGGCGATGAGGCGCACCGGAGGGCTTGCGGGCTCGGCATGAGAAATTCGACCGGGAAGCAGGGCCGAGGCCAGCGAGCGCGGTTTGGGCATGGCTTCCGCAAGGCGACGAAGATCGGCAAGGGGCGTTCGAGCCGATCGAACGGTCACCTCTTCCCGCTTGGCATCCAGAATTCTGGCCAGTTGATCGCTCATGGTTGATGACTCCGTCAGCAGCTTTTCATTGGCTCATGCCTTCGGGCACGGCTTTGGACAACCCTTTCGTTCATCACGGTGCGTGGGTCCGCGCTTTTGCAAAGGTGGCCTTTGGTCCCTGCGCCAAAGATCGAGTCGCGAAGACGCGGTCCTTTCATTGGGTCATAGAGGGCCCGGACAAACCCATGAAAAAGCATGCCCCAACAGCCTTTCGAGGAGCTCGTTCGACAATGGCTTAGCCGCGTCCTTTCGGCATGAGGGTGTCGAAGCGCCGCAAGGGACGATAAGGCGTCGCGGCTTGCGCCGCTCCTACGGAAGGTGTTTTCCGACATGCTCCTGAGGTCCTTAGCCCGCAGCCCTTTGTTGGGTGAGACGGATCAGGGTTTCCAACTTGTCCCGGGCTGCGCCGGTGTCGAGGCTCTGCTCGGCCAGGCGCATCCCGTCTCGAAAATCTTCCGCAGCCCCTGCAGCCACCAGGGCCGCTGCCGCATTCACCACCACCACGTCCCGACAGGGGCCGGGGGCTCCTTCCAGGACAGAGCGCAGCAGGCGAGCGTTGTCCTCGGGCGTGCCGCCCCGAAGGGCTTCCGGATCGGCCTTTCGCCCCAGAAGTCGCTCAGGGTCCAGATCGTAGGTGCGCACTAGGCCGTCCTGCAGTTCCGTTACCCGCGTGGGGGCGCAGACGCTGATTTCGTCCAGACCGTCATGGCCATGGACTACAAAGGCGCGGCGCGTTCCCAAGAGCTGCAATGCCCTGGCAAACATTTCCGTCAGCTCCGGAGCGAACACCCCTAGCACTTGGCAGTTGGCTCCGGCCGGGTTGGTGAGCGGCCCCAGCATGTTGAAAATGGACCGAATACCCACTTCCTTGCGCGCCTTGGCCGCGAACTTCATGGCGCCGTGATAGAGCGGCGCAAAAAGAAAACCGATACCGATTTCCCCGATGATTTCCTCCACAACCTCAGGATGCACATCCAGGCGCACCCCAAGACTTTCCAGTACATCGGCGCTGCCGCATCGGCTGGACACCGATCGATTGCCATGTTTGGCCACGGTGACCCCGCAGCCCGCCACCACAAAGGCGGCTGTAGTGGAAATGTTAAAGGTCTGCGCGCCGTCCCCACCCGTCCCGCACGTGTCCACGACGGTGGAAGTGTTGACGTGAAGCCGATGGGCCTTTCGGCGCATGGTTCGAGCGGCGCCCGCCAATTCGGCAAAGGTTTCGCCTTTGGTGGCCAGAGCCGCCATAAAGGCGCCGATCTGGGCGTCGGTGAGCGCTCCGGACATGAGCTGGTCCATAAGGGCGCTCATTTCTTCCTCCGTCAGGTCCATGCGTCGCGTGATGCGTCGAAGCAGGTCAGCAAACATGGCCGGTTCCTCCCTGCCCGTTGAGAAAGTTTCGCAGAAGCCTTTTTCCCACGGGCGTCATGATGGATTCCGGATGAAATTGAATGCCTTCACACGGGTATGCTTTGTGACGGATGCCCATCACTTCACCGTCATCAGCTTCCGCGCTGATGGTCAGACAATCGGGCAGCGCCGAACGATCCACGGCCAGAGAATGGTAGCGCATGGCCTGAAACGGTCCCGCAATGCCTCGGTAGATGCCCTGGCCGTCCGGTCGCACCATGGAGGTCTTGCCGTGCATGAGGTATCGGGCGGAACCCACACGCCCCCCGTAGGCGACGGCGATAGCCTGATGCCCTAGGCACACGCCCAGAATGGGGATGGATGACGCGGCGGCGCGAATGAGCGGCACCGAAATCCCCGCATTTTCGGGGCGTCCCGGCCCGGGAGAAATGACGATGCCTTGAGGGTTCCAGGAGAGAATCTCGTCCACGGTGGCCGCATCATTGCGCACCACCCGAACCTGGGCTCCCAGCACAAGCAGGTATTGAACCAGGTTGTACGTAAAGGAATCGTAGTTGTCGATCACGACGATCATGGCCTGTGCTCCTTTGCGTCGCTACAAAAAATTGCCGGTGTTTCGAAGCAAGGCCACGGCCTTGAGCATGGCCTGAGCCTTGTTCACCGTTTCGTCGTATTCCCGTTCTGGAATGGAATCGGCCACAATGCCGGCACCTGTCTGCACGGTCATGGTTTGGTCGTGAAGCACTGCCGTTCGAATGGTGATGGCCAGATCCATGTTGCCCGTGTACGAGATGTACCCGACCGCGCCACCGTAAGGCCCTCGGGGCGTGGGTTCCAGCTCGGCGATGATTTCCATGGCCCGAATCTTTGGAGCCCCGGTGAGGGTGCCTGCCGGGAAGGTAGCTCGGAGAAGGTCCCAGGCATCGCAGTCCCGCCTGAGATCACAAGTGATGTTAGACACCAGGTGCATCACGTGGGAATAGCGTTCCACCACCATGAGATCGGTCACCTGGACGGTGCCGGTTTCCGCCACTCGGCCCAAGTCGTTGCGGCCCAAGTCCACTAACATGAGGTGCTCGGCCCTTTCCTTAGGATCCTTGAGTAGTTCGTCCGCAAGGCGGCGATCCTCCTGTTCCGTCGCGCCTCGAGGTCGCGTGCCGGCGATGGGGCGAAGGGTGGCGACCCCGTTTTCCAGACGCACCATGGTTTCGGGGGAGGATCCCACAAGGATGCGGTCGTCCAGTTCCATGAAGAACATGTAGGGAGAGGGGTTGATGTAGCGCTGCGCGCGATAGAGCAACCAAGGGTCGGGAGCGGGCTGGAGAACAAAGGGCTGGGAGATGACCGTCTGGATGACGTCCCCGGCACGAACGTAGTCTTTGACTTTGCGCACCATCGCCAGAAAATCGTCTTGGCTCATTACGGTTCGAAACGTTCCGCCGTCTTCGGAAAAAGACGCCCTTGGCCGTTCCCCTTTAGGTTCGAGCCCATGAGGGACGGCCGGGGCGGGCGATGCCAGAGGGAGGGGTTCGGTGCACAACGGCGCTTCAAGGGATCGGGCCAGAGACTGAAGACGAGCCACGGCGTCGTCATAAAGTTTCTGAGGGTTTTCCGATGCATGATTTCGGACAACGGGAACCAGCAGGGTCAGCGTATGCCGGACATTGTCAAAGATGATCAGCTCGTCGGTCATCACGAAATGGCCGAGCGGTACTTCAGGGGGAAGGCCGTTGGGAATCCTCTCAAAGAAGGAGACGGTTTCATAGGCGAACCATCCGACCAGGCCCCCCCAGAACCGGGGAAGTCCAGGAACGGAAACAGGCCGGTAAGAGGCCATGAGCTGTCGCAGAACGTTTAAGGGATTGCCGCCGTGCTCCAGTCGCTGCGCAACGCCGTTTTCGTTCAGTTCCACGCCGTCACGAAAGAGGCGTACGTGCCGCGATGCGGAGACCCCCAGAAAGCTGTAACGACCCCACCGCTCCCCGCCCTCGACGCTTTCCAGTAAAAAGACGGGGCGGCCGGGACGGCGGATCTTGGCCAGAGCCGAGACGGGGGTTTCCGTGTCGGCCAAGACGTCACAGCACACAGGAACCAGGTTCCCCTGGGTCAGCATGTGTGCAAAATCGTTTGGTGTCGGGTAAAATCTGAGCTTCATGATTCAGCGGTTCCGTAAAAGGTTATGTCGATGCGAGGGCTTTTGGTGAACCCACGGCGATACCGGGCTTTAAGGCTCGTGTGTACAGCGCCGCCATAGGCGCGATCTCCTCGCAGAGTTTTTGAAATTGATCGGGATAGAGAGACTGCGCGCCGTCACTCAAAGCCTCTTCCGGCCGATGGTGCACTTCCACCATGATCCCGTCGGCTCCGACAGCAACAGCCGCGCGGCTCAAGGGAATCACCTGGTCGCGACGTCCGCATGCATGGCTGGGATCCACAAGAATGGGTAGATGGCTTTCCTTGCGCACTACGGGGACGGCGGACAGGTCCAAGGTGTTTCGGCTGTGGTCGGTAAAGGTGCGAATGCCACGTTCGCACAGAATCACATGGGGATTGCCTCCTTCGAGGATGTATTCGGCGGCCATGAGCCATTCTTCCAGAGTGGCAGACATGCCGCGTTTGAGAAGCACCGGCTTGGAGGAATGGCTGGCTCGGCGAAGCAGCGTGAAGTTTTGCATGTTTCGGGCACCGATTTGCACCACATCGGCCACTTCCTCCACCAGGTCGTAGACCGTGTGGTCCAGGGCTTCGGTGACGATAGGCAACCCCGTTTCCTTTCGAACCTTGGCAAGGATTCTCAGGGCTTTCTCTCCAAGCCCCTGAAAGGCGTAAGGGGATGTGCGCGGCTTGAAGGCCCCTCCACGAAACAAGTGCGCTCCGGCACGCCGCACATGCCGGGCAATGGTCAGCGCTTGTTCCTCACTTTCCACGGCGCACGGTCCAGCGATGACCACCAAAGAGCCGTTGCCGATGCGCACATCGCCGACGGTGATCACGGTGTCCTGAGGGTGAAATTCGCGACTGACTAGCTTGTAAGGACGCGTCACCGGAATGACTTCTTTGACGCCCGGCAGACTCAGTACCCAATTGGGATCCACCGGGCCTCGATTGTGCAAAATGCCGATGGCCATGCGTTCACCGCCCTGTATGGGGCGGGCGCTGTAGCCTCGAGCTTCGATGACGCGCACCACATGAGCGATGTCATCCGCTGTGGCTTCTTTGTGCATCACGACAAGCATGACCTGCACCTCTTGTTGAAAGGCTGCCATGATTAGGGTTCTGTGGCCGATCCACAAAAAAAGGCCGGGGAACAAATCCCACGGCCTTCTGCGCACAAACAAAAAGACCGTGGGCCGGGTGGCCCACGGTCTGAACGGCTTGGATTCCGCTGGTGGTCTAAGGCGACGCACCTCCGTCGGCACACCCGTGCACAACGCACCACCACCACCAAAAACCAGCATTCTGCAGTGTCCGGAATGTGCCCACGAATAAACCCTTTCCCTCTTTAACTTTACCGCTCGTTATCAGACTTTCTAGCTAATGCCCCGGGGCGGGCTTTGTCAAGAAAATTTTTTCAAAGCTCATGGTAGGCGTTCTTTGACGCTGTCGAAACAATATTTTCTTGTTCGACCCTAAAGTTTGCGAAAGCGATCCACCCGCAATACGGAATTGGGCCGCGAAGTCCTTAACACATCTTGGTCCCATCGAGTCAACCTTTGTCGCTGTGAGCCAGAGAACCCGGTCCGCGAAGAACGGAGTGGCGTGCTTGATCCTTGTTGGGCCGGTCTTCAAGCTCGACCGGAACGTCCGCGGCGAGGCATCACTGCGGATGGCGCCGCCGACGCCCCTGGTTGGGGGCGTCTTGAGAGCGACGTCTCCCTTGGCGCTTCCGGGGTTGGAGAAAATCCACGCGAATGAACTCGTGGCGATTGACGAAGCGCACGTAAAGGGGATTGATGTTCAATTCCTTTTGGACCACGGCCCGCACCTGATCCAGCGTGGAATCCTTGCTGATACCGTACTTTCGATAGTCGTCCGTTTTGATGTAGAGAGCCATGGTCGTCCTCCTTGCCTGGTATAATGAGGCTTTCAATGCTATTGTAACGATCGGTTTGGGGTTGTCAAAACCATCGCTGGCGTCAGGAGCCTCATGACAGGGCAGACTTTGGAAGGACAGGTGGAACGCATTACCTTTGCCGGGGAAGAAGACGGCTACAGCGTGCTGCGCCTTAAAGTGCCCGGGCGCCGGGAGCTGGTGACAGTGGTTGGCGCGTTTGTGTCCGTGACACCGGGCGAAATGCTACGCCTTCGTGGTTCCTGGACACGGCATCCCAAGTACGGCGAACAGTTTCGAGTGGACCAATATGAGACACTGACCCCTGACACGGTGGAAGGCATTCGAAAATACCTGGGTTCCGGCCTCATCAAGGGCATCGGGCCCGAAATGGCCAAGCGCATCGTTAAGGCCTTTGGCGCGGCGACGCTGGAGGTGATCGATACGCAACCGGAACGGCTCCTTGAGGTGGACGGCATCGGCCCCAAACGCCTGCATGGGATTGTCAAGGCGTGGGACAATCAAAAAGAGATACGCGAGGTGATGATCTTTCTCAAGAGTCACGGAGTGAGCGCATCCCATGCCACGCGCATTTTTAAACAGTACGGCAAAGAATCCCTCAGTGTGGTGCGGGAAAACCCGTATCGGCTCGCCATGGATGTTTCCGGCATTGGGTTTGTAACGGCGGACAAAATCGCTCGAAGCCTGGGTTTTGCGCAGGATTCGCCGGCGCGCGCCGAAGCCGGATTGCATTACGCCCTTTTTCAGGCCGCCGATGAGGGCCATGTGTGCCTGCCTCGAAACCGCCTCTTGCACGACGCGGAAAGCCTGCTGGAAACGTCGCCCCAGGTGCTCGAAAAGGCCCTTCAGGCCCTTGCGGCCGACGGCCGCATCGTCGTGGAGCCGCTGACCGACACGGCGGCGGAAGGCATAGGGGATACGGCGGCTGTGTATTTGCGAGGCTATCATGTGGCGGAAATCCAGACAGCCGCTCGGCTGATCTCTATTGCCTCCTTTCCCAAGCGCTTTTCTTCGGCCGCCATCGATCAAGTCCTTTCGGCCGTGACGTCTCGGTTGCCTTTTCCTCTCGCGCCGCTGCAGATGGAAGCCGTTCGCAGAGCGTTGACGGACAAGGTCCTGGTGATCACGGGAGGTCCCGGTACGGGTAAAACCACATTGGTGAAGGCCATTTGTGCCGCTTATCAGCGCCTTGGGGGGCGTCTCGCTTTGGCGGCGCCGACGGGACGGGCGGCCAAGCGGTTGAGCGAAACTACGGGCCAGGAGGCGGCCACCATTCATCGGGTGCTGGAATTCAGCCCGGTGAACGGCGGCTTTCAGCGCAACGAACAAAGGCCTCTGTCGGCGGACTGCCTGATTGTGGACGAAGCCTCCATGCTGGACGCCCTTCTCGCCCATCATCTGCTCAAGGCCGTGGCGCCCAAAACCACCGTGATCTTTGTCGGTGACGTGGACCAGCTGCCGCCCGTCGGGGCCGGAAACGTTCTGCAGGACATCATCAGCTCCGGCGCCTTTCCCGTGGTGCGTTTGACGGAAATCTTTCGGCAGGCGCAGCGCAGCCTCATCGTCGTCAATGCCCACCGCATTCTCGAGGGATCCTTTCCCATCAGCGGACGCACTCAAGGGGAAAGGTTGTCGGATTTCTATTTCATTGAAAAAGACGATCCGGAAGAAGTACTGCGCCTTGTGGTGGAACTCTGCTCCCAACGCATTCCCAAGCGTTTTCGGCTGGATGCCGTGGAGGATATTCAGGTCTTGAGCCCTATGCATCGAGGCGTTGCTGGGGCGCAGCGGCTGAACGAGGTGCTGCAAAGGGCCTTAAACCCCAAGGGTCGCGCCGTGGAACGGGCCGGAAGAATCTTCCGCGTGGGAGACAAGGTCATGCAGCTGCGCAACAACTACGACAAGGAAGTTTTCAACGGAGATTTGGGCCGAATTCATGCGGTGGATGAAGAAAATCAAGAAATTCGAGTGCGTATCGACGGCCGACTGGTGAGCTACGACTTTTCCGAATTGGACGAGATCACCCATGCTTATGCGGTGAGCGTGCACAAGTCCCAGGGCAGTGAATATCCGGCGGTGGTGGTTCCCCTCGTGACCCAACATTATGTGATGCTGCAGCGCAACCTGCTCTACACAGCCGTCACCCGAGGGCGAAAGCTCGTGGTCCTGGTGGGATCCCGCAAAGCCCTGGCCATGGCGGTGAAAAACAATCGGGTTCAAAGGCGCTACACGCTCTTGGCCCAACGCCTGAGCGGCGTTCTATGTCGCCTTTAAAAGTGTGACGACTCGGTGGGGCATGAGCGCCGCCTCCAGGGACGCCAGTGGTGGATGTCACGATCCGAGTATAAAATCCGGGAATTCTCGTTAGAGATGCTCGCCGTTATGCGCAGGTTCGCCTGCGCTATTGAGCGTGGTTCATCGTCTGCAAGGGGACTAGAACCGTCTCTGAGAACACCTTCTGTCGGAGGGGCGTAAGCCTCGACGCCGGATCGCGTCTTGCGGCGCTCCTACAGAATAAAAGGGAAACGGCGCAAAAAGCTATTAGTGGTGCGCGATTGCTGAAAAAACTAAAGAAAGGATGGGGAACCGTGGGGTTTGTGGAAATTCGCGAGAACGTGTTTCGAGGCCCTCTGCCCGCTCGGGAAGGTGCGTTGGGATCCCTTTTGGCGCACTTTGAGCCGGCACATGTGGTCGGGCATCCCACATTCCGCAACGCGGACAACATCGGGCCGGAACTCCGTCGCGGCATGGAGGCGGCGCTCACCGCCTTTCCCGGGGAACGTGTGGCCTTTGTGGTTTCCGACGGTACATGCAGGCTGGATGAACCGGACCATTCCACGTTGGATGCTGCCATGAGGGCCGCGGCCGAATTTCTCGCGGGTCTGGATACGTCTGTGCGCGCTCGCCTTCTTGTGGCCGCCACGCCGTACGATGGCTACAAAGGGGATCGCACACCGGGCAAAGGCAGCGCGCTGAAGCTGCTTTTTGACGAGACGGCGTACTGCTCGACGATGCAAGACCTCATCCTTCTGGACGGTGACTTGCGAAACGACTTTCACCCGTGGTTTCAAACTTTTGCCGCCGTCGCCGCGCAGCATCGCCTGAGATGGCCGAATCGGCATTACTTTGTGACGGCCCGCTATGCCCGTCATTTTGTGGACGCCTCTTTGACCCGTTTCATCGTCGGCCCGCTCACCACGCTCATGGGCTGTTATGTGCCTGGAGGCATTTCCGGAGACATCGTTCTTTCAGCCGGCGCCGTGCAGCACGAAAGGGACGTCGTATGGGACGAGGCACGGCGCCGCTACGGCACGGATATCGCCACGACTCTGGATAACATTGCCGATCCCGAAACCGTCATTTATGAAGTCTATCTTGGCGCCAAACTTCACGACATCACCGATGAAGCCAAGCTGTCCGTCATGCCCGGGGAAGTCATCGGATCCGCCCTGAACCGGCTCCTGTACTATGAAGAGCGGGAGGGCCGAGTGAGCCGCCTTTTGGCTTCCCATGAGCCTTTGCAGCGCCCGATCACTTGGGGACCCGACAAAACCGGTATCGCCTTTATCGATCCTGGGCATACGGACGTCTTTGATGTGGACCGAAAGCGGGAGGCCCTGCTTGCGGGGTTTGAGCGCTACGAAAAGGCCATGCGTGAAACCCTGAACACGGAGACCTTTCGATGGGTGAAAGAGCGAGTGCACAGGTTGCGGAGCGCCTCCGCGCACGACACCGATCCGGTCCTCTTTTTGAATGTGACGCGGGACTTCTGGGTTCAGCTTCTCTATGAAAGCCTTGGACACCTTTTCGCCACCCGTCAGGTGGACGTCGTCAAGAGCTGCCTCAATTACCTGTACACCGCCGCTTTTCTGGAATTTTGCCGGGAGAAACTTGAGCGCCTCGGTGCGCGCACCTACGGCGCCGTGCGCGCTATGCAAAAGCAGTTGGGAGTGCCGCCCCAGGAGGCCGAAAAATTTTATCGAGAGGAAGTGGACGCCGTCGTGGAGGCCATGGCTCTGTCTTTTTATGAAGGACGCCGGGCCATCGTGGACGAGATCACTCGGCGTACTTCTGCTTTTCCTGCTCGACCACGTTGATGATGTCGTAGATGATGCCCGGTACCTTGCGCAGGACCCGGTCCCAGGACATGGTCTGCGGCGTTTCAAACAGTTGCGTGCGGGCGTTCTGGGCGCATTGATGAATGGTTTGAATGAGTCCGGCGGCTACGTAGGGTTGAAAATCGGGCTGACTGCCGACGAAAGAAGCGAATCGGTCGGCCAGTCGATATGGTGCCAAGAGGAGGTCTCCGGCGTACAGGATGGCGTTCTTGAACACGCCATGCACCATGGCTTCTTCCCGATCCGGATCGTAGTCCAGCCCGCAAAAGGCGGCGTTGTCCGCATACATCTTGATCAAGTTGTCGGCCACATTGAGGTAGGTCAGGGTGAGATCCCGAATGAAATGGTCCGAGATTTCCAAACCTTCCTCAATCACCAGGGCGCTGAGTAACGTCGTGACAATGTCGATGCCCATCTTGTGCAGCCCTCGGTCCTTGTCGTCGGCGGAGACGGGCTGATGTTTGTGGTCAAAGGGTTCGTGGGAGATTTCTACCTGCGCGATGTTGTTGGCCTTGCGATAGACTTCGATGAGCGTAAAGATTTCCACGCCCCAGTTCATGGCAAAATGCATGCGTTTGAGAAGACTCATGTCAAAGACCACTTCGCCCGAAAGCTGGTAGTTGAAGGTCAGAAGAAAGTCCACCAGGCGAAGGACCTTTTCTTCCTGGCTTTCGGTGAATTTGCGTTTGAGGGCGATAAGGAGGGGGTCGAGAAGAAGGCGTTTTACGCGGCCGTAGAGTTCGCCGTTTTTCAGCCGTGCGTAAAAGGCCTTGGAGAACTGATAATTGAGCACCTGAACGGGATAGATAAGCCGATCCAGTTGATCGCAGGTAAAGGTGCGAATGTCCGCATCCAGTAAGGCTACGGTTTGAGCCCCTAGCGCCAAGGCGATACCAAAGGACAGAAACATGTTGCGGCCTTTGCCGCGCACGTCCAAGGCGAATCCGGCCTGGGACAACTGTTCATAGATGCCTCGAAATCCAGGTCCGTCGTTGTGCACGATCAGACTGTTCTGGAGCTTGAGCTCTCGAACCATATGCCACAGTTCCCAGGCTTCTTCTTCCGTGGCGGCGTCGAGCCCGAAAAGAATGCGGGAGATGTAAGGCGCTTGGCTCAGTTCATTTAAAATGTTTTCGAAAACCGGCCGGTTTTCTGAATCCGTAAATTCGCTGGCCAGTACGGGGATGACCAGCACCGTTTTTTTCCAGCGGGAATGATGGATGAGTTCCTCCTTCATTTTCGGGTTGCCCGCTGTGAGCAGGTAAAAGGTCGCGATTTTCGTATGCTTTTGCGCAAAGTTGGACATCACGGACTCCTTTGGTGATTTTCAGGGGCCCACGAGAGCCTGCACCAAGGCGTCAAATCGGTGGATTTGAGGTTTCGACGGCCGAGCACCGTGCGGGGAAACCGAAGCGCCGGGCGCGAAGAGGACCGCCTGTAGGCCGTGGATGTGCGCGGCTTCCACGTCGTTGACCGGGTCGTTGCCCACCATCAGGACGGATTCGGGGTTCAGGCCGCTGCGTCGAGCCCGTGTGGCCACCAGGCGGAAAAAGTGAGGGTCTGGCTTAGCGAAGCCCAGCTCATAAGAAAAAAAAGTCCACCGCGGATCAAAGACGGCATTCAAAGGAGCGTCCAGAACATACTCCAAAATGGGTCCCGTGTAAAATTGAGCGTTGGATGCCAACCCCAACAAGTAGTTTTCGCGATGCAGCGCCTCCAGGGTTTCGATGACGCCTTCAAAAGGGCTGACAGGATTGGCCACCAATTCGCGGTACATGGCCACATCCAGGGGATCGGGTGAAGGGGTTGGCGCATTGGGAACGCTGCGCAGCAGGTCTTTCCAAATGGATTCCACCAGGACTTCCGGTCTTGAAATGCCCAGAGCGCGGCACCGCTCGTGTTCTTCGGCGACAGCTCGATAAAACCCTTCCGCCCACTTGAGCCCCGCATCCTCGGAAAGACCGAAAAACCGTGCGGTCTTGACAAAGCTTTCCTGAGCCAGGCGATGGCGCAGCTGATGTTCCAGGTCTCCGTGGTGCGCGGCCAACAAGGTGCCGTACACATCGAAGAGGATAACGCGGGGTTTGGGGGCCACATCCGGTACGGCGCTGAATACCGGTGTGGGTTTGGGCGTTCGAGACACGTGAGCATGCAGCCACGCCCGCCATCGTTCCATTACCAGCCTCCAAACAAAGGTCTTTGGTATTTGGGATCAAAAAAGAGCGCCGCCAGGCATGGTCCCAGCCCGGCGCAACGGCCCGACGGCGCCGGGGCCGACGATCCTTTTTGCATGGATGTGTTGTGATCTTCTTCCGTTCCGGTATCCAAACCGTCTTGCTGCGGTGCCGCATCGGGTGAAGGCTGGTTCCAGAGCGCCTCAAAGGCCGTCTTCAAGCGATGCGCATGGGCTGTCGAGCCGAACCGGGAAAAAAATGACGCCGTCATCGCCTCACTGAACCGAACCGGCACCAAGATCTTTTCAAGATCCGGCTTAAAAGTCCCCTGCAGGACCATCTTCAGCAGGTCTTCCTGCGCCGTGAAATCCAACATACCGAAGTCCACGGCCTCCTCATTGTACATTCTCTCCACGCACTCCACAAATCGGTCCACATCCTTGTCGGATAGTGTGGGCACCACGCGCCGGTAGGATTCAGCAAAAAGGCGCCCTCGCGTTTTCAGCCGCAAGCGGTGCGGCGTGTCAAGAGGCACGGGCAGAGTCTTGTAAAGCGATTCCGTTGAATAGCCGGCTTGGGCAAAATCGGCGGTCACGTCGGCAAGGTCGCGCCCGATCAGAGGTCGGTCCGAAAGAGGGCCTTCAAGAAAGGCAAAGCCAAAGCCTTCCAACAAGGATGTGGTGACCACGGCGTCGCTCCACGCCATGAGTTCTTCAAAGGAAAAGGCCGAACCGACCAGGTGGTTTCCGAAACCGATGACGCACGGCAGTCGGTGACGGCGGACACATTGCTTGACGGCTTCTGCATACGGTTTTTCCTGAGCCGAGGTGGCATCCAGAGTGATGAGCACCTGGGGAGTTCGAGAGTGGCCGGCGGCGAGAAACAAGGCCTCAAGGACGTTCTTTCGGCGGATCAAGCGAATGGGAAGAAGCCATTGCGGCCGCCCCAGGTCAAAGCCATAGCCATGTTCTTGAGCGTAATGGCTCAAGGCGGAAGCCACGGCTCGCTTTCGGGCGGGCGTCAGGACAGGTTGAGGTTGGGCAGAAGGGATCAGCACATTGGGCAACCAAAAGACGCGCTGAGGAGCAAGCCCGCAGTCGAGCAGCCGTTGCCTGTCCGTAGCATTGAGCACCCCGTAGGCCGTGTTGGGACTGTCGGCATAAAAATCCGTTAGTCCCCCTTTATGCCAACAGCGGTGCAGACGAAACAGGTTCTCCACACGGCCGCATTCGGGAAAATCATGAAGGTGATAAAGAAAACGGTGCGGAAGCCCCTCCGACCAGGCTTTCTCAGCGGCTTCCTTCCATGCAGCGGTCACCGCAGGGTTTTTGCCCAATGTGGGGTTGTGCAGCCAAAAAAGGGCCGACGAACCGCCCCACGCCAACATGGAGTCGCGTAGAGCCGTCACGTCCTTTCGAAAGGATTTTTCGTCAGGCCAGCGCGCGTCTCGGTAATCCAGCCGGTCGTCCACGACGACTTCCACATCGGCCACCAAGGTTTTCATGGTGCGAGCAAAACTTCGCGCGCCGTCCAGGCGCCCGACGACGAGCACCAGCCTGCGCCCATGGAACCATCCTTCCTGGGCTAGGCATTGAAGGCTTCGGAGCAAAGCCGTGCGCACGCCGCCCCGAAGCAAATGGTAATGAAAGAGCACAAGATTTTGAGGATCCGTCATTTTGAGCCGTCCTTGCTTTTTGCTGCAAGTATGGGCACAATTTCCTCCACAGTGCAACCTGCGGGTGGGAGTTTTGTCCATGGGTCTTCATATCGGCTTTGTGTCCACTCGATTTACGGGCGCCGACGGCGTCACCATGGAAGCGGGCAAGTGGGCGGAGATCTTCAAGGAATGCGGCCACGAATGTTTCTGGTGGGGCGGCGAAGTGCACAAGGATTCTTCCCGTGCCATGGTGGTGTTGGAAGCCCATTTTCTTCATTCAGAAAACCAGAAGATTCAGGCCGAGGCCTTTGGCCGCGAGATGCGTTCCCATGAGTTGACCCAAAGGATTCACGACTTTCGAGCCGTGCTAAAACAAAAACTTGCCGACTTTCTTCACACCTTTGAGATTCAACTCCTGGTCATAGAAAACGCTTTGGCAAGTCCTCAACACATTCCTTTGGGCCTGGCCCTGACTGAGCTCATTGCCGAAAGAAAAATTCCCACCATAGCCCATCACCATGAATTTTACTGGGAACAAAGCCGCTGCGCGGTCAACTGCGTCCAGGACTTTCTGTCCATGGCCTTTCCGCCTGTGTTACCCACCATTCAGCACGTGGTCATCAGCTCGGCGGCCCAAGAAGACCTGGCCCATCGACGCGGGGTTTCCTCCTTTGTCATTCCCAATGTGCTGGATTTTGATCATCCACCACAGCCCGACTGGGAAAAGGCTCAGGAGCTGCGGCGTCAGATTGGGGCCGATTTCGAAGGCAAACTCATCGTGCAGCCCACTCGCGTCATTCGACGCAAAGGCATTGAATACGCCGTGGAAATCGCTGCAGCTCTCCGGGACTTGGGCTACCGACTGCTTATCACACACCAGGCCGGGGAAGGGGATCCGGAGTATGCGGCGTGGTTGCACCGGCAGGCTCAAGAGCACGGAGTGTCTCTGCATTTCCTGGGCACGCATGTGGCGGATCCCTGGGCGGAAGTGGAATCGTCTTCGAAACCGCTCACCTTATGGGACATTTATCCCCATGCGCACCTCATCACGTATCCGAGCCTCTATGAGGGGTTTGGCAACGCTTTTTTAGAAGCCATCTATTTTCGCAAGCCTCTCGTGGTCAACCGCTATGCCACGTTCGTGCGGGACATTGAGCCTTTGGGCTTTGATCTTCTGATCATGGACGGTTACGTAAGCCGCCGCCTCATCGCCGAGATCCGCGAAGTTTTGGAGTCTCCAGAGCGGCGCGAAACCATGGTGGAACACAATTACCTTTTGGCGAAAAGGCATTTTTCCTATAGCGTGCTTCGACGCCGCTTGAATTTTCTGCTTATGAACTTCTTCGGCATGGAGGTTTAAGTGGGTTCTCAACCGTTGCGAGAAAGATTGATCTTTGCTCTGGATGTGCCGTCTCCCCAAGAGGCCAAGGCCTGGGTGGAACGACTCCACGGCCTGGTGAGCTTCTTCAAGGTCGGTTTTGAACTGTTCCTCGCCGGGGGTTTTCCCATGGTGGAATGGCTGCAGAACCGAGGTGCCAAGGTCTTTTTGGATCTCAAACTCTTTGACGTGCCGGAAACCGTTCGCCGTGCCACGGCACAGATTGCGGAAAGGCAGGTAGCCATGACCACGGTGCACGGCAACGATGCCATGCTCAAGGCTGCTGTAGAAGCAAGAGGCGGCGTGAAGATCCTGGCCGTCACGGTCCTGACGAGCCTGGATCAAGGCGATCTTCACGATCTGGGGTTTGCCTGCAATGTGGAGGACCTGGTCCTCTCTCGAGCACGAAGGGCGATGGCTCTGGGCTGTGACGGGCTTGTCAGTTCGGGGCTGGAAATTCCCCGCGTGCGCCGCGAGGTGAAGGACGGCCTTTTGCTGGTGGCCCCGGGAATTCGGCCGGTGGCTAACGTGGATGATCAGAAAAGAACCGTGGATGCTCGACAGGCCTTTGCTTCAGGTGCGGATCACATTGTGGTGGGACGTCCCATTCGGCATGCGGCGAACCCGGAACGGTTGGTGGAAGAGATTTTCGAGCAGATCGAAAAAGGGCTTCAGGAACGGCTATCCATGTGAATCGCCGAAAAGGAATGACGATTCATGCCCTCCATTCAAGACGTGAAAACGTACTTGGCGCAGTACGGCATTGAAGTGTGGGAGTTTGAGGAACTTACCCCCACATCGGAAACGGCGGCCAAAGCCGTGGGATGCAAGGTGGCGGAAATCGCCAAGAGCATTCTTTTCGTGGTGGGCGACCAACCTGTGGTGGTGGTCACCTGCGGAGACCGACGCATCAAGGGTTCTCGTTTGAAACAGGCCACCGGCCTTAAAGGCAAGGTGCGTCTTCCGGGAGAAGACGAGGTGATGCGTTACACGGGATATGCACCAGGCGGTGTCTGCCCGTTTCTCTTGCCCAAATCGGTCAAAGTCCTCATCGACACGTGTATGCGCCAATTTCCCCGCGTTTATGCGGCAGCGGGAAACGACCGTTCGGCCGTGCCCATCAGCGTTGATCAGCTGCTGGACATTACGGGCGGTGTGGAAGCCGCCGTCTCTGAAAGCCTGTCCGAGAATGCCTTTTCGGCGACTTTTTTTTTCATTCTGTAACAGCACCGCAAGGCGCGGCAAAGGAGTCGCGGCTTGCGCCGCTCCTACTCCAGCTGTTCTTGGACGCGTTCTTTGGGCCACCAAAAGTCTTCGGCAAGAGTGAATCCGATCCAAAAAAAGAGTGCGCAGGCGGGTCATGAAACGCATCATCTTACCGGCGCTCTGTCTCTGGGCCGTGCTAGGAATTTTTTCCAAACATGGTGCCGCGCAGGAACCCGACACTCCGGCTCCGGGGACTTCCCAGCGGCGAGCTGTGCTGGATGCCGTCAGAGAAGCCCTCAAAGCGTTTCCTCAGCGGCACAATCCCGGATTTCAATATCTCCGGGAGGATGTGCGGGTTTTCAGTGACAAGCCCATCCGGTTTTTTGTGGACTGGATGAAGATCAAGGGTTCCTGGGCGTGGGTAGAGGTCCACGGTGAAAACTACAGGCTGCGGCTCTGTGGGCTGCTGCAAAAAGACAAGGGCGCATGGCAGGTAGCGGCTCTGGTTCGCCCGGATGCCGTGGTGTGTGCCGAGGGTCCGGAGCTATGCCTTGATCTTCGACACTGGCTTCATGTGGCGATGCAACGCACATTTCCACAGGCCCCGTTCAATATTTTTCCCCAGGACGACTCAGAGTGCCGCGCCGTGCTGAGGGCTTTTGCCTTCAACCAAAAG
The DNA here is from genome assembly GCF_052743555.1 of Desulfosoma sp. Lineage (NCBI taxonomy): Bacteria > Pseudomonadati > Thermodesulfobacteriota > Syntrophobacteria > Syntrophobacterales > Syntrophobacteraceae > Desulfosoma > Desulfosoma sp. Next base: position 74,054 of record NZ_JBRAHS010000007.1, read on the forward strand.
GGGCCGGATTTCTCTTTCATTTTCTTGGTCACTTATTTCCGCACGGGGAACAACTGGGCCTGGATCGAGACCGAACCCCGAAGCACCGACGGCTTGGGCGTGAGCGAACCTGTGGATGCTTTGTTGGAAAAGGTTCAGGGGAAATGGGTTGTGCGCGAATTTCGTCCATGCTGCGGGGACTGTGCCGACAATCCCGATTGTGCCGATGACACAAGGTACTATCAGATGCTCAAACAGAAATATCCCTTGGCCCCGGCGGACATTTTTACCAAACGAGCGTCACACTGATGCAGGTATCCTTCGCAAACTCGCGCTATTCTCAACCGAGATTGACCGGTTTTTATGGGTTGATGAAAGTTGTCCACCGCGGAAGCTTGTTTGAGTATGGCTTTTTGGGGGCCGTTTTCGTTGCATTCCGTAGGAGCGCCGCAAGGCGCGGTAAGGCATCGCGGCTTGCCCCGCTCCTACTGAAGATCTTCTCGGACAAGCTTCTTGGAACCCAACCAAAGAAGGAGAACACACCATGGTGGATTATGCGGCAATGCAGTCCATGATTCAGGAGGCCATAAAGCCCAGAAGCCTTCCTTTGGCGGTGCGCTTTCTTGGCGAGGGTGAGAATTTTCCTGAAAAGACGCGCCGGCCTCGGGCGTTTCTCAAAAAAAGGGTCACCGTCTGCCAGGGTATCACGATGGCGCGCCTTTACGGATGGAGTGTGGGCCTGAAAAAGGAAGACATCATTTGTGTTCCAGCGCTTTTGGGTTGGGGCATGAGCGGCGCAGCGAACCGGGATGAGGAAATGAAGCAGCTTATGCAATCCGTGGGTTTTGCTTCCTGCCCCACGGTCGCCGAAGCCCAGTTGGCAGAGATGCACTGTGTGCCCGAAGGGGCCGTCCACGGCATTTTGCTGACCCCTTTGGCCAAAGCCCTCCATGAGCCCCACACAGTGGCGATCTATTGCAATCCCGCCCAGGCCATGCGGGTGGTTCAAGCCCTGACCTATTGCGGTGACGCCGACGTTGAAGGCGCGGCTCCGTGCGCTTCGGTGACCGGATCCTTCGGCGGTAAGGTGGAATGCCTGCATACCCTGTATGCCCCTTACGCCTTGGATGCGCCACGGTTGGCCATTCCGGGCATGGGGGACCGCATCTTTTCCATGACCCAAGACGACGAACTGGTGGTGGCCTTTCCGGGCCGATGGCTCCCTCGAGTGGCCCAAGGGCTCAAAGAAGCGGGCAAAGCCATTGGCGCTCGATATCCCGTGACCTTCTACCAGGATTTCGAGCCGGAATTTCCGGTTCCGTACAAAGATACAGCGGCACGCCTGGGCCTCTTTGACGATGAGTGGGCCTCATGAACAGCGGCAAGGGCTCGTCGAGGCGGGGAGTTTCAGCGCACAGCGCCATGTGAGTCCTCCGGAATGAAACGAAAACGACCCCCAAAAGCCATTTTCGAACACGCTCCTGCAAGGGCATTTGCGCACAGGAGCCGTGGGGGACCGTGGTGATATGGGGCTGGGGAATGAGATGACAGTGAACATGGTTCGGTATGCCGAATTTTTTGCGCAGCCGCTCAGCCTTTTTGGGGCGGGGGCGCGGCGGAAACTGATGGACCACCTTCGAGGGTTTTCGGCTCGACGTGTGATGTTGTGCACCGACGCCGGCCTCATGGCGGTTGGGCTGGGCGACGAAATGCTGCACCTGCTTCGGGAGGTCAGTGCTTTGGACGTGGTGGTCTTTGACGGAGTGGTGGCCAATCCTACGGAAGCGTGTGTTCAAAAAGGGGTGGCGTTCTACAAAGAGCACGGGTGCGACATGATCCTTTCCCTTGGCGGCGGCAGTGCGCACGATGCCGCCAAAGCCATTGCCGTCATGGTATCCCATGACGGGGCGCTATGGGATTATGTGGGCCTCAACAAGCTGAAAAATCCCCTGCCACCCGTGGCCGCCGTCAACACCACCGCAGGAACGGGCAGTGAAGTCACGCGGTTTGCCGTGCTGACCCGTGTGGCCAAGAAAACCAAGGTGACTATCGTGGATCGACGACTGATTCCGTGCATCGCCGTCAACGACCCAGAACTCATGGTGAGTTTGCCGCCTGCCCTCACCGCCCAAACCGGCATGGACGCGCTGACCCATGCCATCGAAGCCTATCTTTCCCGCATGGCCACTCCCCTTACGGACACCTGCGCCATGAAAGCCGTCGAACTTATCGGAAAGTATCTTCCTAAAGCCTACGCTGTGGGGACGGACATGGAAGCTCGTTCGGCCATGGCCTACGCCCAGTACCTTGCCGGTATCGCCACCAACAATGCGGGAGCCGGCGCCGTGCATACCGTGGCGCATCAGCTCGGCGGTTTCTACAACCTCCCTCACGGCCTCTGCAACGCCGTGCTGTTGCCATGGGTTCTGGCCTATAATGCCGGCGAATGCGCTGAACGGCTCCTGCGCATCGGGGACGCTTTGACAGGGGGATTGAAAGCCCGGTCTGCTCAAGACGGAGCGCAAAAGACAGTGGAGACGCTTCGGGTTTTTATGCGGCATCTCGATTTGCCGAACCGCCTGGGCACGATCGGCGTGAAGGAAGGCGATCTCGCCGACATCGCTCGACAGGCCTTGGAAGACCCGACCATGTGGACAAATCCGCGTCGAGCGACGCCGAAGGACATTCAGGGCATTCTCAAAACAGCGCTATAGATCGAGCATTAAGCTGGGTGGGGTGTCTCTTGCCCTCGCAAAGCGGCGCGCGGCGCGTCCGCAAAGGGTTTTCCGTCGAGGGGTTCCGTGCACAATCCGCCGCGGCGTGTCGCCGAATGCCCGTCATGGAGAGTGAGGGGATGGGCGTGATGTGATGCAATGTGCGCAGGCCGAGGGTGTGCGCAAAAGGCTTTCAGGGCGGCGTCAGCTGGGTGAGCGAAAGGAAGACGAGGTGGAGACTTTGAAGCCGGTGCGGCACTTACCCATCGGCGTTTTCGACTCGGGCGTGGGGGGCCTTCCTGTGGTTCGAGCCCTCATGGAACGCCTGCCCTTTAAGAGTATTCTCTATTTTGGGGATACGGCGCGAGTGCCCTACGGGGTGAAGTCGAAGGAAACCATTTGCGGGTTTGCGCAGGAAATTACCGACTTTCTTTTGCACCAAGGTGTCAAGTTGCTCATTATCGCCTGCAACACCATGGCGGCCGTGGCTCGGCATGTGGTGGAAAAAAGGTCTCATGTGCCCGTATTGGATGTCATTGATGCCGGAGCTCGATGTGCCGTCAGCATCACGCGGGTTCGTTACGTGGCGGTCATCGGCACACCGGCCACCATCAACAGCAACGCCTATGCCCGGTCCATTCACCGTGAGGACCCGTCCGTGCGCGTTTTTTCCCAGGCCTGCCCGCTCTTTGTCCCTCTGGTGGAAGAAGGATGGTTAGATCATCCGGTCACGCGCCTGACGGCCCAAGAATACCTCAAACCCGTTCTGTGCCATCCCATTGACACCATGGTTTTGGGCTGCACGCATTATCCCCTGTTGAAGCCTTTGCTGCAGGAAGTGGCCGGCCCTCACGTCCAGCTGGTGGATTCGGCCGAGGCCATGGCGGAAGAGACGGCGCGCGTGCTGCAATCCTCGGGACTGGCGGCAACTGAGGACGAGCCGCCAGCCTATGTGTTTTATGTGACAGATGTGCCGTTTCGGTTTCAGACCATCGGGGAACGCTTTCTGGGGCGTACGATCTCCGACGTGCGCGTCGTCAAATGGTGAGCGGGTCGTTTTCCACCAGATTCCAGATGCCGCAGGGGCATGCCCCCGCGCAAAAGCCGCAGCCGATGCACCGTTCCGGGTTCACGACCATTTCAAAGTCGCCGTTGTGGCCGCTCACACGGTGGATGGCCGCCTGAGGGCAGATGGCCACGCAAATGCCGCAATCCCTGCAGGAGCCGCATGAAGCGCATTCTAGGGCGCACTGAGTCACATCGTCAAAGGCCAGGTGCCTAGGATCGAAGTATTCCAACTTGACGCGCCGAGGGTCAATCATCGGGCGCAGGGGTTGCTTCGGCCGGCGTCCGTGGAAAATGTCATCAATGGCCTGGGCCGCTTTTCTTCCGGCACCGATGGCGTCGGTCAAAAGGCCCAGACGGACGGCATCGCCGATGGCAAAAATTTGGGGATCGCTGCTTTGATAGAAGGCGTCCACCTTGATGAAGCCCCGTTCGGTCTGGACGCTTTTCGGCAAAAATGCCAGATCCGGCTGATCGCCGATGGCCACAATGACCATGTCGGCCTCAAGGAACTCCCCCGACGTCAATTCCACGCCTTGATCGGTGATGGCTTTGGTGAAGCACGGCCAGCGAAATACAGCACCGGCTGCCAGAGCCGCTTGGCGCTCCCTGTCAAAGGAGGCGGGTTCTTGAATATCGATCAGGGTTACCATTTCGGCACCGAGCCGATAGGCTTCGCTCGCCGCATCACAGCCCACGTTGCCAGCCCCGATGATCACCACGCGGCGCGCCACCCGCACCGCGTCACGGCGTGCTTTTCGTAAGAATTCCGAGGCGGGAATGAGCCGTTCCTTGCCGGGCACCGGGAGCAGGCGCGGCTTTTGCGCACCCACGGCGATAACGATCATGTCGTAGTCTGCCTTGAGCTGTTCCACATCGTCCTGGGTCAGTTCCTGTTGAAGATACACGTGGGGCAGGACGGAGCGCAGGCGTTCCAATTCGGCATGTACCACCTCGTGGGGAATCCGGCTTGTGGGGATGGCCGCTGTGAGTTTGCCCCCCAGTTCGCCGGCGCGGTCGTAGACCACCGGTTCATGGCCCAGCCGGCGCAGGTGCCAGGCCACGGACAGCCCGGCGGGACCCGCGCCGATAACGGCCACTTTTTTGCCGCTGAGCGAGGGTAGCGGAGGCAGCTTGGCCTTGAGGCTCGCCTTGCCCAGTTGGGTCACATCCACGGGCGCCATGCGAAGCCCTTGTCGAGTGCAGGATTGCATGCACAGGTTCGGGCACAGGTACCCGCACACTGTGGCCGGAAACGGCGTATAGGCCAGAGCCATGTCTACGGCTTCGTCCACACGGCCTTCTCGAATGAGCCGCCAGCGTTCATGGACCGGAATGCCCGTGGGACAGGACGCCTCGCAGGGCGCCGCATATTTCTTGTTTTCCCACACGGGTACGTAGCGGCGCAGATTTCCTGTCGCGATGACTGGAATAGGGCTCCGGTCCAGGTTCGTCAGATCTCCGATGAGCCCTCCAAGACCCAGTTCCCGCTCCCACACATCGCGATGAAAAGCGCTCATGGACTTGCGCGGCACGGCCGCCTTTTCATGAGGGCTGCGTGCTTCCAAAAGCTGCCACTGGCTGCGTTGGGCAAGGAGGGGAAAAAGCTCCGTTTTGTGGATCCTTTCCAGAAAGCTTTGCAGATTCTTGACCAGCCATCGCCAATCGTCGTCACTTAAGGGCACCAACTTGGCGTCGGTTTGGCTGTAGCCCCCGTGGGGTCCTCGAAAGAAGATCTTGCCGCCCACCATGCCCACACAGGGCCGATATCCCAGCACATTGCCGGGGTTGGCCGGATCGTGGCCGCAAATGACGGCGATGCCTCCGGCCATAAATTCGGCGAAATAGTCCCCAACGGAACCCAGCACCCACAGCTCCGGGGGCGCAAACCGAGGGTTGTGCTTGGTCATGGTCATGCCGCGGGCGCCGATGCTGCCAGCGATGAAGATTTTGCCTTGAGCCATGGCATTGGCCACTCCGTTACCAGCATGACCGTGCACGACGATTTCCGCTCCCGCATTCAACCAACCCACGTCATCTGAGGCTGGTTCCAGGGCTTCCACGGTGGTGTTAAAAAAGCCCATGGAACCCAGACGTTGTCCTGACGTGCCGTGGACGATCACATGAATGGGTTCGCCGCCAGAGCGCCAGAGGCGACCTCCAATGCCGTGCTGGCCGAAGGCTTCCACTTCCAGCCGACGATGGCCTTGGGCCACGGCCTGCTGCAAACGTTCTTCCAGGATTCTCGATTCCAGGCGCCGGCCGTGTTCGCGCCCGGAAATCCAATGGGCGTCTTGCACCATACTTTGTTGCATCGCTCCTTCACCTCATGGTCGGTCCCGTCTAAACCACATAAGCTATGTGCAGCCGCTGCGCCGCCGCGGCGTCATCGATTCCCAAGGCGTCCGACATGCCGATGGGAAGGGCCGTGGATCGGCCTAAGGGCGCGACGATCTTCTTCAGTTCCGTGTCAAAGGCGAGAAAGACATCCACCAGACGCTCCGCCACCTTTTCGGGATCCAGGCGCCGGTACAGGCGCGGATCCTGAGAGGTGATACCCTTGGGACACACACCAACGTTGCAGACGTTGCACCGATCCGACTCCGATCCCAAACAGCCGGCGGTGGCCTGCAGAATGTATTTTCCGATTTGCACCCCGCTGGCGCCCAACATGATGAGAGCCGCCGCGTTTGCGGCAAGGTTTCCGTTCTTGCCGATGCCCCCTCCGGCAAACAAGGGTAACTCGTTTTGTTTGCCCAGGCGCACCAGGGTGAGGTAACAGTCTCGAATGTTTGACGCGATGGGATGTCCCATGTGGTCCATGGAAACATTGTAGGCGGCGCCCGTGCCGCCGTCTTCTCCGTCGATGGCCAGTCCCGCCGCATACGGGTTGCGTGTGAGGTTGTTCAGGACCGCCAGGGCCGTGGATGTTCCGGAAATTTTTGGATACACTGGCACTCGAAAGCCCCAGGCCATGGACATGGACTGGATCATCTTGGCCACCGCCTCTTCAATGGAATACATGGTTTGATGCGTGGGCGGGCTGGGAAGACTCACCCCCGGCGGTACCCCCCGGATGGCAGCGATGAGTTTGTTGACCTTGGACCACATGAGCAGCCCTCCGTCCCCGGGCTTGGCCCCTTGGCCGTATTTGATTTCCACGGCACAAGGGTCTTCCTTCATTTCCGGAATGGCGTGAAGGATTTCGTCCCAGCCGAAGTAGCCGCTGGCGATCTGCAAAATGACATATTTCATGAAGCGGGATCGCAACAGGCGCGGCGGGCAGCCGCCTTCTCCCGTGCACATGCGCACAGGCATACCCAGCTCCTCGTTCAAATAGGCCACCCCCATCATCAAGCCTTCCCACATGGTGGGCGACAACGCACCAAAGGACATGCCTCCGATGATCAGGGGATAGATTTCGCGAACGGGGGGAATCCAGCCGTTTTCCCTAAGAAGCCTGAGGTTTTCCTCGGGTGGCAGCACACGCCCTAAAAGGGTGCGGAGCTCGAATTCGTGGCGGCCGGCATCAAGGGCCGGATCTGTGAGCATGGAAATGCGAATGAACTTGATGCGGTCCAGAATACTTTTCGGAACGTTGCGCCGCCCGCCGCGCCGTCTGGGCTGACCGCCTCGGTTGCTGTGAAACCGCAACTTGTCCGATTCCTTAGATCGATACGCCATGATGGCATCGTTGGGGCAGACCAGGGAACACATGCCGCAGCCGATACACGCATAGGCCGGGTCAGTCTTTTGACGAATCCCGAAAAAGACCTTGGTGACGTTGGACGGCGCCTGTGGCATTCCAAGGGTTGTTTCCACGACACGCTTTCGAAACACACCCAATTCAATGGCGTGCACAGGGCACACCGTTGTGCATCGGCCGCATAGCGTACATTTGTCGAGACTCCAGTGCACCTGCCATGGTAAGTCCTGAAGACTCAAGGAACTGGGGTCTATGTAGCCATCTGAGAGCATACCCGAACCTCCTGGCGATCCGGTCCCACGATCACCGTATCCAAATGCATGGGTTGAATGTCTTTGGACTTGTCCCGATCAGGAATTATGGCATCCAAGCCGCACAATTCCGAAGAAAAGGCGTACATACCGGGCTTGCCGCCCACCACACCGGGGCGCAGTTTCTTTCGGTCCTGCACCATAAAGACCCGCTTGTCGGGAAGGCAGCCGATGACACAGTTGGGCCCATCGATGATCAAGCGCCGACAAGACCTCTTGAGGTGTTTCAGAAAGGTGCCGTTGGGGTGTTGTTCCAGGGCCGTATCTTGAAGCGGCGTGATGATGTGCTTGTAATATTCCAATTCCAGGCCCAAAAAATAGTGCATGTAGTGCAAGATATGGGTGAAGACCTCGGAATCGGACTGATAACCCATATAGCCTGGAAAGCTCCGCGACGAGAGGAACTCCCGAATAGGCACGAAAGCCGTATTTTCGCCGTTGGTCATGGTGGCGATGCCCTGAATGAAAAAGGGATGGCAGGCGTAAAGATTGATAGCGTAATTCGTGTTCTGACGCCCCTGGGCCAGAATGATGCGCGCATGCAATTCCTCGCGGTCCAGCCGCAGATACTCCGCGACCGTCATGGGATCGCCGATTTCCTTGATCATGATGCAGTCGGGCCAGAAACTGAAGACGATCATGTCCTCCTTTTCTTCCCCCATTCGACGCAACTGCAGCCGCAGTTCCATGAGTCGATGGCGGATGTCATGTTCTGTCAGATGATCCCATTCCTCGGGAAATTCGTAGGCTCGAATGAGGTACACATCACGTTTGGGAACGCCGGGCGGCGCTGTCTTGGGCGTCTTGATGGACAGCTTGTATTTGGTCATGAAGCCGATTTCCATCATGAAGCGGTCCAGTCGTTTGAGCCCTTCGTTGGTGAAGATGCCGGAAAGAATAGGGGCGCCCTTAAATTCTTCCCACGGCCCGCCTAGGTCACTTAAAAAAAGCCCCACTCCCGAGCCGTCATGCCCTTCACGCATGACATCCAAGGCTTCAATAGCCTTCATGGGAGACAGAGGTTCCGTGCTGGTAATGGCGCACAGCCGACACATGGCCGATACTTTTCCTTCCTGATTTGTCTTCATTCCAAGGACGACGTTGTCCGGAAATCAAGGCAATAAAGGTCCTTCTACATGCTGAAGGACCTTTTCGAACAGCGGTGTTCGGCGGACGAATCCAAACATCATTGTTTGAAGGGTCTCTAAAGCTAACAAGGTTGGGGGCCGCATGTCAAACAAAAAATGCACAGCCGCGCTATGGCATGGTGTGCCTCACCGTGCACCCCCTTAATGGATCGTCACGGGGGTCGATCCACCGGGCTAGGGTGCGTCTCCATTGAGTGTGTTTCTGTATCAACCGACACCGATACATCCACCGAGGCCCCATTCCATGCGGTCTTTCGAGCTTACGGCAGTCTGAAGGCCGTCATGAGGAGAAAGCTTCACGCCATGCCGTGGTCTTCCAACGGTAGCCACGATGGATGCCCAACTAGCAGCGTGTCCGAGAACTCCTTTTCGTCCATTTCGGGTCTAGTAATCTCAGATAGTTACGAAGCCACAAATGGCCAAAATGGGCATTGTCGCACAGGCTTCTAGGGGGCATCGGGGGATGGGGAAGTCCCCGAAGGACATGGAGTGATTTCTTTGGAACGGCTTTTACACACCGAGATGTCCACCAGGCCGGCTTGTTCCCAGCTCCAGCGTATCGAAAGCCGAAGGGGCTTTTTGACGATCTCACGGTTTGGGAACATTTGACGGGGCTTCCTCGCAAAGACTCTGAAAAAGACGGCGGATACGACGACGCACGGCCAAAAGGTCTTCCCATGTTTCTAGGCGGCGGCTTTCGGCCGACGCAGGCCACAGGCCGAGGCGCGTCATCTGCAGGAAATGCTGCTTAGTCACGAGCGATCCAGGCCGATTAGTCATGAGGTGCCACCGACGTTCCAGGACTCGAAGACCGTGAAAAGCCTCAAGCATTTCCACCGATGCCCGCGGGCCGTCCGGAATGTGGGCCAGAGCTTCCGTCAAAAGGGCCGCCGTAGATCCCTGACGCAAGGCTAAATTTTCATGGCCGTGGATCAGTTGCACACCCTGAATGAGAAACTCCAGATCCCCAAGGCCCCCGACCCCCAGCTTGATGTCCACGGCGTCGTCTCTTTCCGCCGTTCGTTCCACTTCCATCCGTCTTCGAAGCTGGCACAAACGCGGCCAGACCATGGCGTCGGTCCGCTCTTGAAAGCACAGATGCTGCACGGCACGTTCCAAGTTCATTCCCAGAACAGGATCCCCCGCCACAAACCGAAAGCGGAGCAGCGCCTGAATTTCCCAGATGTCCGCCTTATGTGTGTAGTAGTCCTGCCAATTGGTTCGCGTCACCACCAAGGGGCCGTAGGATCCCGTGGGGCGCAACCGCGCATCCACCTCGTAACCGGGCCCTTCCTGCAGCGGGGTGCTCAGCATGCGCATAAACCGCTGCAACATGCGAATGACTTCCAAGGGAATCTGGTCGCTTTTTTCCCCTTCGGGCGGTTCATAAACAAATATGAGGTCCAGATCGGAAAGGTAGTCCATTTCCCGGCTGCCCAGGGAACCCAAGGCCACGACGGCCAGAGGCAGTTGAGGGTCGAGACCCACAGCATCCATAACAGCGCGCAGGGTATGGCGGACCACGAAATCGGCCAGATCGGCAAGAGCTCTTTCCAGAGCTCCCTGGGCCAGAGTGCCGGCCAGGTCCTGTAAGGCCAGAACCAGAAACCGCTCGTTCTTGAGTCGTCGAAGCCATTCCAGGTGTTCTTCGTAAGAGGAGGCCTTGTGGAGGATCTCCTCAGCCGAGGTTTGCCACTGCGCGTGAAGGACCTGGTGTACAGGCCACGTGCGCAGGGCTTCCACCAAGCTGGGTTGGCGGCTCAGAAGGTCGGCCACAAGGTCGCAGCGCGCCAGGGCCGAAAAGATCTCAGGGACCAGGGCTCGATGGCTTCCGAGAAAATGCAGCAACCCGGGGCGCCGGCGCACTTGGGCTATATAACGGTCCATCCGCGCGGCCATGGCTTCCAGGGTTTCCCCATCGACCCCAGCCGCCAAGGTCTCGATGGTCTTGAGAACGGGGGGCTGAAGAGGACCCGCCAGGCCGTTTAGGGACGGAAGGAGCCGATTCAGGTGGGGGGCCTTGGAGGGTAGGCAGGCTTCCTCGGTGTCCTGGCCCAGGAGTTTTTCGTCTGCTTGTGGACGCCCCGTTTCGAAGGGCTGAAAAAGGGCGGTGAAATGCCGGTGCACTGCCTGCGTGTGGACGGTGAGGGCTTCCTTGAACCGGGCCCAATAGCCTTCAAAACCGAGAAATTCCGCAAGCCTTTCACGGACTTTCTGCGAAGACGGGATTTTTTGGGTTTGGCGGTTTTGATCCAGCTGTATCCAATGTTCCACGCGACGCAAAAACACATACGCCGCCCGAAGTTCCTGGGCGGCGTCCGCCGGAAGAAGGCCGAGGGTTTTCAAACTTTCCAAAGCCGTCAGGGTGTTGGGTTCGTCCAGCTGGGGCATTCGGCCGCCGTAGATGAGCTGAAAAGACTGGACGAGAAATTCCACTTCGCGAATGCCGCCCACACCCAGCTTCACGTCAAAAGGTGCGTCCGCGTGCTGGGACCGCAGTTCCTGCAAAATGCGGTCGCGCATGCCTTTGAGTTCAGCTAAAGCCTGAAAATCCAGAAAGCGTCGAAAGACAAACGGGCGTACTTCATGCAAGAACGCCATGCCCAAAGCACGGTCGCCGGCCACAGGCCTGGCTTTTAAAAGCATCTGGCGTTCCCAGGCTCGCCCATGGAGCAGGTAATGATAGGCTGCGCCGGCAACCTGCGGCACCAGTTCCCCGTCTTTTCCCTGAGGTCTCAGGCGCAGATCCACGTGAAAAACGCGATCCCCTTCGACGGAATCCGCCAGAAGACTGACAAGCCTTTGGCACACCAGGCACAGGGTTTCATAAAGCCCTTCCACATCATGAATGGGGGAGGTTTCTTTGTCCTGGCGCAGGAATAAAAGATCGATATCCGAGACGTAATTGAGTTCGCGGCCTCCCAACTTACCCAAACCCAGGACGGTCAGGCGGTACTGCTGGAAAACTTTTGGCACGTGAGGGGCTACGGTCGAAGGCGCCCAGAGATGGGGATGGTCCTGCAGCCATCGCAGGCCTCCTTCCAAAGCCACCTGAGCGAGATCGCTCAATTGTGCCGTGGTTTCCGGAAGCTCTGCCAGACCGAGAAGATCGCGGCCTCCAATGCGCAAGAAGTGCCTTTGCTTGAAACGCCGCACGGCCCTTTGTGCCTCACTCCACGACGCGGCCTTGCTCAGGCTGGCGGTCAGGTCATGGTAAAGGTCAGTGATGGCATAGCGCCGAAGAAGATTCTTGTGGTCCCAAAGCCAGGCCACATCATCCGCTGAACGGCGCAAGAGCGTGCCTAGGTACGTGGAAGCTCGACTGATTTTTTCCAGCTCATCGGCCATGGAATTTTCCGCCTCATGCCCGCCTATGCGCAGGGGGCTTCGCGCGCCTTTCCATCCAGAAGTTGCCCGGAGCGGCATCGCCCAGCCGACGGCGCACCAATGTGCAGTAGACCAGGGCGTCCAGCGTGTCAAAGATGTGCTGGGAAAGGCCAGTGTGGCTCATACCTCGACCAAACAGGGTTTCCCGCAGCGCATCCACTTGGGCATTGACCGGCTGAAGCTTATTCACGGGGCCTTGATGGCTCGCGACCTTTTCATACAAAAGCAGTTTTCTGGCTTCCCGGCAAAAAAGGCGAGTTTGTTCCAAAAGGCTTTGGGACAGATCATCCCAAGGCGCGGAGGCTCGTGCTTGCAGCTTTTCCCGGCCACAGTGGAAAACCACGAATCGCAGACACACCAACAAGAAACCATACTCAAGCCCGCGGATACCCCGTTGCCATTGGAGCAACCAAGGACGGCGCCAACGCCACAGAAGATGCCTTTCCCCGAAGGCAATCAGGGATTGGGCCTCTTCCAAGGCTTCCTGAAGGGCACGAAGAGCCGGTACACTGGGAGCCGGCACGATGCCATCATGCCCATCCTCGTCAAGGGTTTCCAAAGGCGTTCTGGAGGTCGAGCCATGTTCGGCCGAACAAAAAAAGGGCGTGCCTGGAGCCGGTGGGGCGGGCAAGGATTCCGATGGTTCCACAGCCTTGGGGTCGCATGAGTTCTGTAGGGAATTCAGGATATTGGCCAGAAGGCGTCTTCCCCACCCGTCGGGCAATTCCAGATGGGGGTAGGAGAGCACGGCCATGCCCTTGCCGACCCGGCAGCAGAGAATGGCCGCCTGCCCGTCGAGCAACGCAGGATTCAGATTGATTCCGTAGCTCTTTTCCCAGTCCTGCCAGCGAGCGCCGCAGCGGGTCACATCGGCGGCGCACAGGTCCGCCACCCAAAAGTCTTCGCCGTATCCTCGGTACCGAGCCACGGCTTCCACGCCCAGGCCGTTATCCGAAGCAAACTGGGAGGGCCACCAGATGGAGACGGGAATTCTTGGAGGCAGATCCTTCCACAAAGGATGTTCCGGGTTTCCCTCAATCCACACTTCGCCGCTGGCATTGGGCAGCCGCTGGGTGAGCCCTTTTCTATGAATGGGGACGAGATTGAGAGAAGAGGCTTCGGCGAGGGCGAGTCCCGCACCGCCGCAAAAGCCCACGTAACCGCCTCCGTTTTGCACAAAGGTGCGCACCTGTTCCAGTCCGTCCGCGCCCAAGGCCCGTGCCTTGTGGGATGCCCAGCCTCCGGGAACCATCAGCACGCGGTGCTTCTTAAGTCCCTGGGCACGTATGTGCGAGGCGGTCACAAGGCGATAGGGTACGGCCATGGCTTCCAGGGCTTCCACCAGCACAAGGCCCCAGACCAGGGACTGATCCCAAAGAAGGGCGACCGGCGGCCCGGTCCATGGGCTTGTCTTTTGCGCTTCGCTCGGGTCAAAGAGATTAGCCACGGCGTGCATCCTCAGCTGCGGACTGCGTGTGGGAAAACAACATAATCCAACCCTTGTCAAAGGCACTGTGTTCATGGGGTGAGAAAAGCTTGATGAAAGTTGCTGAAAGGATCAAGCTTTTTCGAGGTCCATGACGTGTTGCCGTCTAAGTTCATGGCGGTGCTTGTCATGAGCCGGGGAAGGCGTTAGCGTGAAACCGTCGTGGTGGGCAACTTTTTTCTCAGCCGGAAAGGAAGAACATGAGGTCGTCCGATTCACCTTTAGGTTTGGAACTGGAAATTCATGCCAACGCCGCCGACCCGTCCCGGTCGACATTTGAGATACGCTGTAAAGAGAATATGGCGGCTTTCCCAGTTCTTGTCCGATGCGGGTCTTTGGAAGAATTGCATCAAGCATTGCGCGATCTGGTGAAAAATCTTGAAAGCCTTGTGCGTCGAGCCGAAGACGCTGTCAACACCATGCAGGCCCAACAGAAGGCGGATGAGGAGAAGCCCATGAATCCTTCGGATATTTGGCGACAGATGGAACAGGCCCCCTCGGAAGAGGCCATGTTTGCCTGCTTCAACGCTCTTTCGGAGCCCAAACGGCTGGAAATGGCCGAGTGGATCCTCACGCACGTGAGTATGTTCAAGGGGCGAGGCCCCGTTTTTGCCGAGCACTACAACATCGTAACCCACACGCTGGATGAATGAGGGGCTTGGAGAGGTCGAGCAGCAGGCTCAAAAAGACCCTTGGTCGTGCACCCTTTGTCGAGTCGTCTGGCACCGGCCCGGCTTTCCTGGCCCACCCAATCAGATAAGACCTCGACACAGACCGCAATGCTTACCGCTGCTTCCTTCCGGACCTGACGGGGTTCACATCCGTCTGTTGCGAGGTGTCCGACCGGTGAAGCAGTTCCGTTCGGGCCCCGTCAGCCGATCCCTCGAAAGGGAATTCAGCCCCGCTGAGCGGATTTCGGGTCCAGGGAACCGCTAGCTCCCCACCTAGCACGACCAAGGGCGAAAAGCGATCTTGTCGCGTGAACGCCGTCTTTGCTGTGGGACGGTCATGCACCGTCGATTCTTCATACCAGAAACAAACGGCCATGGCAACGCACAACCGCCGCCTCCATGACCGCGCGGCTACGGGTCAAAGATCACCCGGTGCCGGCTCATCGAACTGATCTATCAGGAAGGGGCATGGAGCCAGGTCACGGAGTCGATCGTAAAGGCTTTGGCCGGCATCCGGTACCACATGACGCCATCCTCCAAGGTAGACCAATCGGCCGGGCTGCAGCTCTGCGACGGTGGCGCGCACCGTTTTTTCCAACCATTGTTCCCGACGCTGCCACAAGGAGAAGTTTCCACACCCAAGGGGAGGTCGCGTGCCGGACTTTGCCTGTGCCAAAGCACGATGCGCCTGAGCGTATTCTTCCGCAGCCGAAACAGGAGGTGGAAGGCCGCCCTTAAGAAGGCGGGCCAGGTTCGCTGAAGACAGCAACTCGGGCCAATCAGCCGTAAAAAGACGGCTTGGTTCTCCGGCATCCACACAGAACACCGGCGTGCCGTTGATCTGAAACCTTCGCTGGGCGGCTCGATATTCAAAGGGCAAAGTGCATTGGCGAAGGATGGGCTTGACGAACGGGGAGCGCAGAGCGACGGCAACGGGGATGCGGGTCATCGTCGCGGCCCTTGCGAGGTTTCTCAGGAAAAGCTTCAAGAAGAAACGGCCGTGTTCCCTGCGAAGGCGCACGGCAAACGGGCTCACTTCCACTAGGATCACAAGGGGATCCAGTGCCTGCAAAACCCTGTGACAGCGCACCAGGCCCTGTGGATCGCGATGGGATGTGCCCACGAGAAATAGCCTTGGAAAACGGATGCGATCACGGTTCATGGAGTAGCTAAGACACGGTGGCACGCGGCGGAGTCCAGAGTTTTGGCCAAATGGGCCTGCAGAACATCAAAGGAAGGCACATGGATGTGTGCGGAAAGGGATGGGTTCTTGTATGCGGCAAAGACGACCCCGGTATTTTGAGCCAGCAGCGCGTCCACGGGGGAATCCCCCACAAACAACACTTGCTGGGGCGGTACGCCAAAGGCCTTGAGAATCTTTTCCATGCTCTCGGGATGCGGTTTGGGATGGGTGACATCGGCTGCGGTAACCACCAGATCGAAGGCAGTGTCCAAATGAAATGAGGCCAGGAGGTCCTGAGTGGATACCGTGCGGTTGGTGGCCAGGGCCACGCGGCACCGGGGTTTCAGGTACCGCAGTAACTCATCCAGGCCCGGTTCTTTTTTTAAATAGCGGTTGAAGATGCGAAAATCCAAACCTTGACAAAACGCCCAGGCCGCTTCCAGATCCGACCCGGACCCTAAGAGGTATTCCAAGGATTCCCGGGCGGAATGCATGTGAATATAGTCCACTTGGTCGGGACGAAGCGGCGGGCGCCCAAACCGTTCCATAACAAGATTGTAGAAGCGCACGTTGGCTTCCCGCGAGTCAAAGAGTACGCCGTCGCAATCAAAGACCACCACACGAGGCAATCCCGGCTCAAACAAGACCTTGGGGGCCGAAAGACTATCCAAAACACGGGGCGTAACGGGTTTCATGGGCGGCTCAATGGCTTAAAAGTTTTCGATCTTCCAATACTTTACACAGCCTCTCTAATGCACTAGAGTCACCCCTGTCAAGAACACGTGCCACAAGAAGGCCCATTTTCACGGCGTGACCGCCGGGCCCTTGGGGTGACGTTGAGCGATTCAAGAAAGGACGCGGGCATGGAACATCGTTTTGATTTTTTGGTCATCGGCAGTGGCATCGCGGGTTTGACCTTTGCCTTGAAGGTGGCCCAAAAGGCCACAGTGGCTATTGTCACCAAAAAGGACAAATTGGAAACCAGCACCAACTATGCTCAAGGAGGCATTGCCTCCGCTTTGGGTCCGGACGATTCGTTCCACTTGCACATTGAGGACACCCTAAAGTCCGGGGATGGGTTGAGCAAACCCGAAGTGGTGGAGTTGGTGGTGCGGTCGGCGCCCGAGTGCATTCAGGAACTGGCCTCCATCGGAGTGCCTTTTTCTCGAGGCCGCACACCCCACTGCCCCTTTGATCTGGGGCGGGAAGGGGGGCACAGCCGAAACCGCATCGTCCATGCCGACGACATGACCGGTCAGGCCATAGAACGAGTGTTGGTCGAGGCGGTGGAATCCCACTCCAACGTGGCCATTTTTGAAAACCATCTGGCGCTGGATCTGATCATCGATCACCGAGCCGTTCGCATGGGATCCGTGACGGTGCAACAAAACCAGTGCTGCTGGGGTGCGTTGGTTCTGGATGCCACGAGCGGAAAAATCCACACTTTTTTGGCCCACGCGACCCTGCTGTGCACGGGGGGTGCAGGCAAGGTGTACCTGTACACCAGCAATCCTGACGTGGCCACGGGGGATGGTTTGGCCATGGCTTACCGGGCTGGGGCGGCCTTGGCCAACCTGGAGTTTGTCCAGTTCCATCCCACGTGCCTTTATCACCCCCATGCCAAGAATTTCCTCATCTCGGAAGCCGTCCGTGGCGAAGGCGGACGCCTCATTGACAAACGGGGCCGAGCTTTTATGGAAAAATACCATCCGCTCAAGGACTTGGCTTTTCGCGATGTGGTAGCGCGAGCGATTGACACGGAAATGAAGAGAACTGGAGACGATTGTGTTTACCTGGACATCACCCACCGGAATGCGGATTTTCTCAAGCAAAGATTTCCGAATATTTACAAAAAGTGCTTGAGCTTGGGCATCGACATCACCAAGGATCCCATTCCAGTGGTTCCTGCGGCCCATTACATGTGCGGCGGTATTGTGACAGACCCATGGGGCCAAACATCCATCGAAAACCTTTACGCCATTGGGGAATGTGCCTGCACAGGGCTGCACGGTGCCAACCGACTGGCCAGTAATTCGCTGCTGGAGGCAGCGGTTTTTTCGCACCGCGCGGCCGTGCATGGCAGTGAAAGTCTGCCCCGGTGGCAAAAAAGACCTTTTCCACAGGTGCCTGAAGTGACGATCGAGACATCATCGGGTAATGGAGCTCAGAGCGAAATGATCCTCATTTCCCACAACTGGGATGTGATCCGCCGACTCATGTGGAACTACGTGGGCATTGTCCGCACGGACAAGAGGCTCCATTTGGCGAGCCTTCACATTGCACAAGTGCGCATGGAAATCAAGGAACACCTACCCCACATTCCCCTGCATTCCGACCTGGTGGAATTGCAAAACCTGGCCCTGGTGGCGGAACTCATTGTGCGTTGCGCCTTGGCCAGAAAGGAGAGCCGAGGCTTGCACTACAATGTGGATCATCCTCACAAGGACGATGTCCATTGGCGTAAAGACACCGTGCTGACCCGATGGAAGGAACCCACTTTGCCGGCCATGAAGCTTTCCCGAAACGACCATGACGATGCATGAAACACCCCCCTTGGAGGCCATGGTCCAGGAAAGCGCATAGGGCGACCTGGCGACGTGCTCACGCTCGCCACGTCGCCGAACAGGTCTCCAGGGTTTGCCTACCGGGAAAGACCGGCGACTTTGGGAGGAATAGCTGCAGCCGTGGAAGCATCCAGGGTTTCGGCATCCACGACGGCATTGGAATGATCCTCAAGAAGCTTGCGCGGGTTGTGTTCCACCTTCATGGTGAGTATTCCGCCCATGAAACTGATTTCGTAGTTTCGGTCCGAAAGATCCATATGCTTTAAGGCGTCCCGCATCTTTCGAAATTGCCTCTGGGCCTTTTTGTAAATGTAATAACAGGCCGTCGCTCCCACGGCCAGACTGAAAAGAAAAACCCACAAAGGCGTGGCCAGTACTTTGCCCAAGGTGATGATCACGGCCATCAGGCCGAAAACGAACAGCACCTGCATACCGATAATAAGATAGAGGTAGAAAATGCCCTGGTTAATGTCCGGCTTTTTCTCTTCGGGTTCCTGCTTCTTCTTCTTAAATAGACGGCTGAAGAACATGGACGGATCCTTTCCGGGAGCACTCTAAGCTTCGGAGCGGGGTTCGGAGTGCGAAGCCGCCAGGAGTTCCAGCGGCCTGTCTTCGCACGCGCGATGGTATTCCAGCCGAAGTCTCTCGATTTCCACCTGGTTTTGAAGAACCTGCTTCGACAGTCGGTAGCGTAGATAAATGATCCAGATGAGGACGCCGGCCATGAAAAGGGCGCCTCCAAAAACCAATATTTTGTATTCCTTGAAAAAATCCCAGGCCACACGCCCAAAGTCGCCGAGCACGTTGGGGACCATCCAGAACAGAATGACCCCCACAACCACCAAGACCCCCACGTGAAACACGGATATTCCACGGAATAGCTCAAACAACGACCCAAAACGCCCTTCCGGGGATCCCGGCGAAACGCTTTCCCCTTCGGGACGCTCCACATCGCCATACAAAAGGTTTAAAAAGGCCTTAATGGCAAATGCGATGATCAAAATGAGCCCGATGGGAATGCCGACCGCCGCAGACAGCCAGGCTCGAAAAGGAAACGGCCGTTCCTCACTTTGCAAATGCATGCGATAACGCTCAAGAGGCCCAAAGGTGGTCTCGAACACCATTTTTTCATAACTGGAGAGCGTACTTCCCGGGGTCTCGTAAACCTTTTGCCCTTCGCCGTTGGTAATAATGAGCCGCGTCCGCTGACCCGCCTGGCTGGCGGCCGTGATGTAGATCAGGATTTCGAGAATCAGAAGGAAAAGGACCGTCAGCGAAAGGACCAACTTGAGATGGTGGCGGCTTTCAAAGAACTCCAAGAGCCGTGGTTTTTCGGTACGCATGGACAACGATTGCCTCAACCTTGCTGTAGTCGATTCGAACGCCGAAGGGTAACATCGGGCGCCTGGAGTGTCAAATCCAAAGGCCGACAATGCCGAGCGCAAAGTCAGCTTCGATGGGCTTGCCCATCAATGGTTTGGTTTCCCCCTTTATCGGTCCAAGGCCATCTTGGCCGCCTTTGATCTCACGGGTTTTGCCGAGGCCCCTTTCACAGTGGCACCTGCGGTGGATTCACGCCAGCTTGCCTGTGGTGTTGTGCCCTCGAAACATGACCCTTTCATTCGGGGGGGCCTTCAGACTGGCTTCTCAACACGAGAACCCTTTATTTGGCCGGCGACGCTACGCGTCAACTCAAGCTGCACGTGCTCCGTGGGGAAAGTTCCTGAGGGTTGAAAAAATGGCCAAGAAGACCGTCCGAAAACTCAATGGCGCTGGTTCACGGCTGTGAAGCTTCAGCTTTGCCCTATAGCTAACTGAAATTCCAGGGCCGCCAATGGGCAAACAGTGAGTTCTCGGACACGGCAATGAGAGCCCGTTCGACAACGGCTTCCTTTGGCTTTGGTGCGGGCGTGTATGTGCCACGGAAGGGCAGCGTTGTCCCGGTCCCCACATTTGCGGACGCGCAGGAGCGTGTTTCTCCTATGCCCGAGGGGGCGTCCCTCCCCGGTTCACCTCGGCGGGACCACCGCCTGCCGGTCCGCTCGTCCGTTGAGGCTCAGAAAGCTTTTCCTCCAAAAGCGTGGGCGTGGAAATGCTTGATACGGACCCAGAAAAATGCACATGCCATTGTCCTCAATATCCGTAACTGACTGAGGGGGGCTGGTCAAGCCCGCCGCACCAAAAGCAGGCCCGGCCGAGAAGGGGGCGAGAAACGGTGAGGCGAAAAGGTGGCGTGGGCGTGACAGCTTGGCTGGAAAGTTTTTTGCAGGCCGTGCTGCCCCAGGGGGGGGCCTGTTATCGTGCGGTGCGGTGCTGATACGGAATGAGGCGACAAAGAAGACAAGATGCCGTCTGGGGCGGGCTCTCCCTGACCTGGGAGAAAAAATCGTACGCCCCCTTGGAGCACCAGGAGGGCGTGCGGGCTTTGACTCGCTTTTGGGATGTTTTTAAGGGTTCAGCTCCTTTTCCCGCGGAAAGATGGGCAAATATCGATAGGACAACGAGACGATCACCGCGCCATAAGCCAACATCGCAATGCATGGGGCCCATTCGGCCCAGGTGGGGATGTAAACTGCCCACTGATCAAAAGGCATGACGGGAATGGCCAAAGCTTCCACGGTCATGGCGAATCGATTGATGACGATGCCCGCACAGTTAAGGAAAAACCCTAGGAACAATAGACCGTTGCTGTTGCGCGTCTGGGGTGTGAGCAGCAGGATGACAGGGACGACGCCGCACAGGCCCAGCTCCGTAAAAAGCAGCCACATCCCGTAAGGTGCGCGGTAGAAGTCACTGAGCTTGAGACCGAAGTCCGGGGCGGTATCCAAGGCCCAATACAAAGTGTCCAAGGTCTTAAAAATGATATAGATCAAAAGCAGGCTGCCTGTGATCCTGGCGATCAATTCATAGACGCTGCGATCTACCAGAGTCTTGCGGCTCACCTTCTCAATGATGCGGCAGATGAGCGCCGTAAAGGCTGGACCGCAGGCCATGGCCGAAAGGGTAAAAAGGAAAAAGGTCCAGGGCCAAATGAAAAATCCGGTGCGGTAGGCGAAGGGGCGACCAAACATGACGCCGGGAACGCCACCCAGAGAACCTTGATGGAAAAAGCTCAAAAAGGTGCCCGTCATGGCGAACATGGCCATGATCTCATGAAGGTTATGCCCAAACACGTGCAGAGGCTTGACGGCGTCCAGTTTGCGGTTTTCCAAAATGATGGGCACGAACTCGATAATTAACACAATCGCATAACAGGAAATGCAGAAGATGACCTCCGTGAGCATGGAATGCACGTTGGCGTGCCAGTACCCGAACCAACCCCGCAGCGGCTGCCCGATTTCCAGCAGGAGCACCAACAGGGCGCCCGTGTAACAGCAAAAGCCTACAATCACGGCTAGATTAATGATCTTGTGGAGCTCCTTGAGGCGGGGAAAGAACCGGGAAAGCCCATAATACATGAAACCGGAAAAGAATGCTCCGGCGCCCAGAGCGATGATGCCGAGATCCACCGTGGTGTAGAGGCCGAAACCGAAGTAGTTGTTTAAACCGGTGACGTTCAATCCCTTGACGAGTACGGTCAAGCCGGCGTAGACGCCCCAAGCGATCACGGCCAGCAATAACAGGATCCACAGGCCAAACACCGGCAGCGGGCAACGCTTCACACCTTCCGGAATCAATGCCTTATCCATAAGGGACTCCTGAAAAAGTCTAGGGGTGCTTAGGACATCACAGTCCGTTGTCCGATTGACGCCGTATCCACTGTGCAGAACTCAGGTAGTAAACCTTGGGTTCCGTGTGGAGTTTTTCCAAAATGCGAAAAGCTCGTGCGTCCTTGGCCAACTTGGCCACGTCGCTGTTGGGATCCTTGAGGTTTCCGAAAGTGATGGCTCCCGTTGGGCAGGCTTCCACACAGGCTGGCGTGTAGAGCACCGTGTCGGGATCCTCTCCGTTGAGTCGAGCGCGGTCTCGAGCCAGGTTCAAACGGTGGTGGCAAAACGTGCACTTTTCCACCACACCGCGCATTCGCGGGCTCACCTCAGGATTCAGCATGGCCTCCATGGATTTCGGCCAAGTAGGATCCCACCAGTTGAACGACCGGGCATGGTACGGGCAGGCAACCATGCAGTAGCGGCAGCCGATGCACCGCACGGCCACATGGTCCACAATGCCCGTGTGTTCATCGCGAATGGTGGCGTTCACAGGGCACACAAAAGTGCAGGGGGAATGGTGGGCCGAATCGCAATGCATGCACGGCCTGGGCAGCATGGCCGCGCGATAGTCAGGATAATCGCCGCCGTTTTCCAACCGATACAGGGTCATCCAGGACAAGGTGCGCAGTTTGTGGCTTTCATCGGGCCGAAAAGAGACGTTGTTTTCCTGCTGGCAGGCCACCGAACAGGCTCCACAGCCCGTGCACTTGTCCAAATCGATGGCCATGCCATAGCGGACCTTGCTTTCCGCATGCTCCGAATGTGCGCTTCCACTCATGGGTGACATCCTCTGTTAGGCTGACAACCACAGGCCGCCATCGGGAAACCGGCGGCCGATGCGTTAAATTTCCTATGCCCGCCGCAGTTGGGCTCGAGTGGCCCACACAGTGCCGAGCCCTGTGACAGGGTCCAGCTGCACTTCGACGAGGTCGTTGGCATTGAAGCCCTTGTTTTGCACATAGGCGTCGTAGGCCGTGTGCCCGAATCCCTGAGGCACCGCCACGACGCTGGGCCGTACAGAGGTCGTGACTCGCACCCGTACGCGAGCCTCTCCTCGAGGAGTCTTCAACACGGCGGCCGCTTTGTCCGCAAGCCCCAAAGACCTTGCCGTTTCCGGGTGAATGTCCACGAAGACGTCTTGGGCCAGCAGAAGATCGTCCGGGAGCAGCTTGTTCATGAACGGGGCATTGGGCACATAGCTTTCCGAAAGCATCAGCGTGGCATAGGTTGTGAGCAACAACGGGTATTCGGTTTCATCGCCCGAGGGTTTCAGGGGATGGAACCTTGGCAGGAACAGCTCATCGGAAGCCGAAGCGGACACGCTGGCCATGAGTCCCTGGCAGGCCAGTTCGTAGCGCTGTGAAGGTGTGGCGAAGCTTTGCGGCGTGGGCACCACATCCACCCAGCAGGCCCCGGCTTTGAGCTTGTTCCATAGATCTGCGGCGTCCTTGAAATTAGGCGACAAGCCTCGATCCGTGGGCGCTGTGGCGGGGTCAAAGGCGTTTGCGGCCGCCACAAGGCCCGAACCGGCTTCGGCGATGGCCGCGACCCTTTGCTTGAGCACCTCTTCGTAAGACTTCCATGGAAGGCTTTGCGCCACATCGCCCCCCAAAGCAGCAGCCAGAGAAAGCACCACATCCCCAGTGGATCGCGTGTCATGGTGCGGCTTCAAAATGGGTGATGCCAGGGCATAAGCCGCCCAGGGCAAGCCCGGTAGTCCCAGGACATCATCAAGCCGTTCCAAGGCGTTGTGATTGGGAAGGACCAGATCCGCC
This sequence comes from Desulfosoma sp., assembly GCF_052743555.1. NCBI lineage: Bacteria > Pseudomonadati > Thermodesulfobacteriota > Syntrophobacteria > Syntrophobacterales > Syntrophobacteraceae > Desulfosoma > Desulfosoma sp. The sequence continues at coordinate 97,753 of NZ_JBRAHS010000007.1, forward strand.
CACTGAGTAGTTTCATCCATATAAGAAGAAAAGGACACGACCATGCCAGCCTTTTGCACCGCTTGGGTGACCAAAGCAGTTTCCTGCAAACTGTAGACAGGGTTGGCTTCATGGACAAACAGGAGTTCCAAAGGATATTCCGACCCGGTGGCCACGGCTTCCAGGAAAGGCATGACTGTGTTGACGGGCACCTTGGTGCGAGGCACCGTGGAAGGGCGTCCCAAGGCGGGTTGTCCAAGCCCGCGATAGGCTTTCTCATCCAGGACGGGTTCCGGAAAAACAGGCCAGGGATCATGGGGTACCAAAGCTAGCGTTCCGGCAGGGGACAGATTGCCCAAAAGGGCGTTGAGGGCCAAGAAAGCCAGGTCATGATAGAGATTGTTGGGTTTGTCTCCCTTATCCTGCCCCCAGACCACCAAAGGATACTTTTGGTGCGCCAGCTGCCGTGCCAGTTCCTGAATGGTTTGAGGCGCAACCCCTGTGATCTTGGACACCTCATCCAGCCCGTATTTGGCAAGCACCAGGGTCTTGAACCCTTTGCGCTGCACTCCCGTGGGATCGACCCAGTCTTCAAAGCCGAACACCCTGTCGGCCACGAAAGCCGCATCATAGAGTTTTTCCCGAACCAACACATGGGCGATGCCCAGGGCTAAAGCCGCCTCCGTCCCCGGATGGCAGGCGATCCAGCGGTGGGCCTTGGACGCCGTCAGGCCCGCTCGGGAATCCACGTGAACCCACAAGGTCCTGGGAACCCCAGGCTTTTCCGTCTGCCATGTGCCAAAGACCCGCTGGAGGAAAACGGGGCTTCCCCAGCCCTCCAGCAAAGGCGCACCGAAGGAGAGCACATAAGAGGCTTTATGCCAGTGAAATCCGATGTCTGCGTCTGCACCGGTGGTCAACGCCACGGCCAGGCGCACGCTGTCCGACGCATCGGGCATGGTGTAAAAATTGGGGGATCCGTATGCCGTAAGAAATTGGCGCCATAAGGAGGCCATGGTGGAGCGCTTCTGGCCGGTGAGGCAGGCCACGGTGTGGGATTTGCCTTCGGTGCGCAACTGCGTCAACTTAGTGGCCACCTCTTTGAGGGCTTCGTCCCAGGAAATTTCCTGAAAACCCTTGAGGTCGCCTCGCGCTCCCCTTTGTTTCAACGGCTTAGCGACGCGGTACGGAGCATAAAGATATTGCAGGCCGGAAGCACCCAGCGGGCACACACCACCCCCACTCACGGCATGCGCCGCATTGCCCGTCACGGCCACGGCGCGACGGCCGTTGACCAATCGCGCCGTGATGCCGCATCCACCCGGGCACAACTGGCAAATGCTGTGCACGCGCGTGATCTCGCCCCGCTCGGGCGAGGGGCGCCACGACCAGTTTTGCGTCCAAATGGCGGAATCGTCGGCCAACTTCCAGGGGATGGGGGTGAGCAACGTTCCCCCGATGGCTCCGCCCACAAACTGTAAAAATGCTCTTCGCCCAAGACTCATTCCAAATCCCTCGCGTTCATTCGGTTAGGGACATCATGGGTCTAAGCCAAACCTTTCAGCCCGCGGCGGCACCTCTCCTATTTGTGACAAACATGACAGGCGTTGCTGGCCCCCCGCTCCGCATGGCATTTTTCACATTCCACCATCTTCATGGTCTTGCTGCTGTAACCGGTCAGACGGTTTTCCTTGAAAGTCGGGTTCTTGGTTTCCTTGGTCACGTCGCGATGGCATCGCACACACTCAATGCCTTGGGTTTGGGTGTGCGCCGCGTGGGAAAAATACACGTTGTCCGGCTGCCACGCGTAGACCAACCAGGGAATCTCCCGTTCCTGCTGAATGTATTCCTCCACCAACTTCTTTTCTTCAGGACTGTCCCCCATGGGTTCGGCATGACATTCCGCACATTTTTCCAACTTGGGCAATCCACTGTACGATCCGTCCTCGCGAAAGAAATGACAGTCCTGGCAGTCGCTGTCCTGGTGGGAAGAGTGCAGGAAGGCGATGGGCTGCGTCTTGGTGGAATACAACACGTTGGGAAAGACGACCCATCCCACGAGCAGCGCTCCAATAAATCCGGCTAAAAAAGCGATGATGCCGATGCCCCTTTGTGACGCGCTCTTTTTCACTTCGCACATGAGTCCGCCCCACGCCGTTGAAGGGTTTACTAAGAGAGAAAACACGAAAAAACAAAGTGAAGACGCTTCCGCCAAAGACCATGGCGCTTTGTTAAAAGCATTTTTTCACAATCACAGCTCTTTTACCTATAATTTTTTCGCCTTGTCAAGGACGGGAACGCAAGAAAAGAAAAATGAGGGGGCGCGAAAAAAAGCCGCGCAGCAGCTTTGGCCTGCATGACTAAGGCGGGTTCAAGCCCGTGCGTGACCAAGGGTCTTTACGAAGCCCTGTTCGGGACGCGGGAGCTTTTTAGGGCGCTCAGAGAAAGGCCTCATCCCAAAAGGTCTGTGTCCGTTAATCCGCGCCTTTGGATGAGCAAACCTTTCGGCGCATTTGGTGTGACTTTGCCAAATACGAGCCCTTAGGCCCGTTTTCGTTACGATGCATCCTGCCCAAAGGGATGGCGTGATCGCGTGAGGCCTCAAGTGCCCAGAAACCCTGATGGAAAAGTGCCCGATGACCGAAGCCCACGAGCTCCTTAGACCTACGGCGCAAGAGAACAGTCAAGCCGTAAAAGCCGGCCTGGGTCGTGACGGTCCAAGCCGGCTTTTTCGCGGTCTCTAGGCTTCTTCGTAGGCGTAGGCCGCCTTATCCAGGCTCACTTTGCGGTGAAACAGCTTGTAGGCCCAGCCCTGGTAGGCCACAACAATAGGCACAAAGATCACAGCCACCAAAAGCATGATCTTAAGGGTCAAGGGGCTGGAAGAGGCGTTGTACACGGTCAGGCTGTAGGTGGGGTTCAGGCTTGAAGGCAGCATGTTGGGGTACAGCCCGATGACACCGAAAAAGGTGGCCCCAACGATGGTCACGGCCGAAGCCACCCAGGCGCGCCCCCAATGGTTTTTCGCTGCAAAGAAACGAACGGCGAGAAGGGCCGCGACGGTCAGTGCGGGAATAAGCACGATGGGCACGGAAAAGAGCATGGGGTTTTCCAGATAGTTGGCGTAAAGGCGCGTAGCGAACCAGGTGGCGACCAGAAAGCCCACGGCCGTGGAGGTCAGAACCCACCACAGACCTTTGGCCAGCGAAGCAGCTCGCTCGTGCAGGTCGCCGGTGGTCTTCAGGGCCAGCCACAGGGTGCCGTGTTCCACGAAAAGCATCAGGAACAGCAGCCCTCCCAGCAGTCCGTAAGGGTTCAGAAGGGTCCACAGAGTTCCCTGAAACACTCCGTTTTCATCAATGGGAAGCCCTTGAAAAATGTTGGCAAAGGCCACGCCCAAAAGAAATGCGGGCAGAAAGCTTCCCACGAAAAGACAGGTGTCCCACAAAGATTTCCAGCCGAAGCCGGACCCCAGGTGCCGAAATTCCAAGGCGACCCCTCGCAGAATGAGCCCAAAAAGAATGAGCATCAGGGCTGCGTAGAGGCCGCTGAACATCACGGCATAGGTGGTGGGAAAGGCGGCAAAAGTGACGCCGCCAGCGGCAATGAGCCACACCTCGTTGCCGTTCCAATAAGGACCCATGGCCTGGCCGATCAGGCGCCGATCCTCTTCCGATCGCGCCACGAAGGGCCGGACCACACCCACGCCCAGGTCAAACCCGCCCAGCATGAAATAGACGGCCCACAACAGGCCCCACAGCAGAAACCATACGGTTGCAAGCATGGACCAACCTCCTGTTAAAATTGCCGTCATGATTGCGCCGTTTCCATCGCGGGCCCCCGTGTGGCATAGCGGGCCATGAGACCAAAGGCAATGAGACCCAGCAGGGAATAGACCACGATGAAAGCGGTGAGTGACACGGCCACTTGAGGGGCGGCGATGGGGGAGACGGCATCGGACGTGCGCATGACGCCGTAGACGACCCATGGCTGCCGGCCCACTTCTGTGACGGTCCATCCCGCCTGAAGGGCGAGATACGGCAAAGGAATGGAGAAGAGCATCACTTTGAGAAGCCGAGGGCTTTCCAGTAGACGGTGCCTCTTCCACCACGCCCACAGGGCTAGGACGGGAAAGAGAAATCCAAGGCCGATCATGAGGCGAAAGGCGAGAAAGGTGAGGGTCACGCGAGGACGGTCTTCCTTTGGAAAATCCTTGAGGCCTTTGACCGTGGCGTTCACGTCGTGGTAGGCGAGCAGGCTAAGCACCCCGGGAAGGGCCCCCAGTTCGACTCGGTTGCGTTCCCCCTTTTCATCAGGAATGACCAACAGGTACTGAGGCGCCTTCTGCTTGGTTTCCCACAAAGATTCCATGGCCGCCAGCTTGGTGGGCTGTGTGCGCGCCACTTCGGAACCCAGCACATGGCCGTGCACCACGGCCACCACGGAAAAGATGAGCGCCATCACAGTGCCCATGCGAAACGAACGGCTAAAGAAACTCACATGTTGGCGCCGCAACAGATGGTAGGCGCTCACGCCCATGACGAACATTCCCGAAAGGATGTAAGCGCCGCTGAGGGTGTGCAGAATCGTGTGCCAGGCGAAAGGCTGGGTCACCACCGCCAGAAAATCCGTCAACTCCGCTCGGCCGCCTCGAAGCGTGTAGCCCACGGGATGCTGCATCCAGGCGTTGGCCGTGAGAATCCATACGGCCGAAAGATTGGACGCAAAGGCCACAAGCCAGATGGTGACGGCGTGGGCCTTGGCGGAAAGGCGATTCCAGGTCAGCGCCCAGACGGCGATAAAGGTAGATTCCAGAAAAAAGGCCGCCGTGGCTTCAATGGCCAATAAAGACCCAAAGATGTCACCCACATATCGGGAATAACGGGACCAGTTGGTGCCGAACTGAAATTCCAGTGTGATACCCGTGACCACGCCGACGGCGAAATTGATCAAAAAGATCTTTCCCCAGAACTTGGCCATGCGTTGATATTCTTCATCCCCTGATCGCGCAAACTTGGTTTCCATGACGGCAATGAGAATGGACAAGCCCAGGGTCAGTGGGACAAAGAGAAAGTGAAAATAGGTGGCGGCGGCAAACTGCAGACGCGACAAAAGGAAGGCATCCATCGTGTCCTCCTTGGCATCCGGCTCGGCCCTTCACCGCGCCGGACCCTTTCTCCTATCACGCCGTGCGTTCCTTGACGGCACGGCCGACTCGTCGTCCCAATTCCACACACTGGGCCAGGGCCTCGTGGTTGGGAACGTATTGGACCCGCACCGGAGGCTCCACAACCTCAATCTTCATCTCTTCCATCCACCGAACCATATCCTTGACCGCTTCGCCGCTCCAGCCGTAGGAACCGAAGGCTGAGCCGATTTTACCCATGGGCTTGAGTCCTTTCATGTAGCACAGAATGTCGGCCATGGTGGGCAGCATGCCGTTGTTGAGGGTGGGGGAGCCGAAGATGAGGGCCTTGCTGTCCAGGACCTCGGTGAGAATGTCACTGCGGTGATTGTGCTTGAGATTGAGCACCTTGTAAGCGACGCCTTCCTCCGCAAGACCCGAGGCCACGGCATGAGCCATCTTTTCCGTGGACTGCCACATGGTGTCGTAGATCACCAGCGCCTTGCGTTGCGCCTTTTGCAAACTCCATGTGTCATAAGCGTCCAGGATGGCCTTGGGGTCGCTGCGCCAAATGATGCCATGGTCCGGGGCGATCATGTCGATGTCCAGCTTTATTTCGGTAACCGCTGCGAGCAGCTTCTGCACCAAAGGAGAATAGGGCAATAGAATGTTGGCGTAATATTTGGCGGCATGGCGCAACAATTCGGATAAAGGCACCTGATCGTCAAAGGTTTCACTGGTGGCCCAGTGCTGGCCAAAGGCATCACTGGAAATGAGAAGCTTATCCTGAGGAAGGTAGCTGAACATACTGTCCGGCCAATGCAGCATGCGCGTTTCCAGGAATCGCACCGTGCGCTGTCCCAAGGAGATTTCCTGGCCGTTTTGAACCACTTCCAGGGGCCAGTCCCGCGATCCATAGTGCGCTTCTAAGGCCTTCTTGGCCATGGCGGAACAAAAAACCTTTTGCGGTCTTACGGCCTCGATGATTTCAGGAACGCACCCAGAATGATCCATTTCCACATGATTCACTACGAGGTAATCAATGTTTTGGGGGTCGGTGATCGCGCGAATGTGATGCAGCAGATCACTCTTGAAGGGCTTCTTGACCGTGTCAAAAAGCGTGATTTTGTCGTCCATGACCAGGTAAGCGTTGTAGGTGGTGCCTTTGTAAGTGGAATAACCGTGGAAATCACGAATGTTCCAGTCCACCACGCCCACGTTGAAGATTTTGTCCTTAATGGGGATGGGTGCCATGAGGGAATCACCTCCTATGGCGTCTCCCAGGGAGCCCGGTCGTGTGCCGGGCACCCTGTGCTGTATCGTTACCAGTTTTCTCCCAAAAGCTCAAAATACGCTTGCGGATGAGCGCAGGCCGGGCACTGCTTGGGAGCTTCCGCAGCTTCGGAGATGTAACCACAGTTGAGACAACGCCACGTGACGGGAGCTTCCCGCTTGAACACCCGCCCCTTTTCGATGTTTTCCGCCAAGTCTCGATACCTCTTTTCGTGCTGTTTTTCGGCCACGGCCACATTCATGAAGACCGCCGCAATCTCATCAAAACCTTCCTCCCTGGCCACGGCGGCAAAGGAAGGATACATTTCCGTGTGTTCGTAATGCTCGCCCGCCGCGGCGGCTTTGAGATTCTCCAGAGTGGATTCCACTTTTCCCGCCGGAAAAGCCGCCTGCACCTCCACTTCGCCGCCCTGTAAAAAGTTGAAGAGGCGCTTGGCGTGCTCCTTTTCCTGATTGGCGGTTTCTTCAAAAATGAGGGCTATTTGCACATAGCCTTCCTTGCGGGCTTGGGAAGCAAAGTACGTGTAGCGGTTGCGAGCCTGGGATTCTCCGGCAAAGGCCGTCAAAAGGTTCTTTTCCGTTCGCGTGCCTTTCAGTTGAGCCATTGGTCTCCTCCATTCTTATTGTTGTTCCATGACCAAAAGTTTTTTGATACCGTAGCGTGGTTCCAACCTTTCCCCACCACGGGAGGCGGATTCCGCTCCCACGCCGGCACATGTCCTCCCGCATATCCTACGAAGAATCCGCGGAGGCACAGCGCCGGCACAGGCCGGAAAATTCCAGGACAAAGGAACGCACCACCTGGCCTGAACCTTCGTCCACAAATGCCGTGGGATCCAAAGGTTTTTTCAAGCACACATCTTCCAGGGCACCACACCGTTCACAACGCAGGTGCACGTGGCGATGAGGGTTGCCGTCAAATCGCATGGGGCCGGAGCCCGAAACAATCTTTTGAATCAGACCTTGAGAAGCCAGAGTTTCCAAATTGCGATAGACCGTGCCCAAACTAATGCGCGGCACTGTTTGGCGCACCGCATCATAAATTTGATCGGCCGTCAGATGGTCGCATGAACGCCGCAAAACCTCTAAAACTGCTTCCCGCTGTGGCGTCCTTCGAACCATGGCCGCGGCACTCCCCCCATCCGAACTGTCCATCACAAACTGACCCCAATTGGGACTATCGACTAGTAACGATTCCTAATTGAACCATCTTTTTCGGCAAAGTCAAGGGGGGCCGATGAAGATGACTCCACCAAGAGGGCACCCAAGCCCCCAAAAAGCCTTTGTCATCAACGCCTCAGGGCGTCTCGCGCTCCTGAGGCCGTTCGAAAAATGGCCTTGTTTGGAGATCGTGTGGGCTTGCATGTCCCTATGGAAGGAGCGCGTCCTCGTGGGATGATATGCCGGCGGCCGGAAAACCTTCCCTTCAAAGGCGCGAGCGGTGGCGGTCTTCGATCCGCCCACAAAAACCCTCACCTAGGATTGTGGGGACGAAGATCCTCAAGTCGAGCCAGGAGATCAAAGATCGAGCCGGCCGTTTGGAATTATATGTCAGGATGTCCATCAATCCGGCGGCATGTGTGAAGGTAACTTTGAGCCTGCCCGGCGATGCTGGGATTGTCTTCAAAAGGCACGCGGGCCACGATGTCATGTAAGGCCGCGCAAACGCGGCGGCGCCATTGAGGCTGTAGGCGCGGCACGTGTTGAAAGGTATTCAGAAGTCTTCGGGCAATGTTGGCGTTGACGGGCGCCATGTCCACCACGTGCCGTCGGATCCAGTCGATGCCTTCTTCAGTCCAGACCTTCTTGGTATTAGTGGCCACCGTGACCAGCAGAGCGCGGCTGAGGGTTGGGTGGGTTAGGTCGAACCCCGGTCGGTTTTTTTCCCTTTCCACTCGGTGCCACAGATCAGAATGTGTTCCCAGGGCCACGACCTTGAGGTAGTTGGCGTAGCTGGTCACATCGCCGCACCACTGATGGGAGGTCTGTTCCAAAAGTTCTAGGCGTCTTTTCCAGGAACTGCGGTTTAAGGCCACAAGGAGTCGAAACCGTTCCGTGGCGGTGCGGGCTTGATCGAGATGGCGCATAAGGATCTCATGCACCGCGGGCGTGTCCGCCACGGCCAAAAGGTCCACGAGCACCCTGTAGAGTTCCCGCTTTTGAATGCCGACCTGAAGCGAATCCCCAGTCTTCATGGACCGGCGCAGTTCGTGAATAGCGTGCACCAAATCCTCATAAAACCGGGAGTTGATGGCTTGCATCAGGATTTCTCGAGCTCTCACAAGTTCCGGAAACCAGGCGGCGTAGTGTCGGTCCAGGGGCTGTTCGTCAATGCGCAGCATGGCTGCCTTGAGGGCCCAGGGCAGGTTGGCATCGCGAAGAATGGTGCCGTAAACGTGGAGCCAGCCGTAGGAGACAGGGGTTCCAGGGGCGGTGATCTGCGCAAGGCGCTCACGATCCGTGAGTTTTCGAAATGCTTCCACGCGGTTGAAGGCATTTGAGTCCAGCAGGGCCTGGCGTTGAAGAAGGGCTGCATCGGCTGTGGCCTCTTGAAAGGTGCCGTAAAAAGAGGCGTCTCGGTTCAGGGACGCAAAGGCCGGCTCTTCAGAAAGATTGCCAAAGGTGTAGCTCTGTTCCTGTTCTGTGAGCAGAAGGATTCGGCATGTGCCGTCCATGTCTCGACCCTGGGCATTCACCAGAGCCGCCGACACAGGGACGGGAAAAGGTTCTTGACCGTCCATCAAGTCCTGACGCAGTGTCACCGTTAGGCTTCGAGAGGCCGAGTCGTAATGCGTGCGGGCTGTGACTCGAGCATAACCCGGTTGTTCCAGCCACTTTTTCTTGAAGGTCGCCAGAGAAATGCCCGAACCTCTTCAAAACACTCAAAAAACTGGTCCGTATTGGCGTTTGTGTTCCTGTAGCAGGAAAAATACAGCCGGGTAGCGGTTTCAAAGGTTTCGGAACCCAGCATGAGGCGAAGCATATGCATTACTTCAGCGGCTTTGACATAGGTGACGGCATCCACCGGGATTGTAGCAGCGGCTGATGTTGCCGTTGCTGATCATGTGGGTGTAGCGCGCGTCCCCTTCCAAGGTTGTGGTCATGGTGCACTTGGCCCGGCAGTCGTCAATGACGGGCATGATCCTTTGAAAGCCCCATTGCTGGCATTGGGACATGTATTGCTGGGGGGGCATTAGGCGGCGTGACATCCCGGTAAATGCCTTCGACAAGATGGTCGGATGGGTAACAGAGATTGTCGGTGGCCACGATGAACCGTTCCCCGGCTCTCAGGGGATGAGGCGGCGTGATGAGCAGCTTGTGGCGTGCCAGGTCCAGCCGATAGGGCACCGGAACAGCTTCCTGGCCAGGGGTGCCGTGAGCGCACCAGCGCACCGAACGCATCTTCAGGTCCTTGGCATCCAGACGGACTTCCTGAACGGGCTCTAGAGCTCGAAGGTACAGCGTGTTGGACGCTTCCACACGATCTTCAAAGAAACGAATCACGATGTCCATGTGTTCGATGGTGACCGGAAAGGGAAGAAAATCTTCGCGATGATACCGAAACCGTCTGGGGCTCATGAAAAGTGGCTCCTGAACCGATGCGCCAAGGGTGGGGAGAGGCCGACAATGACGTTGCAGTGAAGCGGAAAGCGCGGGCGAGCCGCCCGCGCCATGCTGTGAGGTCCTAGAATTTTTCGTAATGGGTGAATTCTTCGATTTCCCGTCGCTTCGGAGGCGAGGGCACCTTGGATGGATATCCCAGGGGCAGCAGCACCACCAGTTCGTAGCCTTCGGGAACCCCGAGGATTTCTTTGGCCTTGTCGTGGTCGAACAGGCCCACGACCACGGTGCCCAGTCCTGCATCGGCGGCGGCCAAGCAGAAGTTTTGAGTGGCGATACCCAGATCAAACATGAACCAGTCCCCGAACTTGGTGGTTTTTTCACCTTTGTAGTAGCCGGCGCTTTGCAGCTTGCCGCACAGGGCCACCACCACAGGGGCCGCCGTGATGGATTTGGTGGCCGGATTGCCTTTGGTCAAGGTTTCCTGAAGCTTCGCTTTGGTTTCCGGATGGCGCACAACGATCACTTCCCAACACTGAGTGTTGGCCCAGGACTGCGACCACTTGACGGCATCCAGAACCTTTTGAAGCAATGCGTCGGGAACATCCTTGTCTTCGAAGTTTCGAATGCTGCGTCGGGAACGAATCACGTCCATCAATTCGGCCATGGGTATCCTCCTCATTAGATGTAAAAGCGGGAAAACAAGCCACTGAACCATGCAGCATTGTTTCACAAAAGCTACCTTGTGACAAGAACACCGTCTTGTGGGCAGACCGCCGCCCCAGCCGTTGGGCTGAATAGGGGCGCCATCATGCACCTGTCGCCTTCAACTGAGATCAGGCTCGTACTGACACCAATGCCACAAGGGTCGAACAGTGTTCGGGAAAGAGGCATCGTCCATGTCCTTAGGGTTCCAGGTCCAGTTGAAAGGAATGGGGCAGGAAATCTCCACGGCTTCACCCTTGGTCGGGTGGGGCACGATCAGTTTCCAGGCATGCAATGCAATGGCGCGATGCGGCAGGGTGGAGGGCGCGCCGTAGCGCACATCGCCCACAATGGGACAGCCCTCATGAGCCAATTGGGCTCGAATCTGATGTTTTCGGCCTGTCTTAAGTTGCACGGCAAGCAAAGAGCGTTGCTCGGCGCAGGCCAGGGTCCTGTAGTGGAGTTCGGCCCGTTGCGTGCCGGGCGTTTCTGTAGGAAGGACGGCTACTCCTCCCGCCTTCCGCCGTGCCAGCCCGTGAACAAGGGTCGCGGAACCGCTGTTCGGGCGGCCTTCCACCACGGCCAGATAGATCTTTATCGCGCGGTTTTCACGAAACACAGCGCTCAATCGTGACGCTGCCTTAGTGGTTCGAGCAAAGAGGACGAGGCCGGAAACGGGTCGATCCAAGCGGTGCACAAGGCCGACAAAAACGTTACCCGGTTTTTGAAACCGGTCCTTGATCCAGCTTCTGGTCAGGTCCAAAAGACATGGGTCTGCGGTGAGATCACCTTGAACCAAAAGCCCGGCGGGCTTATAAACGGCAAGAAGATGATTGTCGACATACAACACAGGCCAGCGGGGATGCAGGAACACTGTGGGTTGCTGAAGCGTCCCAGAGGGCGAGCGCCACGGCGTGATATGCCCATCATTGTGACAATTCATGGTGTGTCCCCAAAGGAAAAACCCGCGACGGACCTGGCACGAGAAAGGAAAAGCAGCCTCTTCATGGCGCAACGATCGATCCCCCAGGCTTTGAGGCCGAGCCCACAAGCTCTGGCCTTCATTCTAGAACAAAGCGGCGTGCAGGCGAGTGCTCAGCAAGTGCACCAGCTATGGACATATCATCAATGGTTGAGAAGGCACAATGTTGAACTCAATTTGACTCGGGTGCACAACTTCCACAACATGGTTCGAAAACTCTACCTGGATTCCATCCTGCCCGGCCTGATGATCCCTTTGCCTTCGCCCCTTTTGGACCTGGGCACAGGGCCCGGCATGCCGGGCATTCCCCTGAAGATTTTTCACCCGGGCCTTGAACTGGTGCTAGGGGAAAGCCGTCAGCATCGCGTTCGGTTTTTGCACGAGGTCTGTGAGGCCCTTGGGCTTGAAAAGGTTTTTATTGAAGGGCGCCGTATCGGGCCGTCATATGATCGCCCTGTGCGCGGTGTCATTACGCGGGCCGTGGAATCGATGGCGGAAACCATGGAACGCATCGAAGGGTGTCTGGAAAAAGGGGGGCGGCTCATTTTCATGAAAGGTCCCCATTGTGACCACGAACTGGAACGCGCTGTGCGGCTTTTTAACGGGCGTTTTGCTTTGATGGAGGATCGCGCCTACCTGATTCCAGGGACGCCGCATCGACGTCGCCTGGTGGTTTTTGTCAGGCTCAGCGAGCGCGCTGCGCTCGTGCGTCAGGCGGCCTCCGCTGCAGGGCGCCACAAGCGCATCGCGAGTTTTGACAATGTGGATTTCAAAATGCTTCAGAGGGCCTTAACCCCAAAGGGGATTCGAAAGGAAGGGCTGTGCCTGGTGAGCGGCGCCAAGGTGATTCGCGATGTTCTGAAGTTTCAGCCGAACCTGGTCCGGGCCTGGATTTCGGTGGCCGGTGGGCCAGCGCCCCCTTCGGCCTGTAGAGAGCATGTCACCTGGCTGGAACTGGAAAGGCCTCTTTTTGAGGCGCTGGATATCTTTGGCACAGGTCATCCTCTGTTGCACGTCCAGGTGCCGGCCATTCCGTCCTGGACACCGGCCGATGGTCTGAGCTTGGGTTGTACGCTTTTTGTGCCGTTTCAGGACCCGGAAAACGTGGGAGCGGTGGTGCGCACGGCGGCGGCCTTTGGCGTCACCGCCGTGGTGCTCCTTAAAGAAAGTGCACACCCGTTTCATCCCAAGGCCGTACGAGCTTCGGCAGGGGCTGTCTTTCGACTGCGGATGTTTTTCGGGCCTTCCGCTTCCGATCTGCCCACGACACTGCCCATGATCGCCTTGTCCCAAGATGGCCGCCCCTTGAATCAGGTGAACTTTCCAGAATCCTTTGGACTGCTGGCTGGGTTGGAGGGACCGGGGCTTCCGGAACCATGGAGGCGCCGGGCTGTCGCCATTCCCATGGCTCCGAGCATGGAATCTTTGAACGCCGCCACGGCCACCGCGGTGGCCCTCTATGAATGGCGACGTCGCATTGGCTAGCCCTGCACGGGTGTGATGAGAATGGTGACGCGGCGGTTGAGCTGACGACCCGCTTCTGAATCGTTGGACGCAATGGGACGCGTTTCCCCGTAGCCGATGGTGCTGATGCGGGCCGGATGGACCCCGCGGCTGACCAAGGCCTCTTTGACGCTCAAGGCACGCCTTTCGGACAATTGCTGGTTGTACTGAAGGGATCCAATGGCGTCCGTATGGCCTTCCACAGTGATGCGGGTTTCAGGATAGCGGTTGAGCACCTGAGCCACTCGATCCAATTCACTGGAGGCGCCCGGTTTCAAAGTGGACGAATCGAAATCAAAAAGCACATCGGATTTGAACGTCACCACCAGCACATCCTGTGTACGCTGAATGTTGGCGGCTTCCGTGGCCGCGAGGGCTTGACGCATTTCCTGCTCCTGCCGATCCATGTAACTGCCGATCATTCCTCCGGCAACGCCGCCCACAAGGGCTCCGGCGGCGGCGCCGATCAGTGTGGATTGTGTGTTGCGTCCAATGGCCTGTCCCAGAACCGCCCCGGTAGCGGCGCCAACACCGGTGCCGACGAGCGCCCCCTGTTCCGTTCTGTTTCGAGGCGCCGCGCAGGACGTCACGGCCAAAGCGGCGATGAGGCCAAGAGCAATCCACAATGTCGATGGCTGACGTTGCATCATTTTCTGTCCTCCCAGGTTCGCACCACGCTGATCCATAGCGTATATTTATTAAGTCCAACACAGCCCCACGTCAAAAGCGACATAACGCGCATCTGGCGGTTAACCCAAGGCCCTCATGGGGCTCGTTGCCGTCCTGATGCTGGAGATACCCGGTGGTCAATTTGTTGGCGCGTCGCGGGGTAACGATTCACGGGGTGCATCGCTTGCACAAAATGACTTCTGCCAGTGGCTTGCGCCGGCGCTTTCGATTCCGGGGGTGCAGTGCCCGGTCGCAAGAATCTTGCGCCCCACGGTCGATGAGGTAAAGTAGCGCTTTTCAAACGAAGGCTCGTTACTGAGGAGGTTTTGAAAATTTCATGAAACCCCGTGCCGTGACTGCCTTGAACCTCCCTTTTCCCGCGCGGCTCATGACCTTTCCCTTGTGCGGATTCTTGTACACGGCGGTGCTGTGGATGATGTTTTCTTTTCTTCCCGTGCATCTGAAGTCCCGTGGCCTTTCCGACGCCATGGTGGGTGTGGTCATGGGATTCTATTCCATTTCAGCCCTGGTTTTGATGATCCCCCTGGGGGTTTTGTCTGACAGGGTGAGTCCAAAAAGGGTGCTTCTTGGTGGAGCGGTTCTTCTTTTCATGCATCTGGTTGGGCTTCGCATTGCCCAGGCGTGGTACGCTTTCCTTGCCCTGGCCGTTCTGGGTGGGCTCTCGTGGGCCATTTTTCAAACCGTGCTGCTGGCGCTTTTTCTCAAAGTTGTTTCACCGACACAACTCGGCGTCAAAATTGCCGTGTACCAAATGGGAAGTTACCTGGGCTTCGGCTTGGGACCCCTCCTTGCGGGAAGTTTGTGGGGCGATGCGGATTACGTGCGCATGCTAGGATTTGCCGTGGCTGGAGCCGCTCTGTTGATCGTCCTGGTGCTGACCTTGCAGGACAGCGATCCTATTCGGTTTAACCTGGGAGATTACCGTAAAGACTTGAAACAACCAAGGGCTCTGGTCTTCTTGGCCGTGTGGATGCTTTATGCCACCCATTTCGGTGTCGAACAGACATCCTACACGCTGCTCATGAGGCATGACTTGGGTTTTACCAGTGCCCAAGTGGGTTGGACCTATATGGCCGTGGGGTTATGGATGGCCGTGATGGCTCCGGCCACAGGTCGAGGCTTTGATGCGCGCCAGAGCGTCGTGTGGCTGTTGGCTCTGGGACTCGTGATTTCCTCCATTTTTCAGGGCCTGACCGCTTATGCCCAGGCGCCTTCTCAAATGATTGCCGTCCGCGTCATGCACACCACCGGGGATGTGCCGGTAATTCTGGCCATGGGCATCATGACGGCGGCTTTTTTCCCTCAAGGGAGATTGGGAGGTCATTCGGCGGTGGTGTATGCCGTGAGAACCTTGGGGGTGTTTGTCGGCAATTATGCGGCAGGCCTGGTCATTCCTTTGGTGGGCTACCGAGGCACCTTTGTGGCCAGCGGTGTTTTGGTTCTGGTGGGCAGCTTGGTGTTGTTGCCCTGGATTCGACGTGTGCTGCACATGCAGGAGCCTTCGGCGTAAATGGCTTTGGCGTCCCCGACGCTCGAGGTGCTGCGCTCTTGAACTTTCGGCGGCGGCATGCGCGCTTTTGCCTGAAAAAGAGCGGCATACAAGGGCACCTTTGGCGAAAATTCGCATTCTTGAAGGGACATCTTGAAGCCGACCTTTGGAGAATCGGGGCATCGGAAACTTTCGGTCAGCGTAGAGGCACCGTGCGGCGCTTTTTCGGCTACACAAGGAGCGCGGCCGACAGCGGTTTCGCCACGTCCTTTCGGCTTAAGGCAGTGGGATCGGCGCACGGCGCGATAAGGAATCGCGGCTTGCTCCGCTCCTCTTAAGGCATTCTCGGACATGTTCATCGGAAGCCTGTCCGAGAATGCTGATTTTGGGCTAACGCAGCCTTGTGACGTGTTGAAAGTGCCAGGCCGCAAAGCGTAAGAAGTGGATTTTCCGTCACGCTCGTAGGGAAGCGGCTGGGTCTGTCGGAAAAGGGTGGTTTTCCAACACTAATGCATCGGGGCGGACCCATAAGTCCGCCCTCTATGTTTTAGCCTGTCTGGATTTTTCTGAAATCGGCGATGCGGTTGAACAGTTCATGAACGGCCGTGAGCAGAGCCAGCCGGTTTCGGCGCACCGCCTCATCGGGATCCATGACCAAGACGGCGTCAAAGAAGGCGTCAATGGGGTCTTTTAAGGCGGTGAGGCTTTCCAAGGCACCGGCGTAATCGCCACGTGAGACTTTGTCCGCCACATCCGTGTGCACCCGGTCGTAGGCTTCACAAAGTCCCTGTTCTGCAGGCACCGCCAAAGCCTCCGGCCGCACAGGGTGCCGTTCTCCCTCCTTGATGATGTTTCCCACCCGCTTAATCGCCATGGCCAGCGCCTCGAAATCGTCTCGCCGTGTGAAATCGGCCAGCGCCCTGACCCGCAAAACCGCGTCGGCGGGATAAGCGATACCCGAGGCCAGGGCGGCTTCCACAATATCCTGAGCGTATCCTTCCTGAGTGACCAGATGATGATGAAGCCGCCCCCGGAAAAAGTCCAAAACACCTTTTTTCACGGTATCGGCTGGTTCGGTCATCTTGGAGCGCAGCAGCGGCAGAGCTTGATCGATGAGTTCTTCAAGGGAAAAGCGCAGTTGTTTTTCCAGAATGATGCGAAGAATGCCCAAGGTTTGACGGCGCAGGGCAAAGGGGTCGGCGGTGCCTGTGGGCAACAGCCCCACGCCGAAACAGCCTACGATGGTGTCCATCTTATCGGCGATACTGAGCACCGTCCCTTCCGGCCCTTCCGGCAAAGGACCTCCTGCACGAATGGGCAGGTAGTGTTCGTAGATGGCCTGAGCCACCGGCTCCGGTTCCCCTTGCAGCCGCGCGTAGGCTCGGCCCATGACACCCTGCAATTCCGGAAATTCGCCCACCATGCCGCTCACCAGATCCGCTTTGCACAGCAGAGCCGCCCGCCGCACATTGTCCATACATTGAGGGCAGAGCCTTTCACAGAGCCATATGGCCAGTTGCGTGAAACGCTCCACCTTTTCCCAGCTGGTGCCGAGTTTGGCGTGAAACACCACAGTTTTCAGAGCTTCGGCCCGATCTTCCAGACGCACCTTCTGATCTTCTTCATAGTAAAAGCGGGCGTCTTCCAGTCGAGCGCGCACCACGCGGGCGTTACCAGCCGCGACCAGATCGGGGTTTCTGGGGACCGTGTTGGCGACGGTGACAAAATGGGCCTTCAGGTTTCCCGCGTCGTCCACCACGGCAAAATAGCGCTGATGCTCCTTCATGACCGTGATGAGCAGTTCGGGAGGCAGAGTCAGGTATTTGTCTTCAAAGGAACCGAGAAGGGGAAAGGGGTATTCCACTAGGTGCGCCACCTCGTCCAGGAGGTCCTCGTCTTCCAAAATGCGCCCACCAATGGAAGCCGCTTTTTCCTGAATACCTTCCATGATGAGCCGTCTGCGCTCCGCCGTGTCAACGATAACCTTGTGCCGCCGAAGGTTTTCGCGATGGTCGGAGAAATTGCGCACCTCGATCCATTGAGGGCTCATGAACCGGTGCCCAAAGGAAAGGCGGCCACTGCGCACATTGCCGTAACGAAAATCCACCACCTCCTGTCCCAGAAGGCACACAATCCAGTGCACGGGCCGCGCAAAGGTGACGGAAAGATTTGCCCAGCGCATGGACTTGGGAAAGGGAATGTGGGCCACAAAGTCGGGGAGCATACGTTCCAGTAGGTCTTTTGTGGGGCCTCCGGCTTCCTCTCTCATCAGCGTCACGTATTCGCCCTTGGGGGTGGCTTTGACGGTCAGTTGGGACACGTCGATGCCTTGGTTCTTGGCAAACCCTTCGGCCGCCTTGGTGGGGCGCCCTTGGGCGTCAAAAGCCAGGGACTTGGGCGGTCCGATGATTTCCACCACCGTGGGTTTCTGCCGTTCGGCCACGTCGGGTATCCACAGACACAAACGGCGCGGCGTGCCGGTGGTGAACGGCTCACCGTGGGCGATGCGATGATCGTCCAAGAATCGCACCATCTGCTGCGCCATGGATTCCAAGGCCGCAGAAATATAGCCTGCTGGAATTTCTTCGCTGCCGATTTCCAAGTAAAATTCTTGTCCCATACGGTCCCTCATTTTCTTCTGCAATGAAAATCGATGGCACCTCGCAGACCTGTCAGTCCCCGAAGGCTTTTTTGGTCAGCAGGGGATACCCCATGGCTTCCCTTTGGGAGGCATAGCCGTGGGCGGCCAGTCGCGCCAAATTGCGCACGCGTGCGATATAGTTGGTGCGTTCCGTGACACTGATGGCGCCGCGGGCATCCAGTAGATTGAACACATGGGAGCACTTGAGGCAGTAGTCGTAGCAGGGAAGCACCAAGCCGCGTTCGGACATGCGCAAGGATTCCTTTTCGTACATGTTGAACAGTTCCAAAAGCATGGAGACGTCGGCTTCCTCAAAGTTGTAATGGGACCATTCCACCTCACCCTTGTGGTGCACGTCGCCGTAGGTGACGCCCCCAGCCCATTGAAGATCGTAGACATTGTCCACGCCTTGCAGATACATGGCGATGCGTTCCAGGCCGTAGGTGAGTTCCACGCACACAGGCGAAAGATTGATACCGCCCGCCTGCTGAAAGTAAGTAAACTGGGTGATTTCCATGCCGTCCAGCCACACTTCCCAACCTAGGCCGGACGCCCCCAGTGTGGGGGATTCCCAGTCGTCTTCCACGAAACGAATGTCATGATCCAGGGGATCGATCCCAAAGCTTTTCAAGCTTTCCAAGTAAATTTCTTGGCTGTTCGGCGGGGAAGGTTTCAAGATCACCTGGTATTGGTAGTAATGCTGCAACCGGTTCGGGTTTTCTCCGTACCGGCCGTCTGTGGGTCTTCGGGACGGCTCCACGTAGGCCACCTTCCAAGGTTCCGGACCCAAAACGCGAAGGAACGTAGCGGGGTTGAAGGTTCCCGCGCCCACTTCCACGTCGTACGGCTGCTGAATAACGCACCCTCTTTCAGACCAAAAGGCGTTTAAGGCGTGAATAAGTTCCTGAAACGTCATGACGACTCCTTCCTCGTGCAAGATGGCCCTGCAGCAAAAAAGCTCTAAAAAAAGCGGCCCCTTCAATCGGGATGTCTCATTCAAAAAACCTTGTAAACTTCGATCTCTAATGGGCAACAGAAAGATCTGTCAAGGGAAAAGCTGGGACGTGTTCTCCGGGCGTTACAGCGTCACGAAGCTCCCATGTGGTCAAGAAATCTTTGTGTCTTCTCCACGGTTTTTTCCGTTGACCTTTCCCGCGCCAACGGGCCATAGACATGAAGAGTGCGGGGCGGCGTTTTGGTGCTTCACGAAATCATTGGCAAAGATACAAGGAGGCGCGACAAAGGATATGGCCGAGCGCATGCCGCAGAGCATCCCGGTGCAGGCGCCCGTCAAGGCGCCTCGGAATAACAAACAGTTTTTCAAGCGGGTCTTTGCTGGTGTGGTGCTGACCGGCCTGGTCGTCGGGGCGCTCTACTGGTGGATCTTTCTTCGAAACAAGGAAACCACGGACAACGCCTACGTTGTGGCCGATGCCGCCGCAGTTTCTGCGCGCATTCCCGGAACCGTAGCCGCTGTGCTTGTGGAAAACGACGATCCCGTCGTGCAAGGCCAGGTTCTCATCGAACTGGATATGGCGGATGAGCAGGCTCGGGTGCAAGAGGTGGAGGCGGCTTTGTTGAGAGTTCAGGCGGACATTCATGCGGCGCGGGTCACCATAGAATATGTGGAAGCCGCGACGCAGGCTGAGGTGAGCGCCGCGGAGGCTTCCGTTAAAGCCGCCCTGGCCCAGGTGCAGGCGGCCCGTGAAAAGGTATCGGAAGAGGCCCAGGACCACGAAGCGGTGCTTGCGGAATATCGGCATGCCAAGCGGGACTGGGAACGCTATGATGTCTTGGCTGCTCAAGGTGCTTCATCCGTGCGGGATCGGGATCGCATGAAGACGGCCCTGAGGAAGTCGCA
This sequence comes from Desulfosoma sp., assembly GCF_052743555.1. Classification (NCBI taxonomy): domain Bacteria; kingdom Pseudomonadati; phylum Thermodesulfobacteriota; class Syntrophobacteria; order Syntrophobacterales; family Syntrophobacteraceae; genus Desulfosoma; species Desulfosoma sp. The sequence goes on from NZ_JBRAHS010000007.1 coordinate 117,582, forward strand.
GGCGGCCCTAGGGGCGTCCGAGGCACGCCTTCGATCGGCTGAAGCGGCTTTGGAGGCGGCGCGCAAGGAAGCGGCCATGGCTGAGGCTCGGTTTGAAGAAGCTCGAGCGGGCCGTTTGCGTGTGCGCGTGGAGCAGGAACGGCTCAAGGCCCTTTTGGCCCATGCCAAAGAATTGGAAGCGCGACGAGACATGGCGCAATTGAACCTCTCGTACTGCCGCATTGTCGCCCCCATAGCGGGTTATGTGGCTCAGAAAAAAGTTCAGGTGGGCGAACGCCTTCTTCCCGGGCAGCCAGTTCTGGCCGTGGTGCCGCTCCACGACGCGTACGTGGAAGCCAATTTCAAGGAAACTCAAGTGGAGCACATTCGCATTGGCCAGCCAGTGCACATTCGAGCCGACTGTTATCCCGGACGACGCTTTTCCGGAACGGTGGAAGGGATTCGAGCGGGAACGGGTGCCGCCTTTTCTTTGTTTCCTCCGGAAAATGCCACGGGCAATTGGATCAAGATCACGCAACGCGTGCCGGTGAAGATTCGGCTCACCGATCCCTTTTCTCTGGAATACCCACTGCGGCTGGGCTTTTCCTTGAAGGTCACCGTGGACACATCCAACCGTAGCGGGCCGAGGTTGCGCGTGCCTGCGCAAAGGGCGTCCCGATGACCGCCACGCATCCGGACAGGCGCAAGTGGGCCATTGCCCTGACGGTGATTATTCCCACCTTCATTGAGGTGATGGACACGAGTGTCGTCAACGTGTCCTTACCACACATCCAGGGCAGCTTGAACGCGGGTCTGGATGAAGTCACCTGGGTGCTCACGTCGTATCTTGTTTCCAATGCCATCATTATTCCCATCACGGGTTGGTTGGCCAGCCTCTTTGGGCGGCGCATTTACCTGTTGTTTTCCATCGTTGTGTTCACGTTGAGTTCGGTTTTGTGCGGCGCGGCGCCGTCGCTGGAGGTGCTTGTCATGGCCCGCGTGCTTCAGGGGCTTGGGGGTGGTGGGCTTCAGCCCTTGTCTCAGGCCATTTTGTTGGAAACCTTTCCCGTGCGGGAACACGGTGTGGCCATGGCGGTTTTTGGTATGGGCGTAGTGTTTGCCCCCATTCTCGGGCCGGTCCTGGGCGGCTTCATTACCGACAATTGGTCTTGGCGCTGGGTCTTCTATATTAATGTGCCCATGGGGTTCTTGGCCGTCTTTATGGCTGGGCTTTTTGTGCATGATCCCCCGTACATTCGAGCGCACGCGGGGCGCATCGACCGTTGGGGCCTGGCTCTGCTCACGGTGGGGTTGGGCTGCCTGCAGGTGGTGCTGGACAAAGGACAACGGGAGGACTGGTTCGCCTCGCACTTCATTGTCACCCTGACCATTATCGCTGTGGTGGCCTTGGCGGCCTTCATCGTGGTGGAACTCCGCGTACCTCATCCCGTCGTGAATCTGCGCGTGTTCAAGGACGCCACCTTTGCTGCGGGCAACTTCACCATGTTTACAGGGTATTTTTGCCTCTTTGGAAGCATCGTTCTGTTGCCGCTGTACCTGCAAAACCTCATGGGCTATACGGCCCTGTGGGCTGGTTTGGTGCTCGGCCCCGGCGGGCTGGCGAGCCTCATGATCATGCCCGTGGCGGGCATGCTCATGAAACGGGGTGTTGGGCCCAACCGCCTTCTAGCCGTGGGGCTTGCCCTGGCTGCCGTAGCCCTGAGCCTCATGTCCCGACTGAATCTGCAGGCTGACTTTTTTTCTGCAGCCTGGCCTCGCATCGTGCAGGCTCTGGGCATGGGACTTTTCTTCGTGCCCCTATCCGCCGCCACGTACGTGAATATTCCTCGAGAACACATGGGCAATGCCACAGGCATCTTCAACCTGCTGCGCAACCTCGGCGGAAGCTTTGGGGTAGCCTTCAGCACCACGGTGTTGTCCCAACGCTCCCAGTGGCACCAGAACATGCTCGTGGACCAGCTCACGCCCTTTGACCTTTCCCTTCGACGAGCCATGGACAAGATGCTGACCCTCATGGGAGGGGACTGGTCATCCTTTTACGATCGTCAACTGGCGCTGGCGAGCATTTACGGAGAGACTTCGCGGCAGGCTTCCATGATGGCCTTTAATGACACCTTTTGGCTTTTCGCTTGGTTTACCGCCGCCTTGGTCCCTCTGACCTTTGTCATGCGTGGTCCTCGAAAGCCCCACGCGGTGGTCATGAAGCCTTGAGGGCCTGGGCGATTTTTTTACCAGGGCGTCCACCGAATAGGGCTTGGCCAGAAAATCTAAGGCTCCGGGCATGAGGATGTCCTGAATGGAGTCGTTGGCCGAAAAGCCGCTGGTCACAATGACCTTTGCGTCGGGACGAAGGGTCAGAAGCTTTTCCAGACATTTTCGACCGCCCATGCCGGGCATGATCAAGTCGAGAAGGACCACGTCGATTTTGGGCCCTTCATGAGCGTAAATATTCAGAGCCTCTTCGCCGTCGGCGGCTGTGAGCACGCGATATCCAATACATTCAAGCATTTCCCGTCCTGAGGCCCGCAAAGATTCCTCATCGTCCACAAGCAGCACCGTGGCTTGGGAAAGTGGCGCGGCAAGAGTCTTCTTTTGAGGGGAATCGTGCGTGTCCGGAGCCTGGTGGGGCAGGGCAGGAAAGAGGCAGTCGAAGCGCGTGCCTTGCCCTGGAAGGCTGTGGCAGAGCACCGTTCCGTGATGGTTGGCCATAATGCCATAAACCATGGAAAGACCCAAACCCGTGCCGGATCCCGGCGGCTTGGTGGTGAAAAACGGTTCAAAGATCCGTTCACGCACAGCCTCCGGTATGCCTTTTCCAGTGTCCTCCACGCTCACGCACACGTAGGATCCCGGTTTCAGAGCGGAAGTGTGCCCTTCGGGGATCGTCAACCGCCGTGTTTTGAGCGTCAGAGTTCCGCCGTCGGGCATGGCGTCCTTGGCGTTCACGGCCAGGTTCATGATCACCTGGGCCACCTGGGATGGATCGGCGTGCACGGCGGGGAGATCGGCGACGGTATCCAGTCGCACGGTGATCATCTTGGGCAAAGTGCGGGACAAGATGTCGTGCAACTTGGTCAGTTCACGGTTTAAGTTCACGCATTCAAGATGGGGTTCCATCTTACGGCTTAAGGTAAGGAGGTTGCGGGTCAGTTCGCGGCCGCGGTGGACCGCGTCGAAGATCTTTTGCAGCCGGAGCCGCTCGCTGTCACTGCAGTCGGCCCGATTGGCCAAAAGTTCTGCATAGCCTTGAATCGTTTGCAAGAGGTTATTGAAATCGTGGGCGATGCCACCGGCCAAAGTGCCCACGGCTTCCATCTTTTGGGCGTGGGCCAGCTGGGTTTCCAGCTCCTTTTCTCGAGTGAAATCCCGTGCGAAATTGAGGGTGGCCGGCTTGCCGTCCCATTGCACAACAATGGCATTGTTATTGATCCACAGGGTTCGGCCCTGCTTGGAAAGGGCGCGCACCGTGGAAACGGCGGCAACGGATTCACCGTGAAGACGTTTTCGATGCCGAGTGACCACTGCGTCTCGATCTTCCGGGTAAAGCAATTGGGCGATGTGAAGGTTTGCGATTTCTTCGTCCGTGTAGCCGCACAACTCCCGAAACGTGGGATTCCAGAAAACAACACGTTCGCCTTGAACAACGAAAACGGCGTCGTTGGAATGGTCCACAATGAGGCGGTATTTTACGTCCATGTCACGCAGGGCGCGTTCCGCTTGCTTGCGACCTGTAATGTCCCTGTAACTGGCATAGATGGCGACCATTTTTCCTTCGATAAAGATGGGGGCCGCGGTGATGGCCACGTCCACCAGGGAGCCGTTCTTGCGTTCCCGGCGGGTTTCCACTTCAAAGGAAAATCCTTGAAGTGCTTTGGCGGAAAGGCTTTCCGCATCGACGCGCATACACGTCGGCGCCACGAGATCGTTGATGAAGGCGCCGCGCGCTTCCTCTGCCGCGTGTTGAAAGCGGTTTGTGAAAGCGCGATTGATCAAGATGACCCGGTCGTAGGCATCCAATATGGCTACGGCGTCGGGACTGTAAACGAAAATGGCTTCATAGTAAGCTTTCTGCAGGCGAAGGTCGCGTTCGATTTCGTGTGGGTTCATGAGATTCCTCGAGCACTACAAAGTCGAGCTTTTTCCAAAGTCCTCGCACGCATATCACGAAACCAAACCACGGTGCCAGAGATAAATTGCCATCAGGAGGAAATAAGGGCTCGAAGCTTGCTGATCAGCAACTTGCCGTCCTTGGGTTCCAGATGCCATCGAACTAAGCAATCCATGTGGGATTCTTTCAGCACATCCAGGCAGAAGGCTTGAAAGTAGCCGTCAGGAACGGCTTTATGAAAGGCCTCCATATCGGAGGCTCGGTGAATTTTCCATCCTTCAAAGGGTTCATAGACCGCTTCAAAGGTGATCTCATGCCGGCGCTCCAGTTGCAGCCGCCCCTGAAAAGTCAAAAAGAAGAACCGACGCCTTTTGGCTCGGGCCGTCACCGACGAGGTCTGTTCCAGAATGTAAGCCATTGAGCGATGACCGTACCTGTGCGATTCTGTGCCACGTTCCATGCTTCGGGTGCCCCACCGACATCACTGTCATAATCGTCAGCATGGGCGGAACGCTTGAGCAAAAGAAGAAGCGTTGCAAACGGCGGCCTAAAAGCCTTGACTCGCCGGGGGAACGTTACGGAAATCAGCTCTTGACAGCCCATAAAGCGCCATGCGAGCGAGCGTTTCGTGGATTTTGAAGAATGACTGCAACCGGTCATGGGCTACGTGAACGACGCCCGATGCATGGTGGAGAGCGGGGCTGCGGAAACGGGGGGCATGAGCGAAAGAGGCTTGGCGTCCATTCTGAGTTACCTGTGAAAAGTCAGCGCCCTGGTGCACGCGCCTTGGACGAGCTGGAAAGCTCGCCCAACCCTTCAGGAGTCCACGGAGCCACAGCAGGCGGGACAAGGATTTGAAAGCGGTCTGCGATCGCTGTGCTATCCTGGGGGCTCACCACGCAGCAGCGATGCAGGGAAGGCTTACCCGTGTATGCTGTTGAAGGGACGATCTTATGGTCTTTACGCCCACGGACGGAGATAGAGGGCAGGCGCTTCGACGGGACTTGCCTACATTTTTTAGGGGGGTGCCGAAAAAATCGCCGCCGGAAAGGCTTGTGGGAAGGTGAAGATCCTTTGCCCTGACGGGTGATGATCTTCGGTCCGCCCGGAAACTCCCGGACCGCGACAGGATTCTTTGCCTTAACGGGCGATGGTCTTGGGGTTGGCGTTTAAGCAACCTTGCGCTTGAGTTCTTCCACGTCCTTCTCCAAGGATACCAAACGCTTCTTAAATTCCTCGTATTCCTCACGTCGAACAATAGCTTCCCAGATGCGATCCAGTCGGGAGTGGGTTCTGTCGCTGCGGTGGATGAGATCCGTGTGTAATCCGTCCATGCGCAGGGTCAGTTCCTGACGCACCGTATCCATGCGCTGTGTGAGTTCCTCACGGACGCCTTCGATGCGTTGGGTGAGTTCTTCCCGCACGGCCTCAATACGCTGAGTCAGTTGTCCACGAACGGCGTCCATGCGCTGGTTAAGTTCTTCCCGCACAGTCTCAATGTCCTGGTTAAGTTCTTCGCGCACAGTATCGATGCGCTGGGAGAGTTGTTCTCGAACGGCGTCAATGCGATTATTTGTTTCATCGATGCGTCGGCTTTGGTCCACCAAGTGCGCGTTCACATCGTCTAGGCGTTTGTTGACACC